>DATLWR010000119.1:0-39762 GCA_035576205.1 Mariprofundaceae bacterium
GGATCAGCGAATCAGTTCGGCGAAGCGGTCGAACAGGTAATCGGCATCGTGCGGACCGGGGCTCGCCTCCGGGTGGTACTGCACCGAGAAGACCGGCTTGTCCTTCACGCGCAACCCCTCGACGGTGCCGTCGAACAGCGAGCGATGGGTGATCTCGACATTGGCCGGCACGGCATCGTCGCGCACCGCATAGCCGTGATTCTGGCTGGTGATCTCGATCTTGCCGGTGGTCTCGTCCTTGACGGGGTGATTGCCACCGCGGTGGCCGAACTTCAGCTTGAAGGTGGAAAGTCCCAGTGCCTGGCTCAAGAGCTGGTGGCCCATGCAGATACCGAAGATCGGGACTTCCTTGTCCAGCAGGCCGCGGATGGTTTTGACCGCATAGGTGACGGCCGCCGGATCACCCGGGCCGTTGGAGAGGAAGATACCGTCCGGCTTGTAGGCCATGATCTCGTCGACACTACTCTGCGCCGGCACCACGGTCACCCGCAGGCCGCGGTCGGCCAGTTTGCGGAAGATGTTTTTCTTGCAGCCGGAATCGATCGCCACGACGTTCGCCCGGATCGCAGGCCGCCTGAACGCCGAAGCTTTCAGATCGTAGCTACCCTCTTCCCAGACATAGGCCTTCTTGCAGCTGACCTGGCCGACCAGATCGCGTCCTTCCAGCCCCTCCCAGCTTTTCGCCATCGCCACGGCATCCGCCTCGCTCATGCCGTCGGAGGCGATGACGCCGTTCTGGGCGCCGTTGTCGCGCAGATGCCGGACCAACGCGCGGGTATCGATACCGGCGATGCCGACCACCTTGCGCGCCTTCAGCCAGGCGTCGAAATCGGATTCGGCGCGGAAATTGGAGGTGATTCGGGTCGGCTGGCGGACGATCAGGCCGCGTGCCGCGACCGCCTCCGACTCCATGTCGGCATCGTTGACGCCGACATTGCCGATCTGCGGATAGGTGAAGGTGATGATCTGGTCGGTATAGGAGGGATCGGTGAGGATCTCCTGATAGCCGGTCAGCGACGTGTTGAAACAGACCTCGCCGACCGTATGCCCGATATGTCCCAATGGCTGGCCACGGAAGATGCGGCCGTCGGCCAGTGCAAGGATTGCCTCGTTTGTACTCATGAAATGCCCCGGATCATCAGTGCGCGAAGCTTACGAATCCGGCCTGCAACTGTCGAGCCCGCCGTAGGGATGCGCTGAACAGGTATCCCTATCAGCTGTGCGGGCCGAGCATGGAGGTCGGATCGAGCAACCTGTCGAGTTCTTCCTCCGGCAACACCTGCTGCTCTACGCACAGCTGCCGCACGGTTTTGCCCTCGGCGACCGCCTGCTTGGCCAGCCCTGCCGCCCGGTCGTAGCCGATCACCGGCGCCAGCGAGGTGACCATGCTCATGCTCCATTCGATCTGCTCGGCACAGCGCTCACGATTGGCAACAAGCCCTGCGATGCAGCTGTCGGCAAACATCCGGCAGGCCGCCGCCAGCAAACGCTCGCTCTCCAGCAGGTTGTGGGCGATCACCGGCAGCATGACATTCAGCTCGAGCAAGCCTGAAGCGCCACCGAAGGTGACCGCCGCATCGTTGCCGATCACCTGGGCGCAGACCTGCGCCAGCGACTCGGCGATCACCGGGTTCACCTTGCCGGGCATGATCGACGAGCCGGGCTGCACAGCCGGCACGGTGATCTCGCCGATGCCGCAGCGCGGCCCGGCGTTGAGCAGCCGCACGTCGTTGGCGATCTTCACCAGCGACACCGCGACGGTACGCAACTGGCCGGAAAGCTCGACCGCTGCATCCTGTGCCGCCTGCGCCTCGAAGTGATTGGCCGCCTCGCGGAATTCGATGTCGTAGATATCGGAAAGCTCGGCCGCCACGCGGGCGCCGAATTCGGGATGCGTGTTCAGTCCGGTACCGACCGCCGTGCCTCCCTGCGCCAGCTCGGTCAGCCGCGGCAGGCAGGCGTACAGCCGCTCGATACCCAGCTCCACCTGTCTGGCCCAGCCGGAAATCTCCTGGCCAAGGGTCACGGGGGTGGCGTCCATCAGGTGCGTGCGGCCGATCTTTACCGCATCCATGCAGGCGTTGGCCTGTTTCTGCAACGCCTTGTGCAGGTGCGTCAGTGCCGGCAACAGCGTATGCACCAGCAGATCGGCGGCGGCAAGGTGGATGGCGGTCGGAATCACATCGTTCGACGACTGCCCCATGTTGACATGGTCGTTCGGATGCACACTCACCTTGGTGTCGAGCTGTGCGCAGCGATGGGCGATCACCTCGTTGGCATTCATGTTGGTACTGGTCGCCGAACCGGTCTGGAAGATATCGAGCACGAACTCGGCGTCCCACTGCCCGTCGGCCACCTCGCTGGCCGCCTGCCCGATCAGCTTCGCACGCGGCATATCGAGCTTGCCGAGCGCCAGGTTGACGGCAGCCGCCGCATGCTTGATACGGCCGAGAGCCTTGATGAATTCGCGCGGAAAGCGCAGTCCGGAGACTGGAAAATTGGCCAGCGCCCGCGCCGTCTGGGCACCGTACATGGCATTTTCGGGAACCTGCATCTCGCCCATCGAGTCCCGTTCGATACGCATCTTGGCCACACACTCCTCCCGCACGGTTGATCGCCTCACTCTAGGAGTTCCGCCCCGGCGAATAAAGGGAATGACGCCTGAAAAAAGCTGGCTGAAAGCAACAGGGGCCCGCGATTGCTCGCAGGCCCCTGGCTCATATGGCTCCCCGGGCCGGACTCGAACCAGCGGCCAGGTGATTAACAGTCACCTGCTCTACCACTGAGCTACCGGGGAATGTGAGGCGGCGAACGGTACGAACCGACACCCGGCCTGTCAACCTGAGATAGGCCATCCGTTTTCGTGCCTGTTGTCACAGCATTATCAGGAGATTTCGGGCCGGGTTCGGCCTGATGGCGGCAGACCGATCATGAAGCCGCAATTGAACCTTGCCTTCCGCCCCTTTACCTTGCCATCATACGCAGGATATGGAAGTTAGGGTCATGCCATGCTATATTGCATGAACATGGAGGGGCAATAGCTTTGAATCTCAGCAGTTTTTGGAAATCCGACTGGTTTGTGGGCGTCCTGATCAGCCTGCTTTTCCTCGTTGCCCATTTTACCGGTTTCTCGCCGCTCCGCACGCTCGAATACCAGGCTTACGACGTCGGTGTCGCTGCAAGCCAGCACCCTGCCGACAACAGGATCGTCATTCTGGCCATCGACGACGATTCGATCGACCGCATCGGCCGCTGGCCATGGCCGCGTACGACGATCGCCGACATGATCACCAAGGTAGCCCAGGCCGGCGCCCGCCTCATCGGCGTGGACATCTTCTACAGCGAAACGCTGGAGAAACCCCGCGGCCTCAATGCGCAGCTGCAGCTGGCCGAACTGCTCAAGCAGCAGGGCAAGGATGCCGAAGCCGCCAAGGTGTTGGCCGATGCGCGTGCCATGGACGAGGACAAGGTACTGGCTGATGCCGTGACGAAATCCGGGAATACGCTGATGCCGATATTCTTCGAACTCGGCACGCCGCGCGGCAAGCCGGACCAGCAGCTGCCGGACTACATTGCGCGCGACGCCATTCCGCAGGTCTCCGACCCGGCCGGCATTCTGGCGCCACTCACAGCCGTCAAGATGCGCTATCCGTACGACGACCTGGCCGAAGCCGCTGCCGGCCTCGGCCACCTGAACGTCGCCGTCGATTCCGACGGCAGCGTGCGTACCGAACCGCTGGCGATCAACTATTACGGCCGGTACTTCCCGTCGATGTCGCTGCTGATGGCGGCCAAGGATCTCAACCTGTCGATGCAGGATATCCGCATCAACAGCGAGACCGGTATCGAACTGGGAGCCCTGACCATCGGTACCGATCCGCAGCTGCGCATGCGCCCGGCTTTCCATACCGACAAGAAGACGGGCAAGGATTTCACCACCTACTCCTTCTATGACGTACAGGCCGGCCGCATTCCGGCCAGCCTGCTGAAGGACAAGATCGTACTGATCGGCATCACCGCCAATGGCATCGGCGACACGCTGGTCACCCCCGTCAACACCCGCATGAGCGGCGTCGAATTCAACGCCAACACCCTGCAGAGCATCCTCAAGGAGGACTTCTTCACCCACCCGACCTGGGCGATGATGGTTGAGCTCGGCCTGCTGCTGCTGGTGGCCCTCTACCTCATCCTGCTGCTGCCGCGTCTCGGCGCCGGCATGGGGGCACTGATCTCCGGCCTGCTGTTCGTCACACTGATTGCCGCCGATGTGCTGCTGCTGACCGGCTCCGCCCTGTGGATCCAGACGATGACGGCTGCGGCGCTGCTGCTGACCGGCCACATCCTCTTGACCACCAAGCGCTATTTCGCCACCGAAGAGGACCGGCAGAAGATCTCCGCCGACTCCGCCGAAACCAACAAGATGCTCGGTCTCTCCTTCCAGAGCCAGGGCATGCTCGACATGGCCTTCGACAAGTTCCGCAAGTGCCCGGTCAACGACGACATCCTCTCCATCCTCTACAACCTGGCGCTCGATTTCGAACGCAAGCGCCAGTTCAACAAGGCGATGGCCGTCTACGAGTACATGAGCGAGACCAATCCGAACTACAAGGATATCGCCGCCCGCCTCGAGCGAGTGAAGAACGCCGGCGAAACACTGATCTTCGGCTCCAGCACCACCGGCGGCGGCATGTCCACACTGCTCATCACCGGCGGCGCCAAGCCGACACTCGGCCGCTACGAGATCGTCAAGGAGCTCGGCAAGGGTGCGATGGGTACCGTTTACCTGGGCCGCGACCCGAAGATCAACCGCGAAGTCGCCATCAAGACGATGGCCCTGTCGCAGGAATTCGAGGCCGACGAACTGGAGGAGGTGAAGGAGCGTTTCTTCCGCGAGGCCGAAACTGCCGGCATGCTCAACCACCCGAACATCGTCACCATCTTCGATGCCGGTGAGGAGCACGATCTGGCCTATATCGCCATGGAGTTCCTGAACGGCTCCGATCTGTCGCCGTTCACCAAGCCGGGCAAGCTGCTCTCCAAGGTGGCCGTACTGAAGATCATCGGCAAGGTCGCCGAAGCGCTGAACTACGCCCACGGCAAGGGCGTCATCCACCGCGACATCAAGCCGGCGAATATCATGCTGCTGAAGAACAAGACCATCAAGGTGACCGACTTCGGTATCGCCCGTATCACCGCCTCGAGCAAGACCAAGACGGGTGTCGTGCTCGGCACGCCATCCTACATGTCGCCCGAACAGCTCTCCGGCAAGCATGTCGACGGCCGCTCCGATCTCTTCTCGCTGGGCGTGATGATGTACGAAATGCTGACCGGCACCCGCCCCTTCCGCGGCGATTCTATGGCCACGCTGATGTTCCAGATCGCCAACGAACCGCATCCGGATATTCGCGAGCATTGCCCCGAATTGCCCGAGAGCCTCAGCAGGCTGATCGACAAACTGTTGTCCAAGGATCCGAACACCAGAATCGGCACCGGCAACGAACTGGTCAAAGGCATCATTCAATGCTTGAATGACATGCATGCGCAGGGAGGTAGTTGATGAGCGCCATTGAGATGCATGCCGCGACCGATGTCGGTGTCCGTCGCAGTCACAACGAGGATTGCGTCGGCATTACCCCGACGCACGGGATCGCGGTCCTGGCCGACGGCATGGGCGGCCATAATGCCGGCGAAGTCGCCAGTGCCATGGCTGTGGACATCATCACCCGCATGCTGAAAGACCAGCTGCCGCGCATGAAGGAAGCCGAGGTGGATGACGACACAGGCTTCACCGGCGAGTCGGTCATGGCCCGGCATTCGGTTGCCACGGCCAATGACGCCATTTACGAAACAGCACAGCACAGACCCGAATGCATGGGCATGGGTACAACCGTCGTGGTTGCCGTCTTCTATGCCGATCGTGTCACCGCTGCGCATGTCGGCGATTCGCGCATGTACAGGTTGCGCGGCGACATCCTGTCGCACGTCACCGAGGACCATTCGCTGATCCAGGAGCAGGTCCGTCGCGGACTGTTGACCGCCGATGATGCACGCAACTCGTCGATCAAGAACCTGGTCACCCGGGCACTGGGCGTCGAACCGGGTGTCGACCCCGACATCGTCGAGGATATCGTGCAGGCGGGCGACATCTACCTGATGTGCTCGGACGGACTCACCGATGTGGTTCCTGACGAGGCGATCCGCCTCACGCTGACCGAATTCGGCCGCGACCTGCGCAAGGCGGCAGCCCAGCTGATCCAGTTGGCCAACGATGCCGGCGGACCGGACAACATTTCCGTCATCCTGATTCGCACCAACAAACGCTTCCAGCGCAAGCGTGGCGTATTTTCGCGATTGCTAGGAAAAAATTAATGTGGATACTGCCCAGTACGGAGGAGAACCATGGCTAGCAAGCTGATTCTCAAGTTTAAAGACTCGATCATCTCCGAGTGCCCTCTCGATCAGGAGGAGACGACGATCGGTCGGAAGCCCGACAATACGATCCACATCGACAACCTGGCGGTCAGCGGCCGGCATGCTCGCGTGCTGAAAATCGGCAACAAGGCCATCCTCGAGGATATGGGCAGCACCAACGGCACACTCGTTAACGACAAGCATGTCACCAAACATGTGCTGAAGCACGGCGACCAGATCGTGATCGGCAAGCATACGCTGACCTATGTGGATCTCGAGGACAAACAGCCCATCGCAGCCACTTCTCCAGAACCGGAAATGGAAGAGGAAATCGACAAGACCATGGTCATCTCGCCGCAGGCCAAGGCCGCGCTGGCGCAGAGCGACACCATGCAAAGCCGGGCTGCCGCGGGCATGCCGCTGGCCGGCCTGCAGATCCTGGCCGGCCCGATGGCAGGCCGCAGCTTCGACCTCTCCGCATCGTTGACCAGCCTCGGCAAGGGCGATGCCTGCAAGATCAAGATCAAGGGCCTGACCGTCGGCAAGCAGGCAGCAGTGATCACCCGCCGTCCGACCGGCTACCACATCGCCCACCTGGAAGGCATGGCCAAACCGAAGGTGAACGGTGAAACCGTCGGCGAGCAGCCGCGCACCCTGAACGACGGCGACGTCATCGAACTGGGCGACACCAAGATGGAGTTCTATATCAAGGAGGGCTGATCCCCAGCCCCTCATCTGCCGTCAGGTCCGGGCGTGGACGTTGAACAGGCGGTCGTACTCCTCCAGCGCGTAACGGTCGGTCATACCGGCAATGTAGTCGGCAATGACCCGCGCCTTTTTGCCTTCGTCCCTCCCTTCGGCACCGGCTGACGCAATCCTGTGTTGCCCCCCCTCCGGCAGCATGGCCGGATGCTCCATATAGGCGTGAAACATATCCTTCACCACCCGCTCGGCCTTGGTGGCCATGCGCATCACCCGGTAATGGTGGTACATGTTGCGGAACAGGTACTTTTTCAGTTCGCCGTTCATCTGCCGGACTTCACGCGAGAAACCGACCAGCGGCTTTCCTGATGCACGGACATCGCCCAGCGAAGCGATGCCGGCCTGTTCGATCCGCAGCCGTGTTTCCCGAATGACGTCCATGATCAGGAAATTGATCATCCGGCGGATCGTTTCAGTCGCCTTCAGCCGCTCATCGACACCGGCATATTCCGCCTCGACCTCATCCAGATGCCTGCGGAACAGCTCGACCTCACGCAAGCCGTCCAGATGCAGGATGCCGGCGCGCAAGCCGTCATCCACATCGTGATTGTTGTAGGCAACCTCGTCGGAGAGGTTGCCGATCTGGGCCTCGAGCGTGGACTGTTCGTCAAGATGATATTCGGCCAGATCCTGATTGCGGGGCGTATCGTGCGGCGAATGATGCTTGACCAGCCCCTCGCGGGTTTCGTAGGTCAGATTCAGTCCCGGGAAGGCGATATAGCGCTTTTCGAGATTCTCGACGATCCGCAGTGACTGCCGGTTGTGTTCAAAACCTCCGTATGCTTGCATCACGCTGTTCAGGGCATCCTGACCGGAGTGACCGAACGGCGTATGACCGAGATCGTGGGCCAGCGCCACCGCCTCGGCCAGATCCTCGTGCAACCGCATGGCGCGACAGATCGAGCGGGCGATCTGCGCCACCTCCAGTGAGTGGGTCAGCCGCGTACGGTAGTGGTCCCCCTCATGATTGACGAACACCTGGGTCTTGTATTCGAGACGTCTGAAACCGGTGCTGTGGATGATGCGGTCGCGGTCGCGCTGGAAGGGATTGCGGGTCTGCGATTCAGCTTCCGGATAGCGCCGGCCGCGCGACTCGCCGGAACGGCAGGCGTAGGCGACAAGGCCCGCCTCGTAGGCGTCAGCGCTCACGGCCTTCCCGGATCATCGCCAGAGCCTCGAGTGCCGCCGCCCGAGGATCGGCAGCCTGCAGGATCGGCCGGCCGATCACCAGGTGATCGGCACCGGCTTTTGCCGCCGATGCCGGGTCAGCGACGCGCTTCTGATCCTGCACATCCTGGTCACCCCAGCGGATGCCGGGGGTGACGGTGACAAAATCTCCGCCACAACGATCCTTGATGGCCGCTACCTCATGCACGCTGCACACCACGCCTGCAAGGCCGCAGTCGCGGGCGAGCGTCGCACGTTCGAGAGCGACCGCCTTCGCCTCGGCCTTCGGCATCGGATCGCTGGTCAGTACGGTCACGGCGATCAGCTGCATGGCGGGAAAACGGTGTGCCGCTTCGGCAGCCCGCAGCAGCATCTCCTGGCCACCGCCGGCATGCACATTCACCATCTCCACACCGAGTCCGCCCGCACTGGCAACGGCCTCCGCCACGGTATTGGGAATATCGTGAAACTTGAGATCGAGGAAAACACGGTGGCTTCGACGCAGTTCGCGAACCAGTGTCGGCCCTTCGGCAACAAAAAGCCGCAGACCGACCTTCAGCCAGCCGACCGCATCGCCGAGACGATCGCGCATTGCCAGGGCCGCTGCCGCATCCGGCACATCCAGCGCCACCATGACGTGATCGCGCAATTCCAGATCCGACATCAGGCCATCCCTCCCTTGATCGGGTGCATGGTACCCCAGGCATGGCACTGCGGGCACTGCCAGCGCACGACCTTGACCTCGACACCGCAAAGTTCGCAAACGTAGTTCTTCACGCTGCTGCGCCAGTCGCGGGCAAATTCGGCATCATCGGAGTCTCCGGTTGCCGCCTGCAGGCGAAGTGCGGCACGCAGACTCGAAGGCGAGTAGGCAAGCTCGCTCGCCAGGGCACGTGCCGGCTCCCGGCCATCTCGCTCGGCAACAGCTTCCAGCCAGGCTAGGGCCATCTCCTCGCTGCCGTTCTGACGCCATAACTCCAGCAACAACGCCTTGCCAGCCCTGGCGGCAAACTTCTTGTGCCTGAGCAAGACCGGCAGCAGCAACGGGAAGTGTTCCGGATTGCTGGTGAACAGGGTCCGCGTCGCCTCATCCACCGCTTTGAAGTCCCCCTCTTTCAATCCCCGCTCGACCATGACCATGCGTGCCGGTGCGCATGTCGAATCCAGTTCAAGGGCCCGTGTCGCATAACGAACGGCTTCGTCATCCCGCCCGGACTTCAGCGCCTGCACAGCGACCTCGGCAAACAGATAGGCACGGTGCGAACCGTAAGATGCGCCGCGCACCTGCTCCAGCCGGGAGAGCAGCTCCTCGGCGAGCAGCCACTCGCTGCTCTGCTCGCGAATCCTGAGGCTCGCCTCCAGCGACTCGACATGGTCGGAGCGCATATCGAGAACCTTGCGGTAATGCTGCAAGGCACGATCGAGCAGGCCGCCGGCATGGAAGTCTCGGGCCAGCGCGAACATCGCCTGCACACGCATCGTTGCCGGAAGATCCGGCCGGGCCAGCAGGTTCTGGTGAATGCGAACCGCACGACCGTATTCGCCCTTGGCACGAAACATCTCGCCCAGCGCCATATAAACCTCGGCCGCCTCGGAACGCAGGCGAGCCACCTGCACCATCTCCTGCAGGGCACGGTCCGGCTCGTCGGAAAGCAGGTAATTGATGCCTCGCAACAGCGGCGAGATACGCTCGTCCTCTGCCGGCTGCATATCCGCGGGTTCGTCGCGCCTCGGAATCAGCACCAGCGCGATCAGCACCAGCAATGAAATCGCCGTGATGGCGAGCAGCAATGTGTTCATAGGTCGTCTTGCAGGGGGATATTACGCAGGTTGGTAACTTCGGAGCGCAGGCTCTGGTTCTCCTGGCGTAGTTGCGCGATCTCCTGTTTGTGCTTGCGGCGCGAGAAGCTCAGCGCCAGCACCCCGCCGGCAAACCCGATCAGAAACGCCGTGAAGATCGGCACATAGGCCGGCAACGGTGAACTCGAGAAGCCCAGGAAATGGATTTCGACTGGCAAGACATTGGCAACGGCGAACATCGTTGCAAACGATGTCAGGACGACCAGCAGCAGGACGTTGATCCAGTTGATTTGCGACATGCCGGACTTGCCTATGCGCCGTCAGCCGGGATTTCAGCCGGCCTGATCAACCCGCTCGCGCAACTCCTTGCCCGGCTTGAAATGCGGCACGACCTTGGCCGGTACCGAGACGGATTCGCCGGTTTTCGGGTTGCGCCCGGTGCGTGCATTGCGCCGTTTGGTGGTGAAGCTGCCGAATCCACGGAGTTCGACCCGATCGCCTGTGGACAGGGCATCCCCGATCGCCGCGAAGATCGTATTGACCACGACTTCCGCCTCGCGCCGGGTAATTTCGCCATGCGACTCGGCAATAATGTCCACCAACTCGGATTTCGTCATATCACGCCCTCCACCTGTCCCCTAACATAGTCAAAGCCCTGCAATGTGCAAGTCAGCTTTTGGACGGCGTGTTGCCTTTTGCCAACAGCTTGCGCTGCAACTCCAGCGCCAGCGCCGACGGAGCCTTCTCCTCCTGCACTGAACGGGAGTAGTTGCTGACCGCCTCGCGCTCCTCGTCGCGCAGCTGCTGGCGGATCGACAATTCTACCTGACGGCGACGACGATTGACGTCGATGATCTTGGCCTCGATTTCACTGCCGACCTTGATCTCATCGTGGTCGCGCGGCACCTCGCGCATCGACAGGTTGGCCATCACGCCGTCGACCAGTTCGATGGTCGCACCACCCGACTTGACGTCGACAACCTTGCCGGAAACGCTGCTGCCCTTCTTCACACCGGCCAGGAACAGTTCGAACGGATCGGCCGAAATCTGCTTGATGCCCAGCGAGATGCGCTGCCGTTCGACATCCACACCCAGCACGACGCATTCGACCTCCTGCCCCTTCTGGTAGGCCTGCATGGCCTCGGCGCCATCCTGCTCCCAGGAGAGGTTCTCCATGTGCACCAGTCCGTCCAGATCGTCGGCCACCGGCACGAAGAAACCGAAATCGGTGATGTTCTTGATCTTGCCGGTCACGCGGGAGCCCACCGGATGCTTTGCCAGCCAAGTCTGCCACGGATTCTCGCCGACCGCCTTGAGACTCAGGCGCAGGCGGCGCGCATCCGGATCGATCTCCAGAACTGCGACATCCACGACATCGCCTTCGGTCAGTACCTGAGTCGGGTTCACATCCTTGCGGGTCCAGCTCATCTCGGAGCGATGGATCAGACCTTCGATGCCCGGCTCCAGTTCGACGACGGCGCCGAAATCGAGCAGGCGGCGCACGGTACCGGTCACGCGCATGCCGGGCTCATAATGGTCGGCCGCCCGTTTCCACGGATCGTCCTGCAATGCCTTCATCGAAATGGAGACCTTGCCGGTCTCCGGATTCATCTTGATGATCTCGGCCGTCACCTTCTGGCCGGCCTTGAGCATCTCGGCCGGGTTGTCGATCCGCTGCCAGGCGATATCCGAAACATGCAGCAGTGCATCGACGCCGCCGATGTCGACAAAAGCGCCGAAATCGGTCAGCCGCTTGACCGTACCGCTGACCTTGTCGCCCACCTTCAGGTTTGCGAACAGGGCCTGGCGCTGCTCGGCCAGCACGGACTCAAGCGGTTGCTTGCGGGAAACCACGATATTCTCGGGCTTGCGGCGAGCCTCGATGATCGCCACCTGGCAACGGCTGCCGACGATCTCGCTGGCGGAAATGCGCGGATTCGGATCCGCCTCGGAGCGCGGCATGAAGGCCTCAAGCCCGCCGACGCGAACGCGGAAACCACCCTTCACTTCGGCGGTCACCTCGGCCTCCACGGTCGCCCCCTCCGCTACAGCCTGCTCGATCGCCGACCAGTCCTCCTGCTGCCGCATGGCCAGCACCGACAGCCGGACCCCGGCACTGCCGCCGACCGACTGCACTATGGCGTCGATCTCCTCGCCGACCTTGGGCAGCTCGAGACCTGCCCTGACAAACTCATCCTTGCCGATCGAACCTTCGGCCTTGGCACCGACGTCCACAATCACGTTGTCGCCATCGATGCTGACCACCATGCCCCTGATCATCTCGCCCTTGCGGGCAACCGGGCCCTCTTTCAGGGAAGCGTTGAACAGCGCCTCAAACGACTCTTCCCCGGCGGCCTCCGCTCCCGTCAGCTTATCAGTGTCCATGTGTTCGCTCATGATTGTTTCCATCCGTAGTATTTGTGTCCGAACTCAGCCGGCCGGACTGATCAGCCCCCGCCGTTCCAGCACCGCCAGCATGCGATCCAGGACCTGGTCGATGCGCATGGTTGTGGAATCGATCGTGATAGCATCCTCGGCGGCGCAGAGCGGCGCATACTCGCGTTCCGTATCGCGCTGGTCACGCTTTTTTATTTCGCCGAGCACATCATCGAGACTAACTTCGCTGTTTTTCCCCTGCAACTGCGCCCAGCGGCGCCGGGCGCGCTCCCGTTGCGAGGCAGTGAGGAAAAATTTCGCCTGTGCATCCGGCAGCACCACCGTGCCGATATCGCGGCCATCCATCACACAGCCGGAACTCGCCAACTGCCGCTGCAGGCCGAGGAGCTTTGCGCGCACCACCTGGCGGGCAGCCACCTGCGATGCGGCCGCCCCGGCATCCTCGCCGCGCAGCCGCGGTGTCCAGTCCTCGCCCTCGAAAGTGACTCCTTCACGCGTCCAGCCCACGCCGCCCAGCATCTCATCCAGCAGTTCCGCAAGTGCCGCATCATCATCCAGCGCGATACCGCGCTGCACCGCTACGGCACCGGTCAGCCGGTACAGCAGGCCGGTATCGAGCACCGGCAGATTCACCGCTTCCGCAAGATTCGCAGCGAGCGTGCCCTTGCCGGAGCCGGAGGGTCCGTCGATGGCGACCTGCAGCCCGGGCACTGCCTGCCAGCGTTTCATGCCGCCTCTTCCCAGCGCACGTTCATGCCCAGGCTTTGCGCCAGCGCCACGAAATCGGGAAAACTCGTGGCGATCGCCGCGGCATTCCTGATACGGATATCACCCGTGGCGCGCTGGGCCGCCACCGCCATGGCCATCGCGATACGGTGATCGCCGTGGGCATCGACCTCGATACCCCCCTTCAGGGACTTGATACCGCGGATGCGCACGCCGTCGGACCGTTCGTCGATGTCGGCGCCGGCTTCACGCAGTGCCGCGGCCATCGCCGCGATGCGGTCGGACTCCTTCACCCGCAGCTCCTCGGCCCCTTCCAGAACGAATTCGCCGTCAGCAAGTGCAGCGGCCACGAACAACACCGGGAACTCGTCGATGGCGTCCGGCACGTCCTGCGGATCGACAACGAGGCCATGCAGGCCGCCGGCCGTGACGCGCACATCGGCGACCGTCTCCTTGCCGACCCGATTCTCCTTCGCCGTTTCCAGACGCGTCCCCATGCCGGCCATGATACGCCGCCAGCCGTCCCGACGCGGGTTGGTGCCGATCGCCGCAAGCGTCACGTCCGAACCTGCCACGAGGCTGGCCGCCACGGCGAAGAAAGTGGCCGACGACGGATCGGCCGGAATGTGTACCGGTTCTTTGGGTGCCGTCAGCCGGTCGGTCGGAGTGAGCGAAATCGTGCCGTCCGCCGCCACCTCCACCGGCTGCCCGAACAGCGGCAGCATGCGTTCGGTATGGTCGCGGGTCGGCTTCGGTTCGGTGACGCGGGTTACGCCATCGGCGAACAGGCCGGCCAGCAGCACGCACGACTTCACCTGCGCGCTGGCCACCTCCGAGACGTGGTGGATGGCCGCGAGTTTCCTGCCGCGAATGGCGAGCGGCAGCTTGTTGCCGCCCTCCCGGCCATCGACATGTGCGCCCATCTTGCGCACCGGGTCAGCGACGCGCTGCATCGGCCGCTTGTGCAGCGAGGCGTCTCCCACCAGCACGGAATGGAACAGCTGGCCGGCCAGCACGCCGGTCATCAGCCGCACACAGGTGCCGGAGTTGCCGGCATCCAGAACCTTCGCCGGTTCCTTCAGGCCATGCAGGCCGACGCCGTGCACACGCAGCGAAGTCTTCTCCGCATTCAGCCAGTCGATCGCCACACCCATGTCGACGAACATCTGCGCAGTGGAGAGGTTGTCCTCGCCGGGCAGGAAACCGTGGATCTCGGTGACGCCATCGGCGAGCGAGGCGAGCATCACGGCACGGTGCGACATCGACTTGTCGCCCGGCACCCGGATCTCGCCGTTGAGAGGTTGACCGGCCGGGCCGGCGATGAGCGTACCTCCGATGTTCACTTTGATCCTCCGTGTTTCTGAAGCCAGGCGTCGCGGGCCGCCTTGGCATCGGCAAATTCGAGCAACAGGCTCTCGCCGTCGCCGGCATCGAGCATGCGGCGCAGGCCGGACAGCTCCATCTGCAGCGCATCGAGCTTGATCATCAGCGCCTTGCGATTGGCCAGTGCGATATCGCGCCACATCTCGGGAGAGGATGAGGCGATACGCGTGAAGTCGCGGAACCCGCCGGCAGCGAAGCGGAACGGATCGGGCTCGTCGTTGCGCTCGGCCTCCTTGCGCACCGCATTGACCAGTGCGAAGGCAGCCAGATGCGGCAGGTGGCTGACCGCGGCCAGGAAATCGTCGTGCTCGGCGGCCGGCATGCTGAGCACCGTGGCGCCTGCCGCTTCCCAGAGTTCCTTCACTCGAGCTACAGCCTGAGCATCCGTCGCCGCATCCGGGGTCAGGATGCACAGCCGCTTGTCGAACAGCTCGGCAAAAGCCGCCGCCGCCCCCGATTGCTCGGTCCCGGCCAAGGGGTGCGCCGCCACGAAGCGCGACGGGTCGGAGAGAAACTTTTTCGCCGCCAGCAGGGCATGCTGCTTGGTACTGCCGGCATCGGTGACGATGGCGTCGGGCGACAGCGTGCCGTCGATCGAAGCCAGCACCGATTCGTAGGCACCCATCGGCACCGCCAGCAACACCATATCGGCACCCTTCACGGCCTCGGCGGCATCCGCCGTCCAGTCGTCGACGATGCCGAGCCGTTGCGCCGCCTCGAGATTGCCGCGGCCACGGCCAACACCGGTGACGTGCCTGACGAGCCCGGCGCGGCGCAGCGCCAGGGCGAACGAGCCGCCGATCAGCCCGACGCCGATTACGACCAGCTTGTTGACCGGGTTGACCGGCGATATCGCCATGGCTGCCTCAGACCTTCAGCCCGTGCAGGATGGGGGCCAGCACCTTGATCAGGCGGTCGTTCTCCGCCGGCGTGCCGACCGAGATACGCAGGTAATCCGGCATGCCGTAGGGCCCGAGCGGACGCGGAATCACCCCCTCGTCCTCCAGCTGCTGCCAGATCTGCTTCGACGACTCGTGGCGCAACAACACGAAGTTGCCGTATGACGCCACGCCGAGCACGCCGTGCTCGGCGAGGAACTGCTCCAGCCGCAGCCGCTCGCTCACCGTCTCATCGACGCGCTCCATCACCCACGCCTGATCCTCCAGCGCCGCGCAGACGGCGGCCTGGGCCAGCAGGTTGACGTTGAACGGCTCGCGGAAACGGTTCACCAGCGCGACGATCGGCGCTTCGGCAATCGCATAGCCGACCCGGCAGCCGGCCAGGCCGTAGGCCTTGGAGAAGGTCCGGCTCACCACCAGTCCCGGATGCCGCAGCCGGCGCACGCTGTCGCCGAGGCTCGCCGCCACGTATTCGTAATAGGCCTCGTCGAGGATGACGATGACGTCGCGCGGCAGGCGATCGAGAAATGCCTGGATCGCGTCGTTGCCGTGCAATGTGCCGGTCGGGTTGTTCGGATTGGCGACACAGACCACCTTGGTACGCGGCGTCACGGCCGCCGCCATGGCATCAAGATCATGGGTCAGGCCGTCGGCTTCCGGCACCGCAATGCCGGTCGCCCCGACGGTCTGGGTGGCCAGCGCATAGACGATGAAGCCGCGCTGGCTGAACACCACCTCGTCGCCGGGGCCGGCGAAGGTCTGGATCACCATGTTGAGCACTTCATTGGAGCCGTTGCCGAGCAGGATGCGCTCGACGCCGACCTCGTGATGCTGGGCCAGCGCCCCCTTCAGCGCGGCGCAATCGCCGTCCGGGTAGCGGTGCACCTGGCCGGCTGCCAGACGCAGCGCCTCCATGGCCTTCGGCGACGGCCCGTAGGCATTCTCGTTCGAGGCGAGCTTCACCGCACTGGCAAGCCCCTTCTCGCGCAGCAGCTGTTCCACCGGCTTGCCCGGGACGTAGGGATAAAGGCCGGCGGCCTGGCTGACGGCACGTGCCATCCAATCGATCGACATATCAGAGCTTCCGTGAAACGGGATACGAACCCAGGATTTTGATAAAACCGGCCGGCTTGGCATCGATCTCGGCGATCGCCGCCTTCACGGCGCCATCGTCGCGATGCCCCTGCACATCGGCGAAGAAGACGTACTCCCACAGCTTGCGCTTGGAGGGGCGCGACTCGATGCGGGTCAACCCGATGCCGCGCGTGGCGAACGGCGCGATCAGGTTGTGCAAAGCGCCCGGCTCGTCGCGGATCGACATCACCAGCGAGGTCTTGTCCTCACCGGAGGGCGGCGAATCGTGCTGGCCGATGACGAAGAAACGGGTGGTGTTGTCGTGGTAGTCCTCGATGTTGCGCTGCACCAGCGGCAGCCCCGAGTGATCGACGATGGAATAAGGTCCGATGACGGCGCACTTGCGCCAGTCCAGGGCGGCAGCCTCGGCCTGCTTCGCCTCGTCGACGATCTGGGCGGCACGGATGGTCGAGGAGGCCTCCATCAGCTTGGCCTCCGGCAGGTGCGCGGCCAGCCACGCCCGGCACTGGCCGAGCGGCTGCGGATGCGAGATCACCAGTTCGATATCCTTGAGATCCTCCGCATAGGTGAACAGATGATGGTGAATGGAGAGCTGCACCTCGGCACAGATATAGACGTTGCGATCCATATCGGCGAACAGGTCCAGGGTCGGCGTCACCGCCCCCTCGAAAGCGTTCTCCACCGGCACCACTCCGTAGGTGGCGCGGCCGGATTCGACCTCGTCGAACACCTGGTCGAGCGAGGCGCACGGCAGGTATTTCGCCGTGGCGCCGAACTGGCGGGTCGCCGCGGAATGGCTGAAGGTACCCTCCGGTCCGAGGTAGGCGATGGTCATCGGATGCTCGAGCGCCAGGCAGGCGCCGATGATCTCGCGGTAGATGCCGTGCACGGCCTCGTCGGGAATCTTCGTCTCGTGGGAATCCTCGGCCGCCTTGGCGTTTCTTGCCAGGAGCCTGCGGATGATCGAAGCCTCGCGGCTCGGCACGTAGAACGGCGCATTGCCCCTGTCCTGCTTGCAGGCGCCGACCTGGGCGGCGAGCCGGGCGCGCTTGTGAATCAGCGCCAGCAGTTCGTCGTCCACCGCATCGATCGCGGCCCTGAGGGCTTCCAGACTGGTCGACGATTTCTTCGGCAAATCGGCTTTGCTCATAGGCCGTGCAAGCTAGGCGCTGAGCGCCCGAATTTCTAGCGGGGCATGCGCGACGGCATGGTACTGGTTTTGCGTTTGCCACAGCTGCCACTAAGGTTGGGCGGCGACCCTGTCTAACAAGGAGCTGTGAATGGAAAAGTTGCATGCATTGCTGGCCGGCATCGACTGGCAGGCCATGGCGCTAAGCGCTGGCCGCATCGTCCTGATCCTGTTGCTGGGCTGGGTGGCCATGCGGATCGTGCGCCGATTGCTTGGCGGGCTCGAGCAACGTCTGGTCCGGCGTTACGCCGTCGAGGGCGAGCCGCCGACGGAGACAGCCAAGCGGGTCGAGACCCTGACCAAGCTGATCCGGCAGGCGATACGGCTGTCCATTATCGTCATCGTGGCGCTGATCCTCCTGCGCCAGCTCGGTGTCGAGATCGGCCCGCTGCTGGCCGGCGTCGGCGTGCTGGGTGTCGCACTCGGCTTCGGAGCCCAGAATCTGGTGCGTGACATCATCGCCGGCTTCTTCTTCATTCTCGAGAACCAGGTGCGGGTGGGCGATGTCGCCATCGTCAACGGCACCGGCGGCCTCGTCGAACAGCTCAACTTCCGCACCATCGTGCTGCGCGATGTCAGCGGCACCGTACACGTCTTCCCCAACGGCAGCGTCACGACCATGAGCAACCTGACGCACGACTGGTCGGCTTACGTGTTCGATATCGGTGTCGCCTACAAGGAGGATACCGACCGGGTGGTGGCCGTGCTGCAACAGGTTCTGGATACGATGCAGCAGGACCTGAAATTCGGGCCGCTGATCGTCGAGACGCCGGAGATCTTCGGTGTCGACAGATTCGGCGACTCGGCGGTGATCATCAAGGGACGCATCAAGACCAAGCCGATCCGGCAGTGGGAGGTCGGGCGCGAATTCCTGCGGCAGGTAAAACACGCCTTCGACAAGGAGGGGATCGAGATCCCCTTCCCGCACCAGACGCTCTATTTCGGCGAGACGAGCAAGCCGTTCGAGCTGAAATTGCTTGAGCGGCTGCAGCAAAACAACCCCCGACATCCGGCCGGCGAACATTCATGAACGACAGCTAAACCGGAATCGAACAACTGCTTCAGCATGGCGTCATGGCCCGCTCATCGTCATGGTCCAGATTTCGGCACACTTTGAATCCCGAAGGAGGATAAGTATGCAGCAAGTCGAAAAAAACATTGATGAATATCTGCAGGCGCTGACCGCAGCCTATGGTACCGGCTATCGCAGAAGTACCAGGGTGGAGGATGCCGGTGGTGGCGATGTGGTCATCACCGACCCGCAAGGAAGCAGGGAACTCGTCAGTATCGGTCACCTGCAGTTGATGACGGAACATCTGCGGCAGCTAGCGAAACAGAAACTGGCTGCCTGACCCAAAACAGAAGCCCGGGATTCGTCCCGGGCTTCTCGTTTTTCAACACATTGTTCCGTCAACAGTTCTCGGACATCACACCAGATGCATGAGCCCCTTCATTACCATATCGGTGTGGCTGACGATGCCGATCACCTCGCCGGAGCGATCGACCACGGGCGCACGCGACAGGCCGAGACGACCAAACAGGGAGCTGGCGTGGCGGATATCCATATCCGGGTGCACGATCACCGCCGGCTTGGTCATTACCTCGTAGATACTGACGCGATCAGGAGACTTGTCTTTCGCCAGCACCTCGCGGGCAATATCGGAGAGCACGACGATGCCGTACTCGTCGTCAGGGTTGTGTTTGTTGACGATCAGACACTTGGTTTCGATATGGTGCATCGTATCCAGCGCCTCGCGCACACTCATGGTGCTCTCCACCATGTCGTACTCGTGCTTCATCACGTCACGAATGCGAATCAGCTTGCTCATAGTTTCTCCTCCACCCCGGAAATCAGTGTCTTGATCTGGCTGCCGAGACCCACGACATCCTCGACATCGATCTGGAAGGCAACGCCGCTGCCGGGCTTGCTGTCGAATTCGGCCACCTCGGCGATACGCTCCAGGATCTGGCGGCTCAGATGCTCCTCGACCAGGAAAAGCACCATGTCGCGCGACAGCTCCATCGTCAGGCCGAGGAAGGTCTTGCGCGGCTTCAGTCCCTCGCCTCTGGCATCGCTGACCACCGTCGCGCCGGTGGCACCCGCCTCGCGGGCCGCATCCATGACGGTACCGGTCTTGGCATCGTCGACGAACGCCACAATCAGTTTAAAGTGCATTTTCAGCCTCCCTCTTTCGCCGCAGGCGGCGCAACAATTCTGAAATCTGGGCATAACCGATCACGGTCATGATCGGAAAAACACTGGCAAAGGCGATCAGGCCGAAGCCGTCGATGATGGGACTGCGGCCAGGGATGTTCGAGGCGAGCCCCAGCCCCAGGGCGGCGAGCAGCGGCACGGTCACCGTCGAGGTCGTGACGCCGCCCGAGTCGTAGGCGAGCGGTACGATAATGCGCGGCGCGAACATGGTCTGCACAATGACCATAACATAGGCCACCACGATATAGACCCACAACTCGGTGCCGGTCACGATACGAAAGCAGCCGAGTGCGACGCCGATGGCCACCCCGAAGGAAACGGCGATGCGCAACCCGAAGGCCGAAATGGCGCCACCCGACACCTGCTGCGCCTTCATGCCGACGGCGATCAGTGCCGGCTCGGCCAGTGTCGTGGAGAGCCCGATCGCAAAGGCGAAAACGTAGACCCAGCCGTAGTTCGCCCAGTCGGCCAGTTCGGCGGCATCGGCAACCGGATGGCCGAGCAGGAACAGGGGGTCGGTGAGCTGCCGGGCCATCATCTCGCCGAGCGGGAAGATGGCGATCTCCAGTCCTTCGAGAAAGAAGGCCATGCCGACCAGCACATAGATCCAGCCGAGAATCACCCGGCCCGGATTGACCAGCGGGCCGCGCAGCACGACGAACATGAAAAAGCCGAAGATCAGGCCGATCGGCAACAGATCGCGCAATGTGCCGAACAGCGTCTGCAGGAATGCGGCGATCACGGCAGCATCCCCCCGCCGTCCATCCAGATGCCGTAACACATCACGAAAATCATCGGCGTCAGCGAGGCGAAAGCTATCAGGCCGAAGCCGTCGACAATCGGGTTGCGGCCATGAATCGACGAGGCCAGGCCGATGCCGAGCGCCGTCACCAGCGGCACGGTGATCGTCGAGGTGGTCACGCCGCCGGAATCGTAGGCGATGCCGATAATCTCCTTCGGTGCGAAGGGGGTCACCAGCTCGACAATGATATAGCCGGTGATGATGCACCAGTGCAGCGGCCAGTTGAGCAGGATGCGCATGACTCCGAGCAGGATCGCCACGCCGACCGACAGCGCCACGGTGAGCCGCAGCCCCAGCGCATAGCTGTCCTGCGCCTCGGCACCCGTCCCGATCACGCCGCCGCTTGCGGCCACTTCTGCCGCCTTGCGGGCGATGGCGATCAGCGCCGGTTCGGCCACCGTGGTACCGAAGCCGAGCAGGAAGGCGAAAAACAGCAGCCAGAAGAGGTTGCCCTTGCGCACAAAGGCCCTGGCCATGAGTTCGCCGACCGGGAACAGGCCCAGTTCCAGGCCGCGCACGAACAGCGCCAGCCCGATCAGCACCAGCAGCATCCCTTCCAGCAGCTTGCCGAGATCCGGGATCGGCTGGCGGATCACCAGCTCCTGGAACAGGACGATAACAATGATGATCGGCGCCAGGTCGCGCATCGCCTCGAAGAGCGGGCGCAACGTCTCGCGCATGGCACGTGTCAGCAAGGGTTGGGCTCCTCCCGCCGGGAACTCCCTGCGCATATCACAGGTGACGGATATCGTGGCAGAGCCGTATCAGCGGTGCAACGGTGGGGGACAGCCGGCCATTGATGCACGGCAACAGTTCCGTAGGATGGCAGCGCATGAGCACACCGATCGCCATCCTGGGCGCCACAGGTTACACCGGCGCCGAACTGATCCGGCTCCTCTCCGGTCACCCCGAATTCGAGATCGCCCACCTGGGCGCTCATAGCCAGGCTGGCAAGCGCGTCGCCGAAGTGCTGCCGGGCATCGGCGGCAAGCTCGCCAATGTGACGCTGGCGGCAGCCGATGCGGAGCTGCCCGCCGATGTCGAACTGGTGTTCACCGCCCTGCCGCACGGCGCGGCGGCAGAGAGCGTCAAGCAGGCGCTGGATGCCGGCAAAAAGGTCGTCGACCTCTCCGCCGACTTCCGCCACAAGAGCAACACCGCCTACAAGGCTGCCTACGGCAAGGATCACCCCTATCCCGAACTGCTGGAAACGGCGGTCTTCGGACTCACCGAATTCGCCCGCAAGGAGGTCGCGAAGGCGCGGCTCGTCGCCAACCCGGGCTGCTACCCCACCTCCACGCTGTTGCCGCTGGTGCCGCTGCTGAAGGCTGGTGTGCTGGAAGCGGGCCCGGTGATCGTCGATTCCAAGTCGGGCACCTCGGGTGCGGGCCGCAGCGCCAAGGTCGACCTGCTGTATTGCGAGATCAACGAATCGGTCAAGGCCTACGGCCTGCCGCGGCACCGGCATGCCTGGGAGATGGAAGAGTGGGCGGAGAATTTCTCCGGCAGCCCGCGGGCCGTCCGCTTCGTGCCGCATGTCCTGCCGATGACGCGGGGCATGCTGACCACGCTGCACCTGAGCGGCAACGATCCGCAGGGCTGGCATGCGATTCTCAGCCAGGCTTTCGCCGGTGAGACCTTCGTACAGGTGCTGCCGGAAGGCGAATTGCCGTCCACCGGCGGGGTCGCCGGCAGCAACCGCTGCGATATCGGCATCAGCGTCATCGGTCCGCATGAAGCGGTCGTGGTGAGCTGCATCGACAACCTGCTGAAAGGCGCTTCCGGCCAGGCGGTGCAGAATGCCAACGTCATGTTCGGGCTCGACGAGACTGCGGGACTGCCCGTGCATGCGGTCTGGCCCTGATCACCGGAACTGATTCATGAGAGCACGTTTCCGTCACTGGTCCCGCCCGCGGCAGGTCGTCATCACCGATGCCACGAGCGGCAAGGCCGCCCGGCATGTAGTCATCCGTCCGCTGCGCCTGCTGTTCGTCGCACTGCTGCTGATCGCTGCTGGCTTCGCCGCCGGCCTCTATTTCAGCCCCGAACCGGATACCGGCGCCTGGGCCTACCGGCTCAGCCAGCTGGAACAGGAAAAGAACGACCTGCTGACCCAGTCCGCCGAGAAGGATGCCTCGCTGGCGCTGCGCAGCGACGAGATCGACAGCCTCAAGCAGGAGCTCGACTCGCTTCGGCAGACCGTCGCCACGACCAAGAACAAGCTGGCCCTGCTCGACAATATCCTCAACAAGCGCAAGGAACAGGGCATCAGCATCGTCAATGCCAAGACCCGCTGGCTCGACGGCAACCGCATCGGCTTCAAGCTGGTGCTGGTCAAGGGCGGCAATTACCCGCGCCAGGTCTCCGGCTTCGTGGTCCTCGCCGTCACCAACCTAGCCGGCGAGGTGATCCAACTCACTTCCCCCGACCAGCCCGACGGGTTGCCTTACGAGATGGATGACCATACGGTGGTTCAGGGTGCGGTGGACTGGAAACAGGACTGGAAACCCGAGCAGCTAACCATTATCGTCATGAATAATCGCAACCGGGAAGTAACCCGCAAAGACGTTGCCATAGAGAGGATTTCCGATGCTACGCAGCAATAAACCAACCATGCCGCAACAGGGTGGTTCACAGCATATCGACACCCTGATCGGCGCCCATGCGCGCTTCAAGGGCGATATCGTTTTCGAGGGCACCGTCCGCATCGACGGCAAGTTCGAGGGCAATGTCCGCTCCAGCCAGGACGGCACGCTGATCGTCAGCGAGACCGCCGAGGTGCAGGGCGAGATCAATGTGCCGAACCTGCTGCTCTACGGCACCATCCGCGGCAATGTGCGCGCCACCAAGTCGCTGCAGGTGGGCCCCAAGGGTCGCCTGAACGGCGATGTCGAATACACCGTCCTGAGCCTCGCCGAGGGTGCCGCCGTCAACGGCCGCTGCACCCGCATCGACGACAGCAAGGAGAAACCGGCACAGGCCGCCGCCGGCCACGGCAACAAGCAGCCGGCGGAACAGCACCACACCCAGACGGCATGATCCGCGGCTACCTGCACTGGCAGCCACAGATCGCCGACTCGGCCTTCATCGCCGACTCGGCCGAGGTGATCGGCCGGGTAACCATCGGCGAGGAGTCGAACATCTGGTACCAGAGCGTGCTGCGCGGCGACGTCCACGACATCGTGATCGGCAAGCGCTCCAACATCCAGGACCACTGCGTACTGCATACCAGCCATGGCGTCAGCCCCTGCGTCGTCGGTGACGATGTCACCGTCGGCCACCGGGTGATCCTGCACGGCTGCGAGATCCAGGACGGCTGTCTGGTCGGCATGGGTTCGATCATCATGGATCAGGCGGTGCTGGAAGCGGGCTGCTTCCTCGCCGCCGGCTCCCTGGTGCCGGAGCGCAAGGTGCTCAGGGGCGGCTGGCTCTATGCCGGCAGCCCGGCGCGCGAAAAGCGCGAACTGACCGACGAGGAGAAGACCTTCCTGCTCCGCTCCGCCGCCCACTACGTCGAACTCGCCAAGACCCACTGATCCCGACCCGATGACCACCGCCCATCCGCAGCGGGCCGCCGCCATCGATATCGGCTCCAACACCTTCCGCATGCTGATCGCCGAACCGGCACAGTCCGGCCCCACACCGTGGCATACCGTGCACTACGGCCACCGCATCGTGCGCCTCGGCGAGGGACTGCACCACTCCGGCCGCCTCGGCGAACCGGGCATGCTGCGGGCCATGCAGGCCTTCGAGCAATTCGCTGCCATTCTCCGACAACATGGCGTGCAGCCGCATGAGGCGAATGCCGTCGCCACCGCTGCCATGCGCGAGGCTGAGAACGGCAAGGTATTTGCCCGCGAGGTCGAGGAGCGTACCGGTATCCGCATCCGCGTCATCGATGGGAACAGCGAAGCCGCCATGTCGTTGCAGGGTTCCTGCGCCGTGCTCGCCCCGGAAACGCGGCACGACATGCTGCTGTTCGATATCGGCGGCGGCAGTACTGAATTCATCCGTGCTGCCGATGGCAAAAGCCGCGATGCGATCAGCCGCAAGCTGGGCGTGGTGCGGCTGGTCGAGTCGTTCCTGCACACCGACCCGCCTTCACAGGGCGACTACGCCGCCATGCTGAAGGCAGCCGACGAACATCTGGCGGAAGTCGAAAAGTTCTGGGGCAATCGCGACGTACCGAAGCACCTGGTTGGCACTGCCGGCACGGTGACCACACTCGCCGCCGTAGAGTTGGACCTCTGCCCTTACGACGCCAATGTGATCAACAACCACCGCATGCCGAAAACCACCTTCATGTCGCTACGCGACCGACTGCTTTCCATGAATCATGCCGACCGTCAGGCGATCCGCACCATCGAGCAAGGCCGCGCCGATCTGATCGTGGCGGGCCTCGCCATCATCGAAGCTGTACTGACACGCTGGAATTTCGACGAACTGGTCGTCGTCGATGCCGGACTACTGGAAGGTGCCTGGCTTAAGACCATTCTCTAATGTGAGTAATGATTGCTCTTAGCCAAAGCAATTTTATCTGGAAAAGGAAATTGCAAGATCCTCTACAGTGATCATTGAGCCCCTCTCAATATACTGTGCGACCGCTGCCAAATGCGGAAAAACCTCTGTGTACTCCTCCTGAGAACCATCATGATTCTTCTGAAGTTTCACTGCATAACTACCTATTTTCTTTTCAATGCTGACAACATGCTCTCTCTGTGAATTGTTTTCGTCTTCTTTTCTTAACGAAATAACTAAACGATTATCGAACAGGCCGGCCAGAATTTCACCCTTATTCAAAGCATCCTGACTGAACCAGCAAATTAAGTTCGCATTACTATATCTCTTCAAGACTACAATTAGCGGGATCATGAACAGAGCAGCAATAGCGTAACCGATAATTACGCCGGAAGTATTGCCCATTGCCGACATAAGTACCAAGCCAACTGTTCCGAAACAAGCAAAGTAAAATGCGATGCGCCAAACTTCAGGGGAAAAAACCGCCTTTCTGAGGATATATCCCCAGAGGCCAATTGAATAAAGAATGGTAAAGAATGCTGGAATTATATTTCCTATACCGAATTGGCCAGCTAAAAATGTATCAGCTAAACCAATAAGACTAAGGAGCACGTACAATACACCATAGACCTTGATCATGCTCTCCCCTAAAGCAACAACTGTATGCGCAATATAGTGACTGTATCCCCGGCGTAAAAGGATGCTCGCTTTATCTGAATCGGATATCTAAAGCAAATTAGCCAAGAAATACTTAGTTGAAGTAGCTGTCCGCCTTGGCCTGAGCATCATCCATCGCTTGCTGAAAGCGGCGCAGATTCTCCTCGTCATCATCGCTGTCGGCATAGACCGGCTCGCCGATCACGAAGACGCCGCGTGTGAACGGCAGCGGCAGATAGAAACGATCCCAGGAGTTGGCGCGCTTGTGCCGCTTCGTCGCGTAACAGACGGCGCGGAGCGGCAGGCCGGTCTTCTTCGCCAGCTGCACGGTGCCCGGCTGCACCACCTCGCGCGGCCCCTTCGGGCCGTCCGGCGTGATGCCGAGCGCCCTGCCCTGCCTTGCCAGCTTGATCATCTCCAAGAGAGCCCTTGCTCCGCCACGGGTGGATGAACCGCGGCTCGATTCGATCCCCATCAGCTGCACGGCATCGGCGATGTAGGCACCGTCGCGATGCTCGGAGATCAGCATCGAGCCGTTCCAGCCCTTGTAGGCGTATGGCATCATCAGGATGCGGGCATGCCAGAAACTGAGGATGTAGGGAGCATCACCCGGCTTGTAGCGCTCGCCGACGAATTCCCAGCGAATGGTCACCGCGAGAAACTTGTGAATCAGATAGATGAGTCGAGGGATTAACCAGTCCATTCACTTACCGTCCAAAGCTCATGGACCTAATTTATCGCGATGGCTGTATCGGGTGAATCACTTTTTAGGCTGAACGCGGAGATGATACGAAGTAGCTGTCGGCTTTGGCCTGTGTTTCGTCCATTACCGCCTGAAAGCGGGCAAGCGTCTTTTCATCCGTATCTTCGATGGTAATGGGATCGCTGAGGACAAAGACCCCCCTGGTAAAAGGCTTGGGGATGTAAAAACGATCCCACGAACCGGCGCGCCAGTAGTGCCGGGTCGCATAACAGGCGGAACGGAACGGCAGCCCGCTCTTCTTTGCCATCTGCACGACACCCATTTTCATCTCTTCGGCCGGCCCCTTCGGTCCGTCCGGCGTGACGGCCACCGGGAATCCCGACCGGGCTATCCGGATCAGTGCCAGCAGCGCCCGCGAACCTCCGCGGGTGGAAGAGCCGCGGGTGGAACCAAAACCCATCAATTTGGCGGCATCGGCAATATAGCTGCCGTCCTGGTGTTCCGAAATAAGGAGCGATCCGTTCCAGCCCGGAAAGGCATACGGGAGCATCAGAATCCTTGCATGCCAGTAACCGAGAACAAATGGCGGCATCGCACTGTCATAGCGATCCCCGACATACTCCCAGCGGATGGTCTTGCAGAGAAAGCGATAGATAAGATAGATCAGCCTGGGGACCAGGCGACCGATGAATTGCTGTTTCAATCAAGCTCCTGCGATTCGAACTGCATGCGGTAAAGCTCGGCATAGAGGCCGCCCTGGGCGAGCAACTCCTCGTGGCGGCCGCTCTGGGCGATGCCGCCCTGATCGAGCACGACGATGCGATCGGCATGGCGGATGGTGGAGAGGCGGTGGGCGATGACGATCACCGTGCGCCCTTCCATCAGCCGATCGATCGCCTGCTGCACCAGCCGCTCCGACTCGGTATCGAGGCTGCTCGTCGCCTCGTCGAGGATCAGGATCGGTGCATCCTTCAGCAGCGCCCGGGCCAGCGACAGGCGCTGGCGCTGGCCGCCGGAGAGGATGACGCCGCGTTCGCCGACCAGTGTCTCGTAACCCTGCGGCAGCTTGCTGATGAAATCGTGCGCATTGGCGGCGCGTGCCACCTCCTCGACGCGCGCCTGGTCGATACCCTCAAGACCATAAGCGATGTTGCTGAGCACCGTATCGTTGAACAGCACGACCTCCTGCGTGACCAGGGCGATCTGGCGACGCAACGATGCCTGCGTCAGCTCGCGCAGGTCGACGCCGTCGATCAGCACGCGGCCCCCGCTCGGATCCATGAAGCGCGGCACCAGATTGGCCAGCGTCGTCTTGCCGGCACCACTGCGGCCGACCAGCGCCACCACCTCGCCCGCCTTCACGGTGAGATCGATGCTGTGCAGGACGGGCCTGGTGGTGCCGGGATACTGCAGGCTCACCTGCTCGAAACGGATCGAATCGCCAAATCGCTTCAGTTCGCCGGCCTCGGGGGCGTCCTCGATGGCCACGGGCTCGTCCAGCACCTCGAAGATGCGCTCGGCTGCCGCCATGCCCTGCTGGATCTCGTTGTTGGCGCGGCTGAGCCTCTTCACCGGCTCGTAAAGCATCAGCAGTGCGGCCAGGAAGGAGATCAGCGTGCCGGGCGTGGTCTCGCCCGATGCCACGCGCAGGCCGCCGTAGAGCAGCACGCCGGCGATACCGAAACCGGCCAGCAGCTCCATGATCGGGAAGGAGAGCGCATGCACACGGAAGGCGCGCATCTGGTGCAACAGGAAATCGGCGGTGAAGTTCCGGAAACGGCCCTGTTCGTAGCCCTCCATGCCGAAGGCCTTGACCACGCGCATGCCGCCCACCGTCTCCTCGAGCAGGCTGGTCAGTTCGCCCATGGCGACCTGGCCGTCCAGCGTGGCGCGCCGCATCTTGCGGCCGAAACGGGCGATCGGCCAGACCACCGCCGGTAGCACCAGGATGGCGATCAGCGCCAGCAGCCAGTCCTGCACCAGAACGACGCCGAGCAGGAAGACGATAGAGATCAGGTCGCGCATCAGCGAGGTCACCGAGGTGCTGACCGCCGCCTGCACCAGGGTTACGTCGTAGCTGATGCGGGCCAGCAGCTCGCCGGTCTTGCGGTGCGCGAAGAAGGCCAGCGACTGCATGGTCAGCCGCTGGTAAAGCGCGTTGCGCATATCGTAGATGACCCGCTGGCCGATATAGCCCATCAGGTACGCCTGGCCGTAATAGGCGATGCCCTTGATCACGTAGAGGCCGATCACCAGTGCCGGGATCAGGTAGATATAGTGCGGATTCTTGCCGCTCAGCGCCTCGTCGAGCGCCGGCTTCAGCGCCCAGGCGAGCGCCGCCGTACAGCCGGCCAGCACCACCATGCAGAGCATGGCGACGGAGAGCCTGCCCTTGTAGGGGGTGAGGAAGCCGAGCAGGCGCCTGTATAGTCGGGTCGTCGTCAAGGGAATAACTTAGGAGTCGGACTTGAACGGCGGTCGCACGTCGCGCCGATCCAGGTACGACGTGGTCATGGAACGGGAGGCCTGCTGCCCCGTCTTCAGGCGCCCCATCTGCTCGAAGAACTGCTCGCTGGCGGCGAACAGGGCGTTGGCCAGCTCCTGCTGGTGGTCGCTTTCGCGCAGTTTCCGTTCGCGCCGCGGGTTCGAGATGTAGTCCAGCTCGACCAGGACGCTCGGAATCTCCAGCGCCCCCAGCACCACGAAGCGGGCCCGCTTGGGATCGTCATACTTCAGCGGCGAGGCATGCCGCATCTGCTTGAGAATGGTTTCGGCGAGGATCTGCGAGGAGTTCAGGCTGTCGCGCCGGAACATGTCGCCGAGGATCTGGTTGACCATCGGGTCGTCCACCTGATCCATCGACACGCCGCCCACCTCGTCGGCTGCGTTTTCCTTCGCCGCCAGGGCCGCGGCCGCCTTGTCGGGCGTCGCACCGCGCTCGGAAAGCGTATAGACGCTCGCCCCCTCGACACGGTGGTTCCGGACCGAATCGGCATGGATGCTGATCATCATGTCCGCCTTCGCCTGCCGGGCCAGCTGCACGCGGCGGCCCAGCGGCACGAAATAGTCGCCGTCGCGGGTCAGCACCGCACGCATGCCCGGCTGTTTGTTGATCAATGCGGCCAGTTTCCTGGCCACGGCCAGCGTCACATCCTTTTCCTGCAGGCCGTGCGGCCCGATCGCGCCGGGATCCTCGCCGCCATGGCCGGCATCGACGGCGATGACCAGCCCTTTCTTGCTTTGCTGCAGATCACCGGCCCTGACCGCCGCATTCTGCTCGGCCTCCGGCCGCATCAGGTCGACGACCAGCCGGTACGGCTTGCCCTGCATCGGCTTGAGCAGGAAGGTGCGCGGCTGCACGTTCTCCTTCACATCGATCACCAGACGCAGGATACCGGGCTCGGGCTTGCCGTGCCGGACAGCCGCAACGACGGGATCGGGCAACGACAGCTTCGCAAGATCGGCCTGCATCTCCGTATCATTCATATCCAGCACGATCCGCTCGGGCGAATGCAGGCGGAACAGGCGATAGTCGATCGAACGGTTGAGATCGAAGACCAGCCGCGTGTTGTCCGGCGCCGTCCACAGGCGGGCATCGCGAACCACGCCGCCACCGGCGTTCGCCAGGCCGGAGAACAGCGTGGCGGCCAGCATGCCGGCCACAGCCAGACGACCTGTCAGAGCATCCAATCTCATAGCCGAAATACTCACAGGCTGCTGCCGCTTTGCAAGGTTCGATCCGAGCCCGCGTCGCGCTGGTGCAACAGCGCCGCCAGCAACAGGCCCAGAATGATCATCAGCGGCTCCATGATACGCACGATAATGAAGGTGTTGGCGCCGATGGCATGCACCAGCAGTCCGGCATAGCCGCACAGCGTGCCGAGCGCCGCCCCTTTCAGCAGCGGATCGTCGATCTCGTTGTAGCATTGCCGCAGCAGCACCCAGATGCGCCTGAGCAGCCAGAGGAACAGCAGCAGCCCGATCATGCCGCTCTCCAGCAGCACGCGCGGATACTGGGCATCGAGGAACGGGCCGCCGGTCACCCCGACCCCCAGCAGGGGATGCTGGGGAAAATATTTACCCAGCACGTTTTCCCAGGCACGCAACCGCTCGCTGGTCGAGGTATCGATACGCAACTGGCCGACCTTGATCTGTCCCGCTTCCTGATGCTGCGTGAAGGTATAGCTGATGCGCTCGACAACGTTCTGCGGCAGCACGAAGGGCATGAGCGCACCGCCTACCAGCGTCATGACGATCAGCAGCCGGCGCTGATGCGAGTAAAGCAGGAACGTCAGGTAGGCGACCAGCAGGGCGAGGTAGGAGCTGCGCGACTCGGTGAAGGCCAGCGGCACCAGAATGATGCCCATCAGGCCGAACAGCCAGTAACGTGGAATCTTCTCCCGGTAATAGATGAAGATGCCGAGCACGATGGAGAACATCAGCACCAGATAACCGCCGAAGGTGTTGGGCTCGCCCTCCGCTCCCTCGAACGGTGCCGACACGCGCTCGCCGCTCGGAATCTGCGCGATACCCAGCAGGCTGGCGACGGCACAGGTGACCAGCAGCATGATCAGGTAGCGGCGGATCTCGGCGGGGCTCTGGATATGGTTGGCGATCATGTAGAAGAGCACGAAATACTCGAGGTATTTCAGCACGAAGAAGAAGCCGTACATGCCGACGCGCCCGACATAGAAGCCGGCGAGTGTCGTGAACGCCGCCACCAGCCAGTAGAGGGCGATCGGCTGGTTCAGAGGCGTGCGGCGGATACTGCCGAGCTCCTTGTAATAGGCCATGCGGAACAGCCAGGTCAGACAGATGATACCCAGCAGGATATCGTCCAGACGCAGCGTGACACCGCGGGAGGCGGTGACGCTCACCTTGCCGGCAACCAGCGCCGCCTCGCTGGTGACACCGCCGAGCACGATCTCCGGCGACAACAGGGTCGACAGGATCAGCAGGTAGAGCGTCAGCTCGACACTGGTGAAGGCGACGGTGACCACCATCAGGCCGCCGACCAGCAGCAGCGGCAACCGGGTACCGGTCGGTGCGACCGTGTAGAAGGCGACGAGCAGCAGGGAAACCAGCAGCAGCGTCAGCATCACTGCCGGCGGAAACGGTACGCGGATACTGTTCAGGTTCAGTGCGGCTCCTTCCCGGGCTGGCGGGATGTATCGAGAGGCGTATAGGCCTTGTTGTACGGGTCGTTGAACTGGCTGGAACAGGCGCGCGCCAGACCCAGCATCAGGGCCAGCATGAACAGCACCGCCACCGTCCCGACAATCCGGCGCCGGCGCCGGCGCCGGCTCAGCAGCTGGTCAAGATCATGCTGCATTGCCGCCGCCGCGACGCCGCCTCCCGGTGATCCTGCGATAGACATGCCGCCATTGATGGCCGGCCTTGCCCAGCAACCGCTCGAACCAGTCGCCGCGCTCCGTGCTGTGTTCGCCGTAGGAGTAGGCGTAATAGCGATCCATCTTGTAGGTCGCGTAATCCGGCGACACGTCACCGCGCACGCCGTTGAGCACGACACCGACCACATGGCCGCCCACGCTCTCGATCGTCGACTTCACGCGTTTCAGCGCACCCCGCACCACGGCGCCGATGTGATAGACGAGCAGCACGCCGTCGGCACTCGCGGCCAGCACCGTCGCATCGGTGGCATGCAGCATCGGCGGCATGTCGATGACCACCAGATCGTATTCCTGTCTCACCTCGGCGAGCAGCGTTTTCATCTGCGGCGTCGACAAGAGGTCGGGAGGATTCGCACTGACCGTGCCGCAGGTCAGGATATCCAGCTGGTCGAGCCCCGGTGTCATCAGCGCCTGATCCACACCCATGTTGCCGAGCATGACATCCGAGAATCGCTTCACGGCATGCTGCCAGCTCTCCTGGCCCAGCAGGCATTCGCACAGCCCGGGATCGCGTTCGAGGCCGAAGGTATGGTGCAGCATGGGCTTGCGCATATCCGCATCGATCAGCAGCACCCGCGCCCCCTGCTGGGCGACGACGACGGCCAGATTGGCGGCGATCGTGCTCTTGCCCTCCTTCACCGTCGAACTGGTCACGATCAGGACCCGGCGCTCGGCCGCCTGCGAGAACATCAGGTTGGTGCGCAGGCTGCGATAGGCTTCGGCAATCGTCGACGGCGGCGAGAAATGGGTTACCAGGCGGATCTGCCGTTCCAGCTGGTGCCCGCTGACTGCCAGCCCCTCGACACCCGAGAACAGGTGGATCGCCTCCTCGTGCGACAAATGCGGCACGAATCCGACCACCGGCACTTCGAGGAAGTTCTCCACCTCCTCGATGGTCCCGACGGAGGTGTCGATCGACTCCAGGATCAGGGCGATGATCAACCCCAGCACCAGGCCCAGGATCAGGCCGGCAATCGCCGTCTGACCGGTGCGCACCGGATTGATCCGCGCGTTGGACAGCAGCGCCGGCCGTACCAGCGTCACATCCTGTTCCTTCTCGGCTTCGCGGATCAGGACCTCCTGGTGCTTCTTCTCCAGCAGGTCGTACAGATCCTCGTTCAGGCGCACCGAGCGCTCCAGCCGCTGCAACTGCAGCGCCTCCTCGGGCAGGCCCTGATAGCGGCGCATGTTTTCTTCGATCGCCTGCTGGGTGCTCTGCAGCCGCTGCTGGGAGAGCTGCACCTGCTTCTGCAGTTCGTCGACCATGCTGACCAGGATGTCGTTCGCCTGGTCCCGCAGCTCCAGCATCTCCGGGTGCTGGTCGGTGAAGTTGGTCGAAAGCTCCGTGCGCTTGAGCGCCAGTTCCACGAGCCGCTTGTTCAACTGGTCGAAATAGGCGCTGACCTGGCCGGAAACCGAAACCGCCTGGTAGTCCCAGCCGCCATGTGTGACCCGCTCTTTCAGCTGACCGAGCGTGAAACGGAGATCGTTGAGGCGGGCGACTTCCTGGCGGTATTCCTGCTCGAGGTCGGCGCCGACCTTGGCCATGACGTCCGAATCCTTGCCGACCATCACCATGTTGTGGCTGCTGCGGTATTCGCGCACGGCCTCCTCGGCCTTGTTCAGGCGATCGCCGACCACCACGATCTGGTCCTCGATGAACTTCTTCGCCTCGAACACACGCTTGTTCTTTTCCTGGATATTGAACGCCTGGAACTCGTCGGCCACCGCCTGGGCGAGATCGCGGGCGAATTCCGGGCTCGAGCTAACCGCCGAGATCGTGATGATGCCGGAATCGCCTTCCTGCTCGGCCTCGACCGAATCGCGCAGACTCAGCACCTGATCCATGTATTCGTCGTTGGCGCGAATCTCCGCCGACGTCAGCCCCTTCGGGATCAGGCCGAGCCGTTTCGATACCCGCTCCATCATCGGGTAGGAGCGGACGAGCGCCAGATTGGTGCTCATTGTGTTCGTCTGGGTGAAGCCCTCGCCGCGCAGCAGGGCATCGGCAAGATTGCTGCTTTGCTCGATCTTCACCTGCGCCGACGAGCTGTAAAGCGGCGGCGGCTGCTTCACCCAGGTGAACAGCCAGCTGAACACGCACATCAGCAAGGCGGACATCATGATCCACCAGCGACGGCGCAGCAGGATCTGCCAGTACTCCTCAAGATTGAGCTCGTAGCCGGTTTGTGACTGGGCGGCGGCCATTACTTCAGGTTCCTCTGGATCTGGCGGATCAGCAGGATCTGCTGGTAGGTATTGATCGGCTGCGACAGCATGTTGATGGTCGGCATGATGTCCTGCACCACCTTGTTCCAGTTGGCGATCGGGCTGGCCGGAATGATCACGATATCTTTGTCCTGCAGGGCAAGATTCTGGGTCAGGTCGCCCTGCTCGATCAGCTTGTCGAACGAGATCGCCAGGATTTCCGGCTTGTCGCGATCGGCGCGAATGATGCGGATATCGCTGTAGTACGGATGGTCGCCGAAACCGCCGCTCTGCGATACCGCATCGAGGAAGTTCAGATCGCCGTTGAACTCCACGATGCCGGGCTTCTTCACCTCACCCAGTACGTAGACGCGACGTTTCGACTGCGCCAGCGACGGAATGAAGATGGTATCGCCTTCATCGAGGATGGCGTTCTGGGTGATGTCCGCCTGCTTGATGGCATGATCGAGATTCAGGATGATCGTCTTGCCGCCACGGATGATCTGCACCTTGGTCAGGTCCGCATCCTTGGTCGGACCGCCAGCGCGGGAAATGAAATCGACCAGCGTCTCCTTACCCTGCAGGAAATAGCTGCCCGGCCCGGTCGGCTGGCGCAGCAGGCTCTGCACCTCGCCGAACAGGGTGACCGATTTGCTCTGGTGCTTGAGCACCATCACGTCGACACGCGGATGGCGCTCGTATTTCGACAACAGCTCGGTGATGTGCTGGTCGATCTCGGTCGACGTCAGGCCGGAGACCTTCAGCGCCTCCTGGTAAGGCAGCGACACCGTGCCGTCGATCTGCACGATGACCTTGTGCTCCACGCTCTTGCTGCCCTGCCAGAAGGTCAGCGAGAGCTCGTCGCCCGGACCCACCTTGTAATCCGGGATACCGTTGATGGTCTTGAAGACGGCATTTTCATCGACATGGTAGAGATCGTGGATGCCGCCGGTGCCGACTTCCGCATCCAGACGCACAGCTGCTGGCCGGAAAGCCCTGACCAGTACACGGCGGTTCTGCTGCAGCGCTTCCGGCGCCATGCCGGGCGGCAACGGATGCTGCGCACCGAGCGCCAGAATCTCGATATCCGCTGCATCGACCCCGTTCTCCCTGAGCAGGGCCGCCACCGATTCGCTGCGCGCCCGTGACAGAGCCTCGTTGTTCGGGAACAGGTCCGAATGGATCGGCCGCAGGTCGGCACGCCCTTCGACGGTGAATTGCAGCTTGCCCGACTCTTTGCCGAGCGCATGCATCCAGGCGAGCAAACGGTCGCGTTCGTCATTACCGATCTGGGCCGTGGCCGACTCGAAATAGAGGGTCAACTGCTCGCCCAGCGGCTCGCCACGCAATACCTGCACGTCTGTCGGCGGTGCCATTTCCCCCGACCAGACCTCGGCGCCGCCGTTGTCGCGGACGGCCGCAACGGCCAGCGTCCCCTTCCCGAACACGTCACCCAGATCCACATCCGCATATTCGCCGTAATCGGGCAACAAACCGGCGGCAGACGCAAACTTGCCGCCCTGCCAGTGCCAGACGCCCATGCCGCGGCCATCGCCCGAGGCAGCCACCAGCTCGCGCTTGCCATCGCCATCCAGATCACCGACCCGCACGGACAGCCATGTGCCCGCATCGGTCACGATCGACCGGTGCCAGCCGGACGCCCCTCCCTTCCAGAGGTGGATGCCCATCCGGTAAAGGCCCGTCACGATATCGAGGTGGCCATCGCCATCCACATCGGCCACGGTCAGGGACTCGACATCGCCGTTTTCCGGCAACACCTGGCGTTTCCAGCGCCCGCTGCCGTCGCCGCTCCAGATTTCGACACCGCCCACCTCGACCATGTCGCCGCCGACCTTGGCGGCGCCGAGACCGCCGCGGCGGGAGGCCACGATATCGGCATGGCCGTCGCCATTCACATCGGCAACCGCCACATCGGTGAAATAGCCATTGACGATCGGCCCGTTGTCCGCGCGCCAGCCACCCCGCCCGTCGTTCAGCCAGACGAAGATGCCGCCATCCCTCTCCGAAGAGGCGCGGGTGGCGATCAGATCCGGCCAGCCGTCCTCGTTGACATCCGCAAAACAGATGCCGCGGTACTGGTCGCTTACGGCCGGCGCTCCGTACAGTTTCCAGCTGCCGTCAGCCAGATAAGTCCAGATCTGGATACCCTTCTGGTCGCCATCGCCGACGATGCCGATCTCGTTATTGCCGTCGCCATTGATGTCCGCCACGGCGAACGCCCGCGGCTGCATGGTTGTCGGGGGGCCTTCCTGGAATCGCCAGTGCCCCTTGCCATCGCCAAGCTCCACCTGAAAACCTGCGGCCGTTCCCCAGCCGCCTACCAGCAGATCGAGATGACCGTCCTGGTTGATATCGGTCAGACGAACGGCGCGCGACGGCCCGATCCGCTGCGGTCCGTTGTTATGCATGGAATAGACAGGAATCGCGCGGTGACTATCGCCCAGCACCCGTGTCGGCTCCGGCACCGTCGTCCGGCAGGAGACGAGGGAAAACAGACCCACCGCAAGCGCCAGCCCCCGGATCAGCGTCTGTTTCATCTCGGTGGATTCCCCCATTGGCACACCATATTGCAATGATACCGCATCAAGTTCAAGTTAATATTCCAAATTATTCCACAAGTAGCCTAGTTTTAATGGATTTACTTCACCCTATCCTTACTGATAAGGTTTGCTTTGGCAAATGCGGGCGTAGCCGCGCAGTGATTGGGCTCACGCATTTAGTCATGCTTGACGGGGGGAGTATTGCTGGCAGATGTACCTCGATTACTGGCAACTGAAAGCCTTCCCGTTTGAGAGTGGCGCCTCCGGCGACTTCTACTTCACCAACGAAATTCGAACCATGGTGGCCGACGACATCCGCGATGCCATCATGCGGCGGAAGGGGATTGTCGCCCTGACCGGCCCCATCGGCTGCGGCAAGTCGACATTGACGCAACGACTGCTGCTCAGCCTGCCCGAGGAGGAGATCGACATCGCGCTGATCACCTTCTCGATGCTGAGTTCGCGCGAAATGCTCGAGGAAATATGTACACAGCTTGGGCTCGAACCCGAAGCGCGCGACCGCAACGGTCTGGTCCACTGCCTGCAAACCCACATGCTCCGCAATGCCGAACGCGGCCGCCACACCCTGGTCTGCATCGATGAAGCCCAAAGCATCGCCTCACTCGACACCTTCGAGGAGTTGCGCCTGCTGCTGAATTTCCAGCTGGGCGAAAATTTCCTGCTGACACTCTTCTTCATCGGCCAGCCGGAATTGCAGGATATCCTGGACAAGCTGCCGCAACTGAAACAACGCATTGCTCTCAACCTGAGTCTCGCCAATTTCAACGAGGAAACCGCCATACGGTACATGCTACACCGCCTGCGCAGTGCCGGTTGCAAACAGCCGATGTTCACCCGACAGGCCGTGCACGCCATTTTCCTCCAGACCCATGGCGTACCGCGGCGGATCAACCACCTGGCCGACCGCTGCCTGTTGGTCGGCATGCGCAACAGCGCCAAGCTGGTCGATAGCAAACTGGTCTCTGACGTTGCAGAGCACTATCCTTGCTGACATGACGCGCCACATCGATCTGCTGCGCAGCCGGGAGAAGGCCGCCGCCGGGAAGCTTCCCGAGGCACCGGCCGTGCCTGCGAAGAAAGGGCGAAAGAAGAAAAAGGATGCGGCTGCACCGGTTCCTGAAGAATTTGCCATGCTGCACGACGAAACCACCGATCTGGATGCTGCCCCGCCGGAACTGCCGGAGGAGATGGCGGCGCTACCGGAAGAACCGGCAACTCCGGTCGCTGCCCTCAAATCAATGGCAACTTCTGCCGCAACAAATGGCGCTGATGCGATCCGGGACATTCTGGCGCACATCATCGATTCGACACTGACCGCCTTCCGCCATGCTGCAACCGACACGAACTTCGACTTTTCAGCCTTGCAGCAGGCCACCGATGAAATCGTCAGCCGGCTAGAGGCGGAACCGGCCCAGCTCAACCAGTTCGAACTGGTCCTGACCGACCGCGAGAAGTACCTGCTCAACATGGATCCGAATGTGGGCGACCTCTTGCAGAAAGCCATGACGATGATGCTTTACGCGCTGAAGATCGGGCTGCAGCTCTCCTTGCCGCAACACTCGCTGGTCGACCTGGCGCTGGCGGCGACGCTGCATCACCTCGGCATGGCGCGCATCTCCACGCAGGTGCGCCACAAAAAGAACAAGCTCTCCGAGGACGAGCTGGCCATGATCGGCAAGGCGCCGGAGTTTTCCGCCGCCTACCTGCAACGCAACGGCCTGAACCGGGGCGACATCTTGCTGGCGGTCGCCAACGCGCAGGAACGACACGACGGCAGCGGCCCCAGGGGACTGGAAGGCAACAGTATTCCGCCGCTGGCGCGGATCGTCGGCCTACTGTCGATGTTCGAGTCGCTGATCCATGTCCGCTCCTATCGCGAACGTCTGCTGCCGCGCGATGCCATTCGCCTGCTGATCAAGAACCACAAAAAGTCCTTCGACCCGGCGATCCTGAAGGCCCTGATCGATGCCATCTCGCTCTACCCGGTCGGCTGTTTCGTGCAGCTGAACACCGGCGAGGTCGGCCAGGTGGTATCGGTCAATCCGCGTCTGCCGTTGCGCCCGAAGGTGGAGATCCGCTTCAACCGACAGGGCGATGAAATCCCGGCCCGCGAGGTCGATCTTCGGAACCAGCCCACGCTGATGGTGCGCCGCTGTATGTACGAAGAATCGGCACGCAACCTGAGCGAGTAATTCATGTCCGGTAACATGCCCATCGACAGCGACAGCCAGTTGGCCGTCTACGCCGACCTTGTCAGTCTCTATCCGGAGAACATCGCCTATCTGCAGAAATATGCCGAACTGCTGCTCGAGGCCGGGCAGGCAACCACCGGCACCGAGCACCTGCGCCGCCTGCATGCGCTGCTGATCTCCCGGGGAGAACCGAGCAAGGCCAACGCGCTGGCAACCAAATATCCTCAGATTGGTCGTATCAGCGCCTCCGGCGGGGACGAGACATTCCTCGACATGCTGCCCAAGGACACCTTCGGCAAGGTCTGGCAGCTGATGAACCGTGAGAAGATCGACGAGGGCCGTCCGCTTTTCCGCCAGGGCGAACAAGGCGACTCCATGTACCTGCTGCTCGACGGCGAACTCGCCGTCTGCATGACCGGCCAGAACGGCAAGACCGTACTGCTCAACCTGATCCGTCCCGGCGATGTGGTCGGGGAAGGCTGCCTGCTGGATCCAGGTCCGCGCAGCGCCGATGTCGTCGCCAACAAGAAGAGCCATGTCGTCAAGCTGCCACGCAAGAAAATACTGGCGCTGATGGGCGAAAACAGCGGCCTGCTGAGCGCACTGCAGCGCAAGTCGGACCTGCGCAACATGTGCGGCCTGCTG
>DATLWR010000120.1:0-7718 GCA_035576205.1 Mariprofundaceae bacterium
GCAAGTATGCCCAAAGTTTCCGTGACTCGACCATATTTAGAGCCATGATGGGCAGCCATGTTCCAAGACCATAGATAGTAGACAGCGTGTACAATTGATCGTTGCTGGCATCGCTGAAGATGAAGAAGCGCATCAATAATACGAATGTGACGATGGCCGCCCAAGTGAGCCAATAAATTCGTATCCGAGACTGATGCTCGATGGTTCTTGTATTCATCTCAAATTAGATTTTTCCAAAAGGCAGACTATAGCCTAAAGTTCGAATGTCCGCTTTTGGCCGAAAACGGACACTCAACAAACTATTGAAATGGATGCTCCCGGAAATTACCGGCCGAAAACCTTGCGCAGCAATTCGGTGGTGCGGGCAGCGGGATCGTGGCGGATCTTCGCCTCCTCGCCGGCCAGGATGGTGAACATCCCCTGCAGTGCCATGCGCGTCGCATAGGCATCCAGATCGTCCTTCAGGTAGCCGCCGATGAACGGGATGCTGGCGTATTTCGACGAAAAGCTGCGCCAGCTGTGCACGGCGCCGGATTTCTCCAGCTCCTTGTGCACCAGCGGCGTGAAGGCCCCCGTCAGATCGCCGGTGGTCTTGCGCTCGAAATAGCGCGTCGCGGCATCGTCCGGCCCTTTCCAGATCTCCTTCACATCGGCGAAGGTCATCTCCTTGATCGCCTTGAGGAAGATCGGCTTGGCCAGCGGCACGGCCGTCTCGGCCGCCCGGTTCAGCCGCAGTTCGAGATCATCGGCATATTTGCCGTAGCCGGCCTTGCGCAGGATCGCCGCCGGGCGCTGCAGCGAATCAGGCAGCGGGATACGGATATGCGGATTCTTCCAGTAGCCGTCCAGCGTGCCGATCTGATGCACCGTGCGGCTGGTCCCCTTCTCCAGCGCCTCTTTCAGGCCGGCAGTGATATCGGTATTGCTCAGCGATCCCGATCCGCCACTGCCACCGGACAGGGCGCCGAGAATATCGTCGAACATCGACGCCGAGCTGCCGGTCGGCAATGCGACGGTCAGCAGGGCGAGCAGCCCAAGCCGGTAGAAACGCATCAGTAGCCTTTGCGGAACTCCGTGCCGTGGCACTTCGGGCACGGCGGTACACGGCCGGTCTTCTTGAAGTGGATCTGATGCTTGCAGTTCATGCAGGTCAGCGTGCCGGCACTGGTCACCTCGCCGGAGCGGCAGGTCAGCGCCTTGCCGGCCCGCTTGGCGATATCGCTCAGCACATTGCCGGCGGCCTGCAACAGCGAGGTCATCGAGGCCAGCGCACCGACGCCGAGACGCGACGGATTCAGCCGCCCGGCCGCCTCGCTGCGCATCGACTCGGCCATCGTGGCCACATCGCGCTCGAGGAACGCTTTCAGCTTCTTGCCACGCTCCTCGCTGAAGATGCCGGCCGCCGTCAGCTGCTTGCGCGCCTTCTCCAGCGCCTCGCGGGCGAACTCGCCGCTCTTCTCGGCACCGGCCTCGAACAGCTCCTTGAAGCGGGCGGCCAGCAGATCGTACTGGTCGGCCTCGGCAGCCGCCTCCGCCACGTCGTCCATATGCGCGATGATGGCGTCGCCGAACTCGGAGGTGGAAAGCTTGGTGGCTCCCTCCATCAGCCGCTCGAAATCGTAGGTGACCGTCTTCGCGGCAATCGAACCATTGATGCCCTTCAGGATCAGGTCGGCGGCTTCCGTCCAGCCCATGTAGCGCAGCATCATCTCGCCGGAAAGGATCACCGACGACGGATTGACCATGTCCTTGTTGGCGTACTTCGGCGCCGTGCCGTGCGTCGCCTCGAAGATGGCATGGCCGCTCATGTAGTTGATATTAGCGCCCGGCGCGATACCGATACCGCCGACCTGGGCGGCCAGCGCGTCGGAGATGTAGTCGCCGTTCAGGTTCAGCGTGGCGATCACGTCGAACTCCTTGGCACGGGTCAGCACCTGCTGCAGCGCGATGTCGGCGATAGCGTCCTTGATGACAATCCCATTGGGCAATTCGCACCACGGGCCGCCGTCAATCTCCTTGGCACCGAACTCCTTCTTGGCCAGCTCGTAACCCCAGTTGCGGAAGCCACCCTCGGTGAACTTCATGATGTTGCCCTTGTGCACCAGCGTCACCGACTTGCGGCCGTTGTCGATGGCGTACTGGATGGCGGCGCGCACCAGGCGCTCGGTGCCCTCGCGGGAGACCGGCTTGATGCCGATGCCGGAGGATTCGGGGAAGCGGATCTTCTTGACCCCCATCTCCTTCTGCAGGAAGTCGATCACCTTCTTCACTTCCGGGGTGCCGGTCGCCCACTCGATGCCGGCATAGATATCCTCGGAGTTCTCGCGGAAGATCACCATGTCGACATCTTCCGGGCGCTTCACCGGGCTCGGCACGCCGTCGAAATACTTCACCGGGCGCAGGCAGACATAGAGGTCGAGCTTCTGGCGCAGCGCCACATTCAGCGAGGTGATGCCGCCGCCGATCGGCGTGGTCAGCGGCCCCTTCAGGCCGACGAGGTATTCCGAGAAGGCATCCAGCGTCTCCTGCGGCAGCCAGGCGTCATCGGTCTTGCCGTACATGTTCCACGACTTCTCGCCGGCGAAGACCTCCATCCAGGCGATCTTGCGCTTGCCTGCGTAGGCTTTTTCCACTGCGGCATCGAGCACGCGCTGCGAGGCACGCCAGATGTCCGGGCCGGTGCCGTCGCCCTCGATGAAGGCGATGATCGGTTGATCAGGCACATTGAGCTTGCCGTCCTTGCCCATGGTGATCTTCTCGCCGGTCGCGGGCACGCGAATCTTGTCAAATGCCATGATGTAACCTCTTCAGCTTTTCGATTGGATTATTGGGATTGCTTGATTCTGGCCGCCCATTGCGCCTGACGCTTGGCCTCGATGGCCTTCTGCCGGGCGAACTCGTAGCGCTCCTGCTTGATCGCGTCGGAAGCCTCCTGCAGGGCCTGTTCGGCGCTCTGCAGATAGAATTCGGCACGGGGCTGCTGGCCCTGCATCTCCTTGGCTGTTTTCAATGCCGAACGCGCCTCGGCCATCTCCTGCACAGGAGGCTGGGTGGCACAGGCCGAAATCATGAGCACAAACAGCAGCAGAGACAGTCGTCGCATGCCTTGCATGATTGACCTTCGGCGGGCGGTTGTCAAAGTGCGGAAATTCTCCGCTCAGGCGTCCGATGCGAGCTTGCGCCGGCGCAGGCCGAGTTCCTTGAGCTGCGCTTCGGTCACCTCGCTCGGCGCCTCGCACATCAGGTCGGCAGCCTTCTGCGTCTTCGGGAAAGCGATGACATCGCGGATCGAATCGACACCGCCCATCAGCGCCAGCACGCGGTCCAGGCCGAACGCCAGGCCGCCGTGCGGCGGCGCGCCGTACTGCAGGGCGCGGACCAGGAAGCCGAACTTGCTCTCGGCCTCCTCGTCGGAGATGCCGAGTGCTCGGAATACCTTCGCCTGCGTCTCGGGATTATGGATACGGATCGAGCCGCCGCCGATCTCGGTACCGTTCCAGACCAGATCGTAGGCCTGCGAACGCATGTCGAGAGGTGCCGACTCCAGCTTGTCCATGTCCTCCGGCAGCGGCGCGGTGAACGGATGATGCAGCGCCTCCAGGCGCTTCTCATCGGCATTCCAGCCGAACATCGGGAAATCGACCACCCAGACGAAACGATGATCGCCCGCGGCAACCAGACCCATGTCGTGGCCGATCTTCACGCGCAGGTGGCCCAGCGCGTCGTTGACGATCTTGGCATCGCCGGCACCGAAGAAGAGCACGTCGCCGTTCTCCGCCCCGCAGGCTTCGAGAATGCGGCGCAGCACGCCTTCCGGCAGGAACTTGACGATCGGCGACTGCAGGCCGTCCGGCAGGTTGTCCTTGTCGTTGACCTTGATCCAGGCCAGACCCTTGGCGCCATAAATAGCCACGAATGTCGTGTAGTCATCGATCTGCTTGCGGGAAAGCTGGCCGCCTTCCGGCACGCGCATCACCTTCACGAGCCCGCCCTTCTCGGCCGGCTCGCGGAACACCTTGAACTCCACCTCGCGCATCAGCTCGGTGATGTCGACATGCTCCAGCCCGAAACGCACATCCGGCCGGTCGACACCGTACTTGGCCATCGCCTCCTGATAGGTGATGCGCGGGAACACTTCCGGCAGCGCAATGCCGACGCCCGCCTCGAACATGGCGCGCAGCAGCCCTTCGGCCGCAGCCATGACATCATCCTGCTGCACGAAGGACATCTCGAGGTCCACCTGCGTGAACTCCGGCTGGCGGTCGGCGCGCAGGTCCTCGTCGCGGAAGCAGCGGGCGATCTGGTAGTAGCGGTCCATGCCCGCCACCATCAGCAGCTGCTTGAAGATCTGCGGGCTCTGAGGCAGCGCATAGAACGAGCCCGGATAGACACGCGACGGCACCAGATAGTCGCGGGCGCCCTCGGGGGTGGACTTGTTGAGGATCGGCGTCTCGATCTCGAGGAAGCCCTGCGAATCGAGGAAATTGCGAGCCGCATGCGTCACGCGGTGGCGCAGCTGCAAAAGCTTCTGCATCTTCGGCCGGCGCAGGTCGAGGTAGCGGTACTCGAGGCGATTCTGCTCGCCGACCTCGACATCGTCCTCGATCGGGAATGGCGGCGTCTCGGAACGGTTCAGCACGACGATCGCGGAGGCCTTCACCTCGATCTCGCCGGTCGGCAGCTTGGCGTTGACCGTCCCCTCTTCGCGGGCGATCACCTCGCCGGTCACCTCGATGACGTCCTGCTGGCGGAAGCTGCGGGCCAGCTTGTGAACCTCGGCCACATCCGGATGTACCACCACCTGCACGAGCCCGGAACGGTCACGCACGTCGAGAAACACGACACCGCCGTGATCGCGGTTGGTCTGCACCCAGCCGCTCAGGCGTACGGTCTGGCCGATATGAAGTCGTCTGAAATCTCCGCAATGCGTGCGTGGCAACATGGTGCTGCAACCTCCAATCTGAGAGCCCGCGAGGCCGGCGCCCTGACATCAGGCGGCCCCGAAAACAGGCGCGCGCAGACTAGCGTTCCGCCCCCTTGCAGGCAAAGGCCAAGAAATCAGGCCGGCAGTATCAGGAGCGGTGCTTGCTTCGCGGCGGCAATAGCGGCTTGTCGTCCCACTGTTCGAAATCGGGCACCAGCCTCTTGCCCTGCTCGGCGACGGCCATCCACATATGCGGCCGCAACACCTTCAGCTGCCGGAAGGCATGCCGCAGCAGGCGGAGCATCTCGGGCGACGGCTTGCTGCCGGTTTCGGCGAGCATGTTGAGACAGACGATGTAGAGGTTCAGTTCGAAGGGATGCGTTTCGAAATGCTGCTTCAATCCTTCATAGACGGCCGCCGTATCGCCGCGCGTATAGAGCCGGTGCAGCTCCAGCAATGCATCCATGCGGCTGTCGGCGTCGGGATCGCGAAGCCGCTCGTGCCGCCGCCGCAATGCGGTGACCGGCTCGCTGGGCAACGCGTCCTCCTCGAACACCGTCCTGCGGTCGGAAAGCCATTTCAGCGACCGCCACCGCCTCCAGACCCAGGCCGCCATGGCCAGCAACAGTGCCGCGGCAGCGAACCGGAGAGACGCGAACGGCCCGGAATGTTTCTCATGGGAAACATCCGCCCAGTCGGCTGCCAGGCTTTCGTCGATATGCAGCGACGGCTCGGCAGCAGCCACGAGCCAGCCGCCGGTATCCGGCAACAGGGCTGAAAATATATCCAGACAATCGATCGGCAAAATCATCGCGGCGCAGCTTACCGGAATACTCCGGTCAGCGTAACGCCTGATCTGTTGGCCTGTGTCGACAGGCCGCAGCACGCGAAACCGCGCGCTGCAACTGCTCCGCCGCGGTATGGAAATGCGGCGAGAAACGGATGCCACCGGCCCGATGTGCGCAGATCACGCCCTCGTCCATCAACTGCCGGTAGATGGCCGCGTGCGCTGCCGCATCCAGCCCCTCGAAGCGGAAACTGACGATGCCGGCATGGCGCACCTCATCCCTCGGTGTCAGCAAGCAAACATCCGGCAGTTCGTCGAGCAGTTCGATCAGCAAGCCGGCATTGGCCAGCACGCACCGCTCCACCTCCGCCATGCCCACCTCCTCCAGCAGGCTCAACGAAGCGTTCAGCGCCACGATGCCGAGCATGTTCGGGCTGCCAGGCTCGAAGCACCGGGCAGACTTCGCCGGCGTCCATTCCGGCCGGTCGAAATCGCCGGCCTGCTCGACCATGTGCCAGCCGAACTGGGTGAGCTCCAGCTGCTCGCGTGCCGCAGGTTTGCTGTAGAACACCGCCAGCCCCTCCGGCCCGAGCATCCACTTGTGGCCATCGGCGACAACGAAATCGGCATGGCAGGCAAGGACATCGAAACGGATCGCGCCGAGCGACTGGATCGCATCGATGCAGAAGAGAATGCCACGCGCCCGGCATGCCTCGCCGAGGCGCTCCAGATCGAGCCGCAAACCGGTAGCGTATTCGACCGACGAAACCGACAGCAGCCGCGTGCGGGCGTCGAGCGCCCCGATGATCGCCGCTTCCGGGTCGTCGCCGGAGATATCGGCGGCACGGAACTCGACCCCCTGCTTCGCCAGCGACTGCCAGACGATACGGTTGGAGGGAAACTCCTGATCGGTGGAGACGACATTGTCGCCCGCCCGCCAGTCGAGCCCGTAGGCGATCAGCGACAGCCCTTCGGAGGTGTTCTTGACGAGCGCGATGTCGTCGCGGCTTTCGGCATTCAGCAGTCGCTGCAGGCGGCCGCGCAGCTCGCGCTCGGTCTTCAGCCATTCCGGATAGTCGGCCGCGCCCCGCCGCGCGTTCTGCCGGGCAAATGCCGCCACCGCTGCGGCCGTCCGCTCCGGCCAGGGGGCCACGGCGGCATGGTTGAGGTAGACGAGCGACGGATCGAGCGGGAATTCGTCAAGCATGCGGCCATTCAAACCGCACCCTGGCCGACTTGCAACCGGACTGCAGCTGGGCTACATCCAGACAGGGGGTGTGCCCATGACGATCCGGTTCGATGTTGGCGATGCACTCATCGTGGGAGACGTACAAAACGATTTCCTGCCGGGAGGCTCCCTGGCCGTGTCGGGCGGTGATGAGGTGATCGCACCGCTGAACCGCTGCATGGAGCAATTCCATGCGCAGGGACTGCCGATCGTTGCCGTACGTGACTGGCATCCGGAACACCACTGCTCGTTCCAGGAGCGCGGTGGCCCATGGCCGCCGCACTGCGTGCAAAACACGCACGGCGCCGAATATGCGCCCGGCCTGCGGCTGCCTGAAGGTACGCACGCGGTCATCAAGGGCACCCTGCCGGACAAGGATGCCTATTCCGCCTTCGACGGTACCGGCCTGCACGCCTGGCTCAGGGAGCAGGATGTCGAGCGGCTGTTTGTCGGCGGCCTGTGCACCGATTATTGCGTAAGACAGACCACGCCCGATGCCCGCAAGCTGGGTTATGAGGTGTACGTGCTGGTGGATGCGGTGCGCGCCGTCAGTGCCGATACCGAAGATGCCGCCTTCGACGAGATGCGGCTTGCCGGTGCCCATCCGGTCAGCAGCGACGAGTTGCTGCCGGCATGAGCGCACCGCTGCTCGCCACCGACCTCTACCAGCTGACCATGCTGGAGGCCTACCTCGAGCATGGCCTGACCGGCACGGCGAGCTTCGAGTTTTTCGTCCGCAAGTTGCCGCCGCAACGCAATTTCCTGATGTTCGCCGGGCT
>DATLWR010000121.1:0-21300 GCA_035576205.1 Mariprofundaceae bacterium
CCGGGCCGCCGCCAGCAGTTTCTCGTTCGGCCGATAGCCTTCCGGGCAGGCGATCTTCAACTTGTAGCCGAAGGTGACCGCACCATTGATCCACGAGTGCGCCATATTGTTGCCGTCGCCGATCCAGGCGACCGTCTTGCCGCGGATATCGCCACGGTGCTCCAGGTAGGTAAAGACGTCGGCGAGGATCTGGCAGGGATGCGCCAGATCGGTCAGCGCATTGATGACCGGCACCGACGAGTATTCGGCGAACTCCGTGACGATCTCGTGTCCGAAGGTGCGGATGGTGACGCCATCGACCATGCGCGACAGCACACGCGCCGAATCGGCGATCGGTTCGCCGCGGCCGAGCTGGGTCGCACCCGAATGCAGGAACAGCGCATGGCCGCCCAGCTGGTACATGCCCACTTCGAAAGAGACGCGTGTACGCGTGCTGGCCTTGTCGAAAATCATGCCGAGCGTCTTGCCTTCCAGCACCCGGTGCGGTTTGCCGGCCTTCTGCATCGCCTTCAGTTCAGCGGCGCGCGACAGGATGTGCGCCGCCTCGTCGGACGAAAAGTCGAGCAGGGTCAGAAAATGTCTCATTGGCACTCCTCAAGAGCCGCAGCGAGCTTGTCCAGCGCCTCGTCCACCTCGGCGACCGTGACATTCAGCGGCGGCAGGAAACGCAGCACCTTGGGACCTGCCGACAGAATCAGCAAGCCCCTGTCGCGGGCGGCGGCGATCACCGGAGCGGCCTCGCCGTCCAGTTCGGCGCCGATCAGCAGCCCCTGACCGCGCACCTCCCGGATCGCCGGAAACCTCGATTGCAGCCCCTTCAGACCTTCCATCAGCCGCTCGCCCTGCGCCACGGCATTGGCCAGCAGGCTCTCCTCGGCGATCACCTCGAGCACGGTCAGCGCTGCCGTACAGGCCAGCGGATTGCCGCCGAAGGTCGAGCCGTGCGAACCCGGCCCGAAAGCGGCTGCCACCCTGTCGCTGGCCATCAGCGCACCGATCGGCATGCCGCCGCCGAGACCCTTGGCGAGGGTCAGCACGTCAGGCTGGATGCCGGCCTGCTCGAAGGCGAACATCGTGCCGGTGCGCCCCACGCCTGTCTGGATCTCGTCGAGCATCAAGAGGATGCCGTGCTCGTCGCACAGCTTGCGCACCGCCCGCAGGTAGTCGGCGGCAGCAATGTTGACGCCGCCCTCGCCCTGCAACGGCTCCAGCAGGATTGCGGCCGTCCGGTCATCCACCGCCCTGGCCAGCGCCTCGATATCGTTCAGCGGCACGTGCACGAAACCGGGCGGCAGCGGATCGAAACCGGTCTTCACCTTGTCCTGGCCGGTGGCGGTCAGCGTGGAGAGCAGGCGGCCATGGAACGACTGCGTCGCCGTGATCACCGTCCGCCGGGGTGAGCCCTGATCGTAAAAAAACTTGCGGGCAATCTTGATCGCCGCTTCGTTGGCTTCCGCCCCCGAATTGCAGAAGAACACCTTCTCCAGCCCTGAAAGTGCGGCGAGCCGTGCCGCCAGCTGCTGCTGCTTCGGAATATGGAACAGATTGGAGCAGTGCAGCATGGTCTGCGCCTGTTCGGCCAGCGCTGCCGCCAGTTTCGGATGCGCGTGTCCCAGCGTGTTCACCGCGATACCCGAGATGAAATCGAGGTATTCCCTGCCGCCATCGTCGAAGACGCGACTGCCCTTGCCCCGCACGAGCGTGAGCGGAAACCGGGCGTAATTGTTCATCAGTGCGTTCATCGTGCGAAGTGTATGGAGTCAAAAGGAAAATGCATCCATTCGGCCGCATTTTTCATGACCTCAGGCCAAACGACGTCGACAACCCCATGCCGGTGATGCTAAATAATATAAACCGACACCATCGAAGGGGAGGTTACCGTCATGTCAAACAGCATCCGAAACTGGTTGTTCGCGGGCTTTGTCGTCGCCGTGGGGACACTCTTCTGCATTGCCGGCATGCCCGCCGCATATGCCGGCACCACCGCAACGACCACCCCGACCGTCAAGCCGACCCTGCAGCAACCCGCCAAGCCCAAGCTCGAGCGGCGACGCATCCATCGTCCGACCTCGCAACCGGCCGGAACCGGCACGTCCACCGGCACGTCCACCGGCACGTCCACCGAATCCTCCAGCGAGCCCGAACAGACACAGCCCAGCGGACCGCAGGGCGGCAACGGCATGTACGTGATGGACAATGTCGATTTCCATCCGGTCGGCGGCGGCGAGATCCCCGGCCTTGCCTGGAACAACAAGGTGCCGGTGACCAGCTACTACCAATACACCAACAACTCCTACCTGATCGTCTCCGGTACGGTGCACGGGGCCGGCCTGATCTCCGGACCAGGACAGGACGGCTGGACGTTCGTCGTGCACCTGGATACCGATGCGCTGCTGTCTGCGCGCCCCGCCGGCTGTCGCTTTGCCGCCATCGAGCGGCCGCAGACCGACCCTTCGGTCAGCAACTGGAAATACCAGTTGATGATCGTCTTCAGCGATACGGCCAGCAAACCGGAATGCTTCGACTACTTCAAATCGCTCGGCAGCAAGCCGTTCATGGTCAAGCTGATCGACATCGTCGGCCCCTACTGGACGGGGAACAAACAGTACCAGGAACCGAAAATCCGCTACTACCAGACCGGCCCGATGCTGCCTCTAACGGCCGACCCGAGCTCGGGCCATGCCGCCGTACCATGGAGCGGACCACTGCCGTAAGGGGGCCGTTGGCAAGACATTAACGCGTCAGCATTCGCCCTCGGGGCATTCGATCTCCGGCTGCAGCGTGGCGTGACTGATGCCACGCTCGTGCAGCATGGCGATGAGGCTCGGCATCGCCGTATGCCAGGCATCCATCGTTTCGACCACCACATGCGCCGACAGCGCGACCTGGCCGCTGGGAAGCTTCCACAGGTGGACGTGGTGGCTGCCGCTCACCCCGTCGACTTCCACCATGGCCGCCTGAACCTCGGCGACATGGAACCCCTCCGGTACGGAATCCATGAACTCCAGCGTGGTCTCGCGCACCAGCCGCCAGCCGCCCCAGATCAGGATGCCGGTGACCAGGAAGGAGAGGATCGGATCGATGGTCAGCCAGCCGGTCAGCATGATGACCGCTCCGGCAACGATGGCGGCGACCGAACCCAGAGCATCGCCAAGCACGTGCCAGTAGGCGGCACGGGTATTCAGGTCATCATCGCCATGCAGCCATTTGAGAATCACGAGGTTGACCAGCAAGCCCACCACGGCGACACCGAACAGTACCGGGCCGTTCACCGGATGCGGTGCCGACAGCCGGTCGAAGGCTTCCAGGCCGATCCAGCCGCTCAAAAACCACAGCGCCAGGCCGTTGATCTGCGCCGCGAACAGCTTCACACGCCCGTAGCCGTAACTCATGCGCGAAGTGGCCGGCTTTCTTGCGATACGGCTGGCCATCAGTGCCAGGCCAAGCGCCACGATGTCGGAAGCCATGTGGGCGGCATCGGCGAGCAGCGCCAGCGAGCCGGAAATCAGGCCGCCGGCCAGTTCGACCACGGCGAACAGCACGGTCAGCATGACGGCCAGGTTCAGCGGCGAGCCGGTGTGATGATGGTCATGCCCGTGGTGATGCCCATGGCCATGGTGGTCGTGGTGCTGCGAATGCTCGTGGTCGTGGTGCATGAAAACCTCGCTCAGGCGGGCACGGCCTGATACCAGCCATCCGCTTCGATCAGCCGGAGCGGCACATCGTACAGCTCGCTGAGTCTGGCGGAGGTGAACAGCTCGGCCTTCGGTCCGTCGGCGACAATCCGCCCCTGTTTCAGCAACACGACGCGATCGATCTCGGGCGGAATCTCGTGCAGGTGATGGGTGACCAGTACCAGCGTCCGCCCCTCCTGCATCAGGCGGCGCATCAGCTGCAGGTAATGGATGCCGGCCGACAGATCGAGCCCCGAGGTCGGCTCATCAAGAATCAGCGCCTGGGGATCATGGATCAGGGCACGCGCCAAAAGGAAACGCCGCTGCTGGCCGGTCGACATGCGGCCGTAGTCGGTCCGCTCCAGTTCGCCGATGCCCAAATCCGCCATCAGCTTGCGGGCACGATCGACTTCGGCCGGACTGAACGTCTGGTGCGCATAGGTGCCGATGCTGGAATAGAGGCCGGAGAGCACGATCTGCAGTCCCGCCACATCCGGTTCGTAGGCGTTCTGCAGATCCTGCGACAGCAGCCCCAGATGGTGGCGCAGCTCCCAGACATTCCAGCGCTCCAGCCCCAACAACCGTACACCGCTGCCGGGCCGCACCAGCGGATGGATCTCGCTGGCCAGCAGCTTCAACAAGCTGGTCTTGCCGGCGCCGTTCGGGCCGAGGATGGCGGTGTTGGTGCCGAAATCGAGCCGCAGCGACAGCCCGTCGAAGACACGCGTATCGCCCCGTACGAGATGGATATCGGCCAGTTCGGCCAGCGGACGATCGGACATGCGACCAGCCTAACGGCCGCAGGCGCGCCCGAGTAGCGCAGGAATCGCACATTTTGTTATTCTTCGCCGATGACTCAGGCCAGCCCCGCCCGTACCCGCATCAAGATCTGCGGCATCACCCGCCTCGAGGATGCGCTGGCTGCCTCCAGCCTCGGTGCCGATGCCGTCGGCTTCGTCTTCTACGACAAGTCGCCGCGCTTCATCGAGCCCGCGAAGGCGGCGGCCATCATCCGGCAGCTGCCACCCTTCGTCTCGGCGGTCGGCCTGTTCGTCAATCCGAGCGAAGCCTACATCGCCGAAGTGCTGAAAACCGTGCCGCTCGGTGTCGTGCAGCTGCATGGCGATGAGACCCCGGAGTTCTGCGAGGCGCAGCGCCGGCGCGTGTTGAAGGCGATCCCGGTTGCCGGCCCCGACGATCTAGCCAACGCCAGGCGCTATCCCTGCCCGCTGCTGCTCGATGCGAAAGCGCCTCCCGGCGTCTACGGCGGCACCGGCAAAACCTTCGACTGGTCGCTGCTGCAGGGCTTCGAGCACAATTATCCGCTGACGCTGGCCGGCGGCCTGGATGCCTCCAACGTGCGGGAAGCACTCGCCATTCGCCAATGGTTTGCGCTGGATGTATCCTCCGGCGTCGAATCGGCGCCCGGCATCAAGGACTTGAAAAAAATGCGCGAATTCTTCGCCGCCGTGAGCCGCGGCCCTGCCAAGGAGTGAGTTTGAAAACCCCTGTCGATTATGATCTGACCATTCGCCATGCACCGGACGCACGCGGCCATTTCGGCCATTTCGGAGGCCGCTTCGCCGCCGAGACGCTGATGCGACCGCTCAAGGAGATCGAGGATGCCTTCTTCGAGGCCTGGGCCGACCCGGCCTTCCACGAGGAACGGCTGCACCTGTTGCAGAACTATGTCGGCCGCGCCACACCGCTCTACCATGCCCGCCACCTCTCCGAGGAGGTCGGCGGTGCGCAGATCTGGCTCAAGCGCGAGGACCTGAACCATACCGGCGCCCACAAGATCAACAACACCATCGGCCAGGGGCTGCTCGCCCGCCGCATGGGCAAGAAGAAGGTGATCGCCGAAACGGGTGCCGGCCAGCACGGTGTCGCCACCGCCACCGTCGCCGCCATGTTCAAGATGCAGTGCGACATCTACATGGGCAGCGAGGATATCGAGCGGCAGGCACCGAACGTCTTCCGCATGAAACTGCTCGGAGCCAATGTCGTGCCGGTCGATTCCGGTACGGCGACCCTGAAGGACGCGGTCAACGAGGCACTGCGTGTCTGGGTAGCCACCTGCGAGGACACCTACTACATCTTCGGCACCGCCGCCGGCCCACACCCCTTCCCGCTGATGGTACGCCAGTTCCATACCGTCATCGGCCAGGAGGCGCGGGCGCAGTGCCTCACGCAGGCAGGCCGGCTGCCCGACGTGGCGGTGGCCTGTGTCGGCGGCGGCTCCAATGCCATCGGCCTGCTGCACCCGCTGCAGGACGACGATATCCGGCTGGTCGCGGTGGAAGCCGCCGGCCACGGCCTGAACACCCCGGAACATGCGGCAGCCCTCGCCGCCGGCAAGCCGGGCATCCTGCACGGCTCGCTCAGCTACCTGCTCGAAGACGACGAAGGCCAGGTGCTGGGCACCCACAGCATCTCCGCCGGCCTCGACTATCCGGGCGTCGGCCCGGAACTGGCCGCCATGCACGAAGCCGGACGGCTGGAGCTCGACAGCGCCACCGATGCCGAAGCGCTGGAGGCGTTCCAGCGGCTGACCCGTGCCGAGGGCATCATCCCGGCACTGGAATCGAGCCACGCGCTGGCCGCCGGCATGCGCATCGCAGCCGGGATGAACCGGGACCAGATCGTACTGGTCAACCTCTCCGGCCGCGGCGACAAGGACATGGGCACGGTAATGCGCCTGCTCGGCAGCGGGGAGAAAGCATGAACCGGCTGGAAAACGTATTCGCAACCTGCAAGACAGAGAAACGGGCAGCGCTCGTCGGTTACCTGACCGCCGGCGACCCGGACCTCGCCACATCCGAGACGGTGCTGATGAAGCTTGCCGAACAGGTCGACGTGCTGGAGATCGGCATGCCCTTCTCCGACCCGATGGCCGACGGTCCGGTGATCCAGGCGGCCAGCGAGCGGGCGCTCGCCTCCGGCACCCATATCAGCGACGTCTTTGCGCTGACCGCCAAGATCCGTGCCGCGCACCCGCAGCTCGGCATCGTGCTGATGGGCTACGCCAACACCCCCTATGCGATGGGCTTTTCCACCTTCGCTGACAAGGCGGCAAAGGCCGGCGCCGACGGCGTTCTGCTGGTCGACATCCCGCCCGAAGAGGCCGACATCTGTGCCGAAACTTTCCGTAGCCACGGCCTGCACCAGATCTTCCTGCTGTCGCCGACCTCGACGGAAGAACGTATCAAGCTCGTCGCCGGGGCGGCCAGCGGCTTCATCTACTACGTCTCGCTGACCGGCATCACCGGTGCGGAGATGGGCAATGTCGACAAGGTGCGTGGGCAGCTGGAAGCCATCCGCCGCCACACCGATCTGCCGATCTGCGTCGGTTTCGGTATCAAGACCGCCGAGCAGGCGACCAAGGTTGCCGCCTTCGCCGACGGTGTCGTGATCGGCAGCCTGTTCGTCTCGAAAGTGGCCGAAAATGCTGGCAATGCTTGTGCCATTGCGGATAGCGTGTCATCCTCAGCTATCGCGATGCGGCAAGCCGTCGCTGCCTGACGGTTCCGGGCGCGGCATCAACCGGCAAGGGGGATCGGATTGAGAATCAAGGTATTGGGGTGCTACGGGGGGCAGCTGCTCGGGTTTCACCTGACATCGTTTCTCGTCAACGACTCCATCCTGCTCGATGCCGGCAGCCCGACCGAAGCATTGTCGCTGGAAGAGCAGCACGGTGTGCGCCACATCTTCCTGTCGCACACGCACCTGGACCATATCAAGGATATCGCCTTCCTGGCCGATAACCGCTCGCTGAAACGGCTGGGCGGCGCCAGCATGAACCGCAGCATCACCATCCACAGCCTGCCAGAAAGCCTCGAGGTACTGCGCGAGCACTTCCTCAACAACAAGGTATGGCCGGACTTCACGCAAATCCCGACCGCCGAGGACGCCATCCTGCGCATGAGCGAGGTGCAACCCGAAGTGACCGTGGAAGTCGATGGCGTTCGCATCACCCCCATCCCGGTCAACCATCCGGTGCCATGTACCGGCTTCCTGCTGGAGCAGAACGGCATGCAGTTCATCTATACGGCCGATACCGGCAGTACCGACCGCATCTGGGAGATCGCCAACCGGCAGCCGAACCTGAAGGGTATCATCGTCGACTGCTCGTTCCCGAACGAGTACAGCAAACTGGCCCAGGTCAGCGGCCACCTGACGCCGGAAGGGTTGATGCAGGAGCTTTCCAAGTTCAACGGCCTGGGCGATGTGCCGATCTATCTCTACCACATGAAGCCCGAAAGTCTGAACATCATGACGGTACAGATCGAAAAACTGAACGTTCGCCACCTGCGCATGCTGACGCAGGTCGACGAACTGTTATTCTGAAACGAGGCAAATAGAAGAACCCTTATGAGCTGGATTACACGTCTGATCGAAACCCCGAAGAACGTCCTTCGCGCGAAGGACTCGGGCACCCCGGAAGGCATCTGGATCAAATGCCCGGGTTGTGGGGAGACGCTTTACAACAAGGAACTGGGCCGCAGCGACATGGTCTGCCCAAAATGCGCCCACCACCTGCGTATCCAGGCCAATGAACGCGCCGGCTTCCTGTTCGACCCGAACACCTGGGAAGAGCTCGACACCGGTATCCGCTCTGCCGATCCGCTCTCCTTCAAGGACAAGAAGCGCTATAAGGATCGACTGAAGGAAGCCGAAAAGAAGGCCGGCGCCAACGATGCCCTGCACAACTATCTGGGCGACATCCACGGCCGCACCGTCTCCGTATCGATTTTCGAGTTCGATTACATGGGCGGCAGCATGGGCTCGGTGGTCGGCGAAAAGATCGTGCGCGGCATGGAGCGTGCGCTGGAGCGCAACTGCCCTTACCTGCTGGTCACAGCCTCGGGCGGCGCCCGCATGCAGGAGGGCATCCTTTCACTGATGCAGATGGCCAAGACCTCGGCTGTCGTCAACAAACTGCACGATGCCAGGCTGCCGTTTATCTGCCTGCTGACCGATCCGACCATGGGCGGCGTCTCGGCCTCGGTGGCCTGGCTGGGCGATATCATCCTCGCCGAGCCGAATGCCCTGATCGGTTTCGCCGGCCCGCGCGTGATCCAGGAGACGGTGGGCGAAAAGCTACCCGAAGGCTTCCAGCGTTCGGAATTCCTGCTCTCCCATGGCCTGATCGATGCTGTGGTCGACCGCCGCGAATTGCGCGACTACCTCAACACCTTGCTGCGCAGCCTCAGCTCCCGCCCCTACCGCCAAGCCAGCCGCTAATCCATGTCGGACAAGCCGGCCGACATCGCGGCGTGGCTCGAGCAACTCGGCCAGCGCACGGCCGATCGTGACTACCGGCCTGGGCATGCGCGCATGCAGGCGCTGCTCGCCACACTGCCGGCATTCCGGCCGCGCCTTCGCGTAAGGGTTGCCGGTACCAACGGCAAGGGTTCCACATCCCACATGCTGGCCGCGGCACTCAAGGCCGCCGGGCTGAAGGTCGGTCTCTACACCTCGCCGCACCTGCTCGCCTTCAACGAGCGCATCCGCATCAATTCCGTCCCGGTTCCGGATGCGCAAATCCTGGCGAGCATCGAAAAGCTGATGCCGGCAGCCCTGGCCACCGGTGCCTCCTACTTCGAGATGGCGACCGCCGCGGCACTGGACATCTTCAGTAAGGCGCAGGTGGATGCCGAGATTCTCGAGGCCGGTGTGGGTGCGCGGCTCGATGCCACCACTGCAGTCCCGGCCGACATGGCGCTGATCACGCCGATCGGGCTCGACCATCAGGCCTGGCTCGGCGATTCCCTGGCGCAGATCGCCGGCGAAAAAGCCCATGTCATGAACGGCTGCCGCTGGTCGCTATCGGCCCCTCAACCGCCGGAAGTGGCCGAAGTATTGCAGCACGCCAATCCGGCGCTCCGCTTCATCACGCCTTCGCACTGGGACGATCTCGCCATGGCCGGCGCTCACCAGCAGCTCAACGCATCGCTCGCCAAGGCGGCGGCCGAAACGTTGTTGAACGAAGGCACAATCACCGGCAATCGCGAAACGTTGCACCGGGCGATTGCCGACACTCGCGTGGCTGGCAGATTGCAGCATCTGCGCTACCGTGAGGCCGACCTGTGGCTGGATGCGGCGCATAACCGCCATGCCGTCGAAGCTCTGCTGCCGACACTGAAGGGACTGAACCTCGACACGGTCATGGTCTTTACCCGCGAGGATCGCGACCTTCGGGAATGCATCCCGCTTTTCAGGCAGTGCGCCAAGCGTGTTGTCGGCGCGGATGAATCGGTCTTTGATGCCGGCTATCCGACAGTCACCGAGGCGCTAACCAGCGAGCTGGGGGGAAATCCTTCAGGCAACTACCTGATTCTTGGTTCGTTCCTGACCGTTGCCGAGGCTCTGCAGCTGATTCATTTTAGAGAGGCCTGACCGAAAAACTGAACAGCCCCCATATGGCACCGACGAGTCCGGCCAGCAAGGCATAAACATCGAGGTATTTGAAATAGTGCTTGTTCGTAATGGTTAGCCGCTCTTCAGCCACGCCGAACGAAGGAGGGATCGCTCGCGCAATCCATCCATATTCCTCGTAGCCGATCAGGATTTTATTCCACACTACTTTTTTGCCTTCGCGCACATCCGCCAGCAAGAAAAGATCACCGTCATCAGCCTGATCAACCACTTTCGATTTGAGAGAAGGCTCCAGCCGGATGTTGGCATTGTCCTGCAGAACCTTCACGAACAGGTGCTTGGATTCGTGAAAGATCTCACGGCTGTTTCCGGTGTATTCGGCGGGCAACACCGTCAACGATACGAGCACGACGGCAAACGCAACGGCGTACCCGAAGCCAATCTTGAGGATACGGAAAGGTAGAATGGGCACCACCGTGAGATATTTCATCGAACGTATCAGTGCAACTGCAGCGATGATGAGCAGTCCGGTGACGACAGGGTGATTGATCATCATTTTCTGCGGACTGAACGACATGAGATAGACGAACTCCTGATCGGCGAGCAGGTAGCGCAAGTAGTTGTGGATGAGGTAATAAAGCAGGCCGACCACCGCGGCGATTTGAATGAGGATTTCCTCTCGTTGCTGCGCCAGCAGCGGCAGGATGGCATCGAAATCGATGCCTTCGATCTGGCTTGGCAGCGTTTCCCAGTTGCACTTGTAAACGGAGATTTCCTCAGTTTTTCCTTTCGGAATAAAACTGGTCTTGCGGGTTAATGCATACTGATCGGACTCGATCTTATCCTTGGTTGCTTTCGAGATGAGAATCTCATTCGCCGCCGTCTCTGCCTCCACGCGAGCGGCGATATTGACCGTATCACCGAAAACATCCGCTTTTTCAACGAGCGCTTTCCCCGTATGGATGCCGATTCTGATTTGCAGATGGAAATTCTCGTTTCTGGTTCGGTACTCGGCCAGCGCCTGCTGAATACCGATGGCAGCACAAAGGGCATTTTCAGGCGAATCGAAAGATGCCATGACGGCATCGCCGATGGTTTTGATGATCCTGCCCTTGAATTTCCTGATCACGGGAAAGGCAAGCCGGTTATGCTGGTTCACCATCATCCGGCCTTGCAGGTCCCCTGCCACATCCCAATAGCGGGTCGAATCGACGATGTCGGTGAACATGATCGTGACAGGCTTGGCCGATCTGCGAATGAATCTGTGCGTCAGGTGTTGCATCTGTAGACCATCCTTTTCAACTATTCATCATGATTCAAGAGGTTGTGCCGGAGCGGAACCCTGAGGCCTCTTCAAAACGATTGATGTGACAAAGGCATTGTGTCGGCAGGCAACAAAAAGCCCCGGTCAGTAAGACTGCCGGGGCTTTCAATTTCAGAGTGGGACAGCGTCAGCTGTCGACGACAAAGCCCTTGGCGCCGCGGCGCATGCCGACCGAACCGGTACGGGTGATCTCGATGATCCCGTACGGCTCCAGCGTCTTGAGGAAGTTATCCAGCTTCTCGGAAGTACCGGTCAGCTCGATGATGATATATTTGGCCTCAGCCTGATCGACAATCTTGGCACGAATATCCTCGGCCAGTTTCACGACCTTGGCATGTGTCTTGGCGGTGGTCGCCACCTTGACCAGCAGCATCTCGCGCTCCAGATGCACCAGATGCGAGATATCCTCGACCTTGATGACCGGAATGAGCTTGTTTAGCTGCTTCTTGATCTGCTCGATGACGCGTTCGTCACCGCGGGTGACCAGCGTCATGCGACTGACCGTCTCGTCCATGGTCGGCGCCACATTCAGGCTCTCGATGTTATAGCCGCGCGCCGAAAAGAGACCGGCGACACGCGTCAGCACGCCGAATTCGTTCTCGACCAGAATCGTGATCGTATGCCTCATGACAGCACCATCTCGTTCAGCGCAGCACCCGCCGGAACCATCGGGAAGACGTTCTCTTCCTTGGAAACAGCCACATCGACGATGACAAAGCGGTCATCGACACTCAACGCGCGATCGAGCGCCGCATCGAGCTCCTCGAGGCGGTCGACGCGGATGCCGATGCCACCATAGGCCTCGGCCAGCTTGACGAAGTCGGGCAGCGATTCGAAATAGGAGTGCGAATAACGCGATTCGTAGAACATCTCCTGCCACTGCCGGACCATGCCCATATAACCGTTGTTCAGAATGATGACGACGACCGGCAGGTTGTATTGGAAGGCCATCGAGAATTCCTGCGAACACATCTGGATCGACGAATCGCCGGTAAACAGCACGACCTTTTCACCGGGATTGGCCACCTGCGCACCAATGGCGGCTGGCAGACCGTAGCCCATCGTGCCGAGCCCTCCGGAGGTAAGCCAGCGGTTGGGTTTGTTGAAGCCGTAATGCTGGGCCGTCCACATCTGGTGCTGGCCGACGTCGGTGGAGACGATGGCGTTACCGTGCGTTTTTTCGTGGACCTTGCGAATGACGGTCTGCGGCTTGATCGGGCCATCGGCGGGCTGCACGAAGGAGAGCGACTCCTTCGCACGCCATTCAGCGATCTGCTCCCACCAGAGTTTGAGTGCCTCGGCATCGGGAGCCGCATCCTTGCGGGCGATCTCTTCCAGCAGCTGCTTCAGGACCACCGCGACATCACCGACGATCGGAAGGTGGGCGAAAACGTTCTTCGAGATCGACGACGGATCGACGTCGATATGGATAACCTTCGCATCGGGAGCGAAGGCCTCCAGCTTGCCGGTCACACGATCGTCGAAGCGGGCGCCGATGGCGACCAGCAGATCGCAATGGGAGACCGCCATGTTGGCCTCATAGGTGCCGTGCATGCCGAGCATGCCGAGGAAATGCTCGTCGTCATGCGGCATGCCGCCCAGACCCATCAGCGTGTTGGTGACCGGCGCATTGAGCGCATGTGAAAGCTCGCGCAGCAGTGGTGCAGCGCCGTGCGAACCGACGACACCGCCGCCGGTATAGAGGACGGGGCGCTTGGCCTCGAGCATGGCCTTGACGGCGCGCTTGATCTGGCCCGGATGACCGTGGGTCACCGGCTGATAGGAACGCATGTCGATCTTTTCCGGCCAGACGAATTCGCACTCGGCGATGGTGATATCCTTCGGGATATCGACCAGCACCGGGCCTGGACGACCGGTCGTGGCGATATGGAAAGCCTGGCGGATGATCAGTGCCAGATCCTCGACCCGCTTGACCAGGAAGTTATGCTTGGTCGCCGAACGGGTGATGCCGACAACATCCGCCTCCTGGAAGGCATCGCCGCCGATCAGGTGCGAGGCGACCTGGCCGGAGAAGCAGACGGTCGGGATCGAATCGGCATAGGAGTCGGCCAGGCCCGTCACCGCATTGGTGGCACCCGGGCCGGAAGTTACCAGCGCCACGCCGCATTTGCCGGAGGTACGGGAATAACCGTTGGCGGCATGCAGGGCACCCTGCTCATGGCGAACGAGGTAGTGCTTGAAATGATCCTGCTTGAAAATGGCATCGTAAATATGCAGGACCGCGCCACCCGGATAGCCGAAGATGGTATCGACGTTCTCGCGCTTGAGGCACTCAACGAAGATTTCAGCTCCGGTCATTTTCATGGTTGGACAACACTCCTGTCAAAATGGGACTGCGGACCTTAGAACCATGCCGACCGAAAGGCAAGCAATCACAAGGCATTCGGGCCTATCCGGCACAACGCCGAGGGTCATTTTGCCGCTTGACCGCCTGGAGCGGGACATCGAATTTACGCCGATGTCCGACTTTCATAGTACTGCGCCGACGCCTTCGTACATCACGCTCCCAAAGCTGGAGACGCCCTTGCCATCGTTGCTCGACTTCCTCGACCGGCGCTTTCCGAACGTCGGCCGCGATATCTGGCAGGAGCGGCTGCGGAACGGAAAAATCAGCGATGAACGCGGCCATATCGTCGATGAACGCACACTCTACCGGATCAACGCCCGGCTGCGCTATTTCCGAGAAATCCGCCACGAGCCGAAGATTCCGTTCGAGGAGCGGATACTGTATCAGGACGATGCGATTCTGGTCGCCGACAAGCCGCACTTCCTGCCGGTGACGCCCTCCGGCAACTACGTCAACGAATGCCTGCTGCATCGGCTGCGACTCCGGACAGGCAACCCCGATCTCGTGCCGGTTCACCGACTGGACCGCGAGACGGCCGGGCTGGTGCTGTTCACGGTGCAGAAGGATGCCCGCCATCCCTATTTCGATCTGTTCCGCCATGGGAACATTCATAAGCAATACGAAGCCATCGCCACCCCGCCTGCCGACCCGGCACAGCACGAATGGCTGATCGAAAGCCGTATCGAGCGCGGCGAACCATGGCTGCGCTTCGCCAATGTGCCCGGTGAAATCAATGCCCGATCCACAGTCAGGCTGATCGAGAAACGCGGCGACCTCGTCAAATTCGAACTGGAACCACTGACCGGCAAGACCCATCAGCTACGACTGCATCTCGGCCTGCTCGGTTCACACATTCTCAACGACTGTTTCTATCCCGATTTCATTCCACCCTCGGAGCGGCCGGACTTTTCCAATCCGCTGCAACTGCTGGCCAAGCGGCTGTCGTTCCGAGACCCGTTGTCGGGACGCGAGATGTACTTCGAATCGGATTACCGGCTGATCTGGTAACGGATCGGCGATTCGCCCAGCGGCATACTCATCAGAATGGCGTCCTCGCGCTCGCTCTGACCCGGTGCCGGGATGTAGTAGCGAGGCCTGAAACCGATCTCGTGAAATCCGAGTGAAGCGTAGAGATGGCGGGCGGGCAGATTGGATGCGCGAACCTCCAGCAGCACCGTCTGGATGCCATCCACCGATTTCAAAGCACAGAGCGCCAGGGTCAACTCGCGCGCGATCCCCTGCCGCCTGAATTCCGGCCGCACCGCCACCTGCATGACGTGGGTCTCGTCGATAACGTCGTGGCTGAGCAGGTAGCCGGCAAAATTGTACCCCTCTTCCCCTGCCGTCTCGGCCACCAGCAGCAGGTAGTCGTCGGCCAGTGCCAGCGCCAGCCCGTCATACGACCAGGCCTCGGGAAACACCTCGCGGTTCAGCCGGTAGACCTGTTCGAGGTCGCTGAGGCTGCCGGTTCGGATACGGGCCAAAGCTCAGGCCGCCTCGGGCGTCGCCACCTGCTCTTTCCAGCCGCACCCCTCAGCCACGCAGACATGCTCTGTGCCATTGCGCTTGGTCACCTTCTCGGTCACGAACGGTGCGCCGCAGGCCGGGCAGGGCCGGTCCACCGGCTTGTTCCACAAGGCGTTCTTGCACTTCGGATAGGCTGAGCAGGAGTAGAAAACCTTGCCGCGTCGAGATTTCTTCTCCAGGAACGTCCCTTTGCCGCATTCCGGGCAGGTGATGCCGGTATCCTTCGGCTTCTCCAGCGGCTGAATGTTCTTGCAGGTCGGATAGTTGGTGCAGCCGAGGAACTTGCCGAAGCGCCCCTGCTTGATCGCCATCGGGGCACCGCACTTGTCGCACTTCTGGTCGGAGAGCACCGGTTCTTCGGCCTCGGCCTTTCCATTGTCTCCCAGCGGCCGCGAATACTTGCACGCCGGATAACCGGTACAGGCAAGGAACTTTCCGTATCTGCCAAGCTTGATCGCCAGCGGCTTGCCGCATTCCGGGCAAGCCTCATCCGTGACTTCCGTCGGTCGTTTGGCATTCGCCGCCTCGTCGACCTTCGCCTTGAACGGATCCCAGAAAGCGCGCAACAAAGGCTTCCAGTCCAGATCGCCGTTCGCCACCGAATCGAGCTGATCCTCGATGCGGGCGGTGAAATCCGGCTCAACGATATTGGCGAAATTCTCGGTCAGGTATTTGTTCACCCACTCGCCGGTATCGGTTGGCACAAAGCGGCGCTTCTCCATTTGTACGTAGTCGCGTTCGCGCAACACGTTCAGGATCGATGCATAGGTAGACGGACGGCCGATGCCGTGCGCCTCCAGCTCCTTCACCAGCGTCGCCTCGGAAAAGCGTGGCTTCGGCTCGGTGAAGTGCTGTCTGGCATCGGCGCGCTTCACCTCAACCCGATCGCCCTCAGCAAGCTGCGGCAGCATCCGCTCCTCATTCTCGTTATCGGGTTCGTCGCGGCCTTCCATGTACACGCGGCGGAAGCCGTCGAAGGCCAGCGTGGAGCCAGTGGCTCGCAGGGTCAGATCGCCGCTCACCATATCGGCACGGACCTGATCGAGAACCGCCGCTTCCATCTGGCAGGCCATGGCACGTTGCCAGATCAGGGCATACAGCCGGGCCGCATCCGGTTCCAGCACGCCCTGCAGGCTCTCCGGCGTGCGTGCCGCACTGGTCGGCCGGATCGCCTCATGTGCCTCCTGGGCATTCTTGCTCTTGGTCTTGAAGACGCGCGCCTTGGCCGGCAGATATTCCTTGCCATACTGCTTGCCGATCTCGGCACGGATCTCGTCCAGTGCATCGGCGGCCAGCGACACCGAGTCGGTTCGCATGTAGGTAATCAGGCCGACGCGCTCGCCGCCCAGATCGACGCCTTCGTAGAGGTTCTGTGCCACCTGCATGGTCTTGCGCGCCGTGAAGCCGAGCTTGCGGGCGGCATCCATCTGCAGCGTCGAGGTGATGAAAGGCGGTGCCGGCTGCTGCTTGGCCTGCTTCTTCTCCACACTGTCGACAACGAAGCTGCCTGCCTCGACGTTGCGTGCCAGCATGTTGGCATGCACGCCATCGGTGATGGCGAACTTGCCCAGAGCTTCGCCTTTCAGGGCCTGCACACGGGCACCAAAGGCTCCTGCCGGTGCCTTGCATTCGGCCTCGATGGTCCAGAACTCTTTCGGCGTGAAGGCGCGGATTTCCGCTTCCCGCTCGCAAATCAGGCGCAATGCCACCGACTGCACGCGTCCAGCCGACAGGCCGGTCTTCACCTTTCGCCACAACAGCGGTGACAGTGTAAAACCGACCAGATAATCGAGCGCGCTGCGCGCCTGCTGGGCATCGACCAGCCGCATGTTGACCTCGGTCGGGTGACTGATCGCCTGTTCGATGGCCTTCTTGGTGATCTCGTTGAAGGTAATGCGCTGAATCCTTTTCCCTTCCAGCGAGCCGCGTTCGCGCAGCACCTCGGCAACGTGCCAGGCAATCGCCTCTCCCTCGCGATCCAAATCGCTCGCCAGGATCAGGGTATCGGCCTTCTGCAACGCCTTGTCGATGGCATCCAGGCGCTTTTTCTTGTCCTCGATGATCTGGTAGCGCATGGCAAAATCATGATCGGGGTCGACCGAGCCATCCTTCTTCGGAAAGGCTCGAACGTGGCCATAGGAAGCCAGCACCTTGTAGCCCTTGCCCAGATATTTTTCGATGGTTTTCGCCTTGGCGGGGGACTCCACCACGACCACAGCACTCATGATTCTCGCAACTCCACAGCCAGTAGATAACGGCTTCCGGGCAGCCGTTCGACGACCCCCTGCAGCTCAAGGGCGAGCAAGATGGGCGAAAGCTGAGGCAGGGTCAACCCGCAAGTTTCTGCCAGCATGTCCACATGCAGTGGCCCTGCAACAAGCGCCTGCAGCATGTTCTTCTCCTCCTCACTGACGGGAGAGTACTCCGCCTTGGCCGCCACGCCATCGCCCCAGCCGAGTTCCCGCAGCACTTGCTCGGCAGATTCGGCGAGCATTGCGCCGTCGCGAATCAACTGGTGGCAGCCGGCATGATTCTCTCCCAAGACGGAGCCGGGTACCGCAAAAACATCCCGGCCATAGTCGGCTGCAAAACGTGCGGTGATCAGCGAACCGGACTGGACATCGGCCTCCACGACCAGGGTCGCCTGGGAAAGTGCAGCAATGATCCTGTTGCGGCGCGGGAAGTGTTCGGGCCGGGCTTCCATTTCCGGCAGAAACTCGCTGACCACACAACCGTTGCGGCAAACCGCCACGATCTGGCGCTGCTGCTCGTCGGTAAATCTCGATGCCAGTCCTGCCCCCAACACCGCAATGGTCGGCGAATCACCCTCAAGCGCACCGCCATGCGCCGCAGCATCGATCCCGTAGGCCATACCGCTGACGATCGTCACGCCTCGCTCCGAAAAATAGCGGCTCCAGCGCCGTGCGATCAGACTGCCTTCGCGGCTGGCCTTGCGTGCGCCCACCACCGCCAGCATCGGCAATCGTTGCAGGTTTGTCGGATCGCCGCGCACGAACAGCAGCAGCGGCGCATCGTTTGTTTCGGCAAGCAGTGGTGGATAACCGTCATCATCGGAACTCAGGACGGATATGTCGTGCTGCCGGCAAAGCGCAGCAATCCGCTCGACCTCTGCAACCTTTACCCCGGCGATGGCCTCCGCAATACGGGGCCCTACGCCGTCGATTTTCAGTAATGCCTGCGGTGGAGTCTTCCACAGTGCCTCGATCGATCCGCATGCCCGCACCAGTTCTCGCCCGCTGACCGGCCCGACACCACGCGCCAGCAAGAGACGGAGCCATAACGTCGCCGCTTCTTGCATCCGTCAACCGAAACGGAAGCGGTTGGCCAGACTTGTTAGGTTAGCGACTTGCCTGGTTCCGAACCGAATCGCCGATATTGATCGCGCCAGTGGACATGGTTATCAGCGCAATGGAAGCATTCTCCTGCGGCACCAGCACCATCAGTTCGCCGATCTTCTCTTCCGGAAGCACAACGATCTTGCCGGTCACCTTGTCTTTTACCTTTCGGCCGGCACGATGAACCGACAGCTCCGTACCCGGCTTCATGCCATCCTTTGCGCCCAGATTGATACCGACGACCTGGTTCTGCCCAGCCTCGGCGGCGTCGTTGCGGATATACATGATGGAACCGGCAATATTGCCCGGCGGATAGCTCGGCTGTACACGCGGATTGATCTTCTTGGCCGGCTTCAGCCGATCACCACGCGACATCTCCTCGAAGGAGGTCAGGACGACTCCCCGATAGACACCATCGGTATTCGACGTGATCTCAACCTGCCCCAGATGATTGACCAGGTAGCCAACAAGCCTGCCGGTCTTCGGATCGTGTACCGGATCACCGGTACGGAACACATCGAAAACATCGCCTTCCGCGGCCGGCACATCCAGCTTCAGGTACAGATGGTCGTTGGCGCCGTAATTAACACGCTCTTCCTGGGAATCAAGAATATGACCGACCCCTTTCATATCTTCCGGCCGAATGAAGTCCTGCCTTTTCAGCGCTGTCAGGAACAGCGTCGGATCGATCTTCGGCTCCAGCTTCTCGACCGGCTTGACGACCACCTGCGGAACCGGACGAACGGTTGTCAGTCCACCTGCCTTCCCCTCTTTCGCCAGCCGGCCATCAAACCAGATTTCGTTGCCCGGATAGATCAGGTCAGGATTCGTGATGTAGAGATTGCGTTCCCAGATCTTGATCCAGTGTTGCGGATCCTTGAAAAAGTAGTTGGCGATATCCCAGAGCGTATCACCTTTCTTTACGATATAGGGCTGCGGCAGATTCGGCTTCAGATCATCCTCTGTCACCGTTTGCTGCATGGACAACTCGTCAGCCTGCAGCGCGGGCACCGCCAGAAAAAGCGAAGCAACAAAGGCGATCACGGCAAATTGTTGAAGTTTCATCGTAGCCTCCCGGCCTAACCCTCGAATTTATCAAAGAATGGCATAGTTCTATTGGCCTTGCAACCGTGCTTCGGACGATTTGCCACCACTCTTCGGCTCGGTGCCGGCGAGCAAGCGCCGGATATTGCCCTCATGCCGCCAGGTCATCAGCAGCGCGAACAGCAGGCTGGCGACCATGCATGCCGGTGACACGTGCAGCAGCCAGCCGGCCACTGGCAGCGACAGGCCGGCGAGAATCGACGCCAGCGAGACATAACGCCCAAGCTTCAAGGCAGCCAGCCAGATCGCAAATGCCAGCACCGCCAGCCATGGCTGCCACGGCAACATCACGCCGAACATCGTGGCAACACCCTTGCCACCCTTGAACCTGAGATAGACCGGAAAGATATGGCCAAGAAACGCAGCCAGTGCAATCGCGGCAATCAGCCATTCCGGCACTGCCAATGCAACCGCCAGACCGACCGCCAAGGCCCCCTTGCCGATATCGGCCAGCAGGGTAAGCGCCCCGACAAGTTTTCCACCAGTACGCATTGCATTGGTCGCACCGATATTGCCGCTGCCGAATTCACGCGGATCGCGATTGGTCAGCAATTTGGAAAACAGCAACCCGAACGGAATGGCTCCCAGCAGGTAGGCGCCGACAATGGCAAGTGCCGTGACAGCGTTCAAAGGCCGCCCTTGCGGTAGTTGCGCCGCGCACCATCAAATGTCTGCTGCATGAGATGGGCCTGTGAACCATGGATATAGGTCGGCAAGATGTCTTCGAGCGCCGCAGCTTTGCCGAACAGGATGGGGAAGGCCTTGCCTTTCACTACGTTATCGTGCTGCAGCAATACCAGCTGATCCGGCGTCAGTGGCGGCGTCGGCAAAAACTGGCCGAATATTGCCAGCAGGCGCGCCGCAAACATCGGCATCGGCACGAGCCAGCGTTTGCGCCCCAACTCGCCCATCAGCAATTCGAGCAGTTCCCTGAACGAATATTGCACCGGCCCGCCGAGTTCGTAGGTCTGGCCACTCACATGCCGGCTGCCAATCGCCATGATGAAGGCCCGGGCCACGTCCTCCACCCATACCGGCTGGAAACGCGTCTCCCCGGCGATCACCGGAAAGACTGGCAATGTCGAGCTCATGGCCTTGAACTTGTTGAAAAAGGAGTCGCCGGCACCGTAGATAATGGAGGGACGGAAAATCGTCCAGTTCAGGCCCGACTGACGAACATGGCCTTCGGCCTCACCCTTGGTGCGAGAATACTTGCTGGCCGGCACCTCTCCGGCGCCCAATGCGCTCATATGCAGGTACTGTTTGACACCCGCCTGCTTGCAAGCCGCCAGCACATGATCGGTTCCGTGCACGTGCGCTGCATCGAACGTATAACGCCCCTTCTCGAACAGCAGGCCGACAAGATTGATGACGACATCGGCTTCGCGGATCGCCTCATCCAGACCGCGCCCGTCAACGATGTCGGCACGCACCAGCCGCACACCCTCATTGATCAGTTCACGCGACCGCTCCGGATGACGGCAGGCGACCGTCACCTGATGCCCCCGTCGGACCGCTTCCTGGACGATGGCGCGTCCGACAAACCCGCTACCGCCGACAACACATAGG
>DATLWR010000122.1:0-2494 GCA_035576205.1 Mariprofundaceae bacterium
GGGCCGCAACGTCGACGAGATGCTGCGCATGGTCGACGCGCTGCAGTTCACCGAGGAGCACGGCGAGGTCTGCCCGGCTGGCTGGAACAAGGGCGAGAAGGGCATGCGCCCGACCGCCGAAGGTGTGGCCGAGTACCTGGCAGCCGAGGCCGGCAAGCTCTGATCGCCGTTTCGGTGCCCTGATATAAAAAAGCGGCCCGCGGGCCGCTTTTTTTATGGTCGGGTGATGCCGGTCAGCCGATGCATTCGCCGCGGAACAGGCAGGGCGAGACCTGGCAATCCGGAATGCGGCCGAAGCAGGGCGCGTGCCCCTCGGCGGTCTGGATGGCATGAATCAGTTCAGCCTTCTTCAGTTTGGTAATGTTTTTTACTCCCAGGCCCTTGGCCATGGTGTTCAGGAATTCCTTGGTCAGTTTGCCGGACTCAGCCATCTGTGCGCTCCTTGCTTGGTTATTTCGTGCCCGGCCGGATCGTGACATGCAGCACAACGCACTCCCGGATTATTAGATCAGTCGCGGGTGACATGCAACCATGGCATGGAAAGCGGGGCGGCGAAGAATTTCCACCCCGCCGGACGCTCTACTCCGTCGGCGCCTCGACCGCATACTGGCGGTTGCAGTACTGGCAGGTGACGGTGATGCGGCCGGCGTCGTCGGCGAGCCCTTCCAGATGCTCCGCCCCCATCTGCAGCAGTGCGTTAGCCATGCTTTCGGGCGAACAGTGGCAGACATAGGCATAGGTGTCTTCGCCGACCACCTTGCAGCCGAGGCCGGCGAAGTGTTCCAGCAGGGCCGCGGGGCTGCGGCTGCCGAGCGCCTCGTCGGGGATGGCGGCCATGGCGGAGACGGCGGCAAACCAGTGCTCCTCGTCGGCGCCCGGCATCGCCTCGATCATGATGCCGAGATCGCCAAACAGGATGATGTCGGCATGCACCTGCACCGACTGCGCCAGGTAATGGACCAGGTAGTCGGCCAGATAATCGGAGTCGTGGGCGATGGTGGAGATGTAGGGCTGGCCGAAGCCGAGATCGCGTACGGTGGAGAGGCGTACGTCGCTGCCCATCCAGGCGCGCATGCCGGCACCGTGCGCTTCGCGCATGGCGGTATGTTGCTCCTGCCAGTTCAGGTAGCCGCGCACCTCGCCGGCGCGGGCCTCGACCAAGAGGCGCTGGATCGGCGCCTCGGGATGGGCGGGCGAGGCATCGAGCTGCAGTACCTGGCGGATGCCGCCCTTGCTGATGGAAAGCAGCAGGATGGAAGCGATGAGCGCCTGGCCGAACAGTCCGGCCGGCTCATCGGCCAGGCCGTGCAGGCGGGCGCCTTCGCCGACGATATGGCCGGCGCGGATGATGGCGCCGCGGCTGTGCGCCTCCGGCAGCAGGAAACGGATCAGTGTGTCGGCTCGTTCAGCCATGTCGCGCTCAGCCATGCGTCGATTTCTCCCAGATTCGAAAAACAGTGCTCGGCGCCGGCGGCCTGCAGCTCCTCGGCCGTGAAATGGCCGGTCAGCCCGACGGCACGCATGCCGGCATTGCGGGCAGCCTGCATGTCGGCGGTGCCGTCGCCGATCATCAGCGCTTCGGCAGGAACGATACCGAGTTCGGTACAGGCCATCTCCAGCGTGTGCGGGTCGGGTTTCTGGCGCCTGCCGTCCTGCATGCCGATGATGGTGCCGAAATAGTGCTGCCAGCCCAGATGCGCCAGCTGCAGCTCGGCACGCGACTGCGATTTGCTGGTGACGACGGCGACGGGCAGGGCGAGCGACTTGAGGCGGCCGAGCAGCGCCTCGGCGCCCGGCATCGGGGCCAGGTCGAAGAGCCGTTCGTCGTGGAACTCGAGATAGCGCCGGATCGCCTCCTGGCGGTCGTCGCCGAACAGGGTGGTGATGCTCGATTCGCCGCGGCCGGTATGTCGCCGCACGGCGGTATCGTCCATCTCCGGCTTGCCGAACGAGGCCAGCGTGCGGTTCAGCGCATAGATGATCGGGCCGAAGGCATCGACCAGCGTGCCGTCCATGTCGAACAGCACGCCGCCGATCGGCGGCCGCTGCTTGTCCTGTTTCATGCGGTTTCCTGCCTGCGCATCGTATCGAATTCGTCCAGCATCCAGCCCCTGAGCGCCAGGGTGAAGTCGCCGGGGCGGCCGTCGCCGATCGCCCGGCCGTCGACATGGGTGACCGGGATGACCGCCGTGGTGGTGCTGGTCATCATGCACTCGGTGAGCCCTGGCTCATCGAGTTTCCACGGGCGCTCCTCGACCGTGATGCCGTGCTCTCCGGCCAGCCGGATCGCCATGTCGCGGGTGATGCCGCCCAGCACGTGTGTATCGAGCGGGTGGGTGACGAGCCTGCCCGCGATCAGTGCGAAGACGTTGGTCGAGCAGCCCTCGAGCACATGGCCGTGCGTATCGAGCCAGAACGCCTCGTCAATGCCGCGGCGCTGCACCTCCAGCCGGCCGAGCACCGTGCCGAGCAGGGCGGTCGACTTGATATCGCA
>DATLWR010000123.1:0-7921 GCA_035576205.1 Mariprofundaceae bacterium
CCATCCATGCCATTGTGGAGCGATTCCTATGAAGCACGTGTCCCTGAATCTGCTGCTGGCCTTCGCCCTGCTGCTGACCGGCTGTGCCGGAAAGGCTAGCAATGCCGCACAGCAGAAAAAGGCGAAAATCCACTACGAACTGGGCATCGACGCCCTCAACAAGGGCTTGCTGCCGAAGGCCTTCGACGAGCTGATGCAATCCGACGCGGACCTTCCCGATCAGCCGGAAGTGCAGGATGCGCTGGCTTACGCCTGGCGGCTGCGCGGCGATCTGAACAAGGCGGACAAGCTTTACCGCAAATCGCTGCGCCTGAAATCCGACTCCCCGGCCACGCACAACAACTACGCCAGCCTGCTGCTGCAGATGAAACGCTACAAGGATGCCGAATCCGAAGCCCGGCAGGCGCTGACCGATCCACGCTACCCGAACCAGCATCTCGCCTACATGAACCTGGGCGATGCGCTGCTGGAGCAGAACAAATTCAATGAAGCCATCTCGGCCTACCGCCAGGCCGGCACATTCATACCCGGAAACCCGCTGCCGCAGCTGAAAGAGGCACAGGCCTACATCCGCTACGAGCGATTCAACTATGCCGAGGCGCTGCTGCAGACCATGTTGCGCAACCAGCCGGACGACAAGGCGGCCGTGGAACTGCTGGTCAAGCTGTACCAGAAGCAGGGAAAACTGCCCGAGGCGCGCAAGGCACTGCAGGCCTTTGTCGACAAGACCGGCAACGATATGGACCGCGCCTGGGCCAAGGATGAACTGGATCACCTGCCATGACTGAACCCGCATCGAACGAACCCGAAGAAATTCTCGAAACCGAGGCTCCCGCAGCCGAGACGGATCGCCAGTCGCTGTTGACTTCCATTGCCGCGCAACTGGTCAAGGCGCGCGAAGCCAGCGGCCAGAGCGTCGAGGATGTGATGCGCGACCTGAAGCTGCGCCGCGTCTATATCGAGTCCCTGGAGTCCGGTGACTGGGACAACATGCCCGGTCAGGTCTATGCGCTCGGCTTCCTGCGCCAGTACGCCGCCCACCTGCATATCGACCTCGAAAACGAAATCGACCTGCTCAAGGACAGCAGGTACCGGCTCACCAAGCCCCTGACATATCCGGACCCGCCGATCGCACCGTCGCGCAAGTGGGCCATCACCATCGGTATCGCCTTCGTCGTCCTCTTCATCCTGTTCAACATCTCCAGCCATGACGAGACGCGGGAACCCGTACCGCCGATGGAGCAACCGACTGCAGAACCGGTCCCCGCACCCGCCGCACCGGTGAACGGCGAAACGCACGTCAACGACGAGACCCCGGCACAGGCCATGCCATCGCCGACCTCAGCACCCGAATCGGCGGCACCGGAGACCGCGGCACCGGCCGCAACGGCCCCTGCCGCCGCATCAGGCCCCATGCACCAGATCGATCTCGAGGCTGTCGACAGCGAAGCCTGGATCGAGGTCTACCTGACAGATGCCAGTGGTACCGCGGCTGCCGAACCCTACCGCCAGCGGCTGCTGCAGGCCGGCGAACACATGCTGATCGACACGACGAGCCAGGAACTGCAGATCACCTGCGGCAATGCCGCCAGCCTGCAGATCAGCGTCGACGGCAAGCTGCGCGTGGCGGCAGGCAGCCTCGGCAAGGCCGGCAAGGTGATTCGCTACCGCCTCGACACCGCCGGCAAGACAAGCGACAAGGTAAACGACAAGGCCACCGGCAACAGCACCGACGAGGCAGTCCCGGCGCAAAACGACTTGTCAGACTGAGCGCATTGCTGCATCTTTGTCGACCGATTTTCAGGGAGGAAAGCGTATGGCATCCATCGATTTTCAGCAGGCACGCCGGAACATGGTCGAATTCCAGATCCGCTGCGGCAAGGTCCTCAAGGCCGACGTACTGGACCTGATCGAAAGTATGCCGCGCGAGGATTTCGTTCCGGAAGACCTGCGCAGCATCGCCTACATGGAGGGTCATATCCCGCTGCCCTGCAACCAGGAGATGCTGAGCCCGCTGCAGGAGGCCAATATCCTGCAGGCACTCGATCTGCGTGGCGGCGAACGCGTGCTGGAAGTGGGTAGCGGTACCGGCTTCCTGACCGCCCTGCTCGCCATGCAGGCTGCCGAGGTCGTGAGCTGCGAGATTCACCCGGAGCTCGCCGCCATGGCCGAACACAACCTCACCCGGCACGGCATCGGCAATGCCAGGATCATCCAGATCAATGCCATGAATGCCGAAGCCATGGCGACACTTCCCGAGTTCGGCCGCCCGTTCGACGCCATCGTACTGGGTGCCGCACTGCGCGAAATCCCGGCCCACATCGAGGCCATGCTCAGCGACAAGGGCAGGATTCTCGCCTTCATCGGGGAGGATCCGGTACTGTCGCTCTGCAGCCTGAAGCGGCAGGGCAAGGGCTGGGTGAAGAGCGGCATTTTCGAGACCCTGTTGCCGAACATGGAAGGCTTGCCGAAAAAACGCGAATTCGTCTTCTGATCGCCGTTTCCGCCTTGCGGGGAAAATGACTCCCCCTGCAATGATTGCCCCTGTTGATTTCGCGGTCGCGCCGTTAATATTCGCTCCATGAAGACCGGACCCGCCCCCGACCTGCTGCGCAGGCATCTGATGCTCGGACTGGGGTCACTGCCGCTGCTCGCGGTCCTGCCGGCATCCGCCGCCGCCCTGACCAAACCCCAGGTCGACCTGACGGCCCTCGCCGGCCAGCTGGCCGCACAAACCGGTCTGAAAGCGGCCGCGATCGAAGCCATCCTGGCACAGGCCGAGTTCAAACCGGATGTCATCGACCGCATCCTTACCCCGTACGAATCGAAACCCTACGCCGTCTACCGGCCGCTGTTCGTCACCGAACAGATGCGCGTCATGGGCGAGGAGTATCTGCGCGACAACCGCGCCACACTGGATGCGGCCGCCGACAAGTACGGCATCGAACCGGAGATCGTCGCCGCCATCCTCGGCATGGAGACCCGCTTCGGCCGCTACAAGGGCAAGGACCGGGTGCTGGATTCGCTGTTCACGCTGGCCACCGGCTACCCGAAACGGGCCGATTTCTTCCGCCGCGAGCTGGGCGAATTCCTGCTGATGTGCCAGGAAGAGCGTCTCAACCCGACCGATGTCATGGGTTCCTATGCCGGTGCCTTCGGCGCCACGCAGTTCATCCCCTCCTCCTACCGCGGCTACGCCGTCGATGCCGACAAGGACGGCCGTCGCGACGTCTGGAACTCGCCGGCCGATATCATCGGCAGCGTCGCCAACTATTTCAGCCGGCACGGCTGGCAGCGCGGCCGGCCGGTCGCCCACTGGCTGCCGACCCGCAAGAGCATCTTCGAGGAACGTGCCAGGGAGAATTTCAGCCACTGGACGCCGCTGGCCGACCTGCGCCGCTATATCCATACCGTACCGCCGATGTGGCAGGACGACGACAAGGTCGCCGTCATCGAGATGCAGACCTCCACGGGCATGCAGTATGCGCTGGTGCAAAACAACTTCTACGTGATCACCCGCTGGAACCGATCGTACAACTACGCCATGGCCACCACCGAAATCGCCGCCATGCTGGGATGCAAGACTTGCGCCGTGTCCTGAAGCCGGGCCTCGCGCTGCTGGCGCTCGCCGCCCTGCTCGCCGGCTGCGGCGGCAAGCATGTCGGTGCCGAAGGCGGCAAGCTTCCAGACGGCTCGGGCGGCTATTACAAGACCGGCAGTCCCTACGAGGTTTCCGGCCGGTGGTACACCCCGCTGAAATCCGCCGCCGGCTACGACGAGACCGGTATCGCCTCCTGGTATGGCCGCGACTTCCACGGCAAGTCGACCGCCAACGGCGAACGCTACGACATGCATGCCATGTCGGCAGCGCACAAGACCCTGCCGCTGCCCACCATCGTGCGGGTCACCAACCTTGAAAACGGGCGCTCGGTGATCGTGCGCGTCAACGACCGGGGCCCGTTCGTGAAGAACCGCCTGATCGATCTCTCCTATGCCGCCGCCAATGCGCTCGGCTTTGCCGACGATGGCACCGCCCGCGTGCGGGTACAGACGCTCGACGTCAACACCCCCGCCCTGCCGCTCACCGCCCAGCAGGCACCGGCTGCCCCAGCCATACCTCCGGCTTCCCCGACCGTGGCTCCGGCGGTCCCGGCGCCATCCCCGGCACCGGCCATCGTCGGTACCGCCTACGCCGACGAGGCTCCCAAACCCGCCGGCAAGGGCGGCATCTATATCCAGCTGGGGGCATTCAGCTCGCGCGAGAGCGCCGAGCGCATCCGCCAGAACCTGCAGGCGCAGTACCCGAACACCTTCATCCAGTCGCTGACCGATGGCAGCCGCATCCTCTTCCGGGTGCGCATCGGTCCGCTGGAGAGCATGCATCGCATCGAGGAGACGATGCTGTCGTTACAGGGCCACGGCTACACCGATGCCATTGTCGTCATCGAGTAGCCGCCGGTGACTCCACGCCCGCGCCTGGCCGCCTTCGGCTCCTCCCGCACTTCCCCTGACGACCCGCTGTTCGGCGATGTCGAGCAGCTCTGCGAGAAGCTCGGTCGCGCCGGCTGGAACGGCGTCACCGGCGGTCACCAGGGCATGATGGCCGCCTTCTCGCAGGGTATCCGGGCCGGTGGCGGCCATATCCGTGGTATCACGCTGGAACGCTTCCCGACCCCGCCGCGGAACAGCCTCAGCGAGGAGGTTCGCGCCCGCGACTTCTTCGACCGCATGCGCAGCCTCATCGAGGATGCCGATGCCTATCTGGTGCTGCCCGGCGGGCTCGGCACGCTGGCGGAACTCGCGATGACCTGGGATCTCTTGGCGATCCGCGTGCTGGAGCCGCGGCCGTTGATCCTCTACGGCGACATGTGGCAGCCACTGATCGAGGTGATCCGCGAACAGCTCGTGTTCTCGGTCGATCATGCCTTCGACGGCATCCACCCCTGCACCACGCATGCACAGGTGCTGCAGCATCTGCAGGGAATCGCACCGCATGCCTGATTCCGTTTCCACACCTGATTTCCGGGACCTGTCCGCCCGCGTCGCCGCCGGCCTCGCCGGCCAGCGTTTCGACCAGGCGCTGGCCGAGGCCTTTTCGCTCTCCCGCCGCCGGGTACGCCGCGCCATCGACGAGGGCGGCGCCTATCTCAACGGCAAGCGCGTCCGCACGGCCGGCCGCAAGGTGCAATCGAACGACCGGCTGCGCGTCGTGCTGCTCGAGAACGAGAAACTGCTGCCGCTGGCCGCCGAACAGCTGCTGTGGCGGGACGAGTCGCTGTTCCTGCTGCACAAGCGCTCCGGGCAATATGCGCAGGAGGCACTGCACCGCAGCCTCGGCACGCTGCCGCTGGAGCTCGCTGCACTGCTCGAACTGCCGGCTGCCCAGATTCCATTGCTGCGACCGGTGCACCGGCTGGACCGCGGCACCTCAGGCCTGATGCTGCTATGCAGCGACCCGGCGCGGCTGCAGCAGTTGCAGCAGCACTGGCAAGAGGCCGCCGACAAGCGCTATGTCGCCGTCGTCGAACCCGCCCCCGACTGGCAGGAGCAGCGTATCCGGCTTTCCATCAGCCGGCAGCGCAATATGCACGGCTGTTACACGGTGGATGACGAGGGACGTGCCAGCGACACCGAGGCACGCGTGATCGAGCGCCGGGGAACGCGGGCCATGGTGGAACTGGTCCCCCATACCGGCCGGACCCATCAATTGCGTGTTCATCTGGCGGCGTTAGGATGCCCCATCCTTGGCGACTCCCGCTACGGCGGCAAACCTCATACTCGCCTGATGCTGCATGCATGTGATCTGAGCCTCTCGCCACCGGCCATGCCGGAACCACATGCCTGGCACGCCGATCCCGAGGAGGACTGGACATGGTAACCCGTACGTTGACCCTGAAAAAAGCCGGCTGGCTGCTGCTTGCACTGCTGGTGCCGTGCGTCAGTTGGGCGGCAAGCTGGCCCACACCGCCGTCGGTCAACGCGAAATCCTGGGCGATCATCGACGCCCGCTCCGGCCAGGTGGTCTCTTCCCACAACGCCGATGAGCAGCTGCCGCCGGCCAGCCTGACCAAGATGATGACGCTCTACCTCGCCTTCGAGGACATCAAGCTCGGCCGCCTGAATCCCGACGAGCAGGTGAATGTCAGCAAGAAGGCCTGGAAGATCGGCGGCAGCACGATGTTCCTCGATCCGCGCATGCATCCGACCATCGCGCAGTTGCTGCACGGCATCGCCACCCTCTCCGGCAACGACGCCTGCATCGCGCTGGCCGAGCACATCGCGGGCAGCGAGGACGCCTTCGTGACCCGCATGAACGAGAAGGCGCAGGAACTGGGCATGAGCCACACCCACTTCATGAACGCCACCGGCTTCCCCGAGGCAGGCCACCACAGCACGGCGCACGACATGGCGGTGCTCGGTGCGGCGCTGTGGCGCGATTTCCCGGATCACTACAAGCTCTTCTCCGAGAAGGATTTCAGTTACGGCGGCCATACGCAGCCGAACCGCAACCGCCTGCTGTGGACCTACTCGGATGCCGACGGCATCAAGACCGGCCATACCGAGGAGGCCGGCTTCTGCCTGGTCGGCTCGGCCGAGAAAGGCACCACCCGCTTCGTGAGCGCCGTTTTCGGCACCGACTCCGACAAGGCGCGCGCCGCTGATAGCGTGGTGCTGCTGCAATACGCCTTCCGCAACTTCGTCACGCTGCGTCCGGCCGAACGCGATATCCGCCGCCAGGTCGATATCTACGAAGGCACGGAGAACAGCGTCTGGCTGAAACCGGCCAATGCCGTCTGGGTGACGGTGCCGCGCGGCGAGGAGAAGAAACTCGCTTTCCGGCTGCGCTACGATGCACCGCTGAAGGCGCCGATCAGGAAGGACCAGCAGCTCGGCACCATCGAGGCCGTGCTCGACGGCAAGCCGGGCACCGACCAGGGCGACGTCCTCGTCAGCGTGCCGATGATCGCCGTCCGCGACGTCGAGCGGGCTTCCTGGCTGGGTCGCCAGTGGGATGCCGTGCGGCTGTGGTGGAACGGTCCCGGCGCCCAGGCTGCAACCAGCAACTGATACCGGCATGGAACTGACGGCCTGGGTGAACGGCCGTTTCCTGCCGCTTGCGCAGGCGACGGTGCACATCGAGGACCGCGGCTTCCAGTTCGCCGACAGCGTCTACGAGGTGATCGCCTGCCTGGGCGGCGTATTTGTCGACCTCGAGGCGCATCTCGACCGCCTGGCCCGCTCCTGCGAGGCGATCTCGCTGCCGCTGCCCATGCCGCTCACCGAGCTGGATGCACTGGTGCGGGAAGCTTATGCCCGCAATCCGTTCACCGACGCCACCATCTACATCCAGATCACCCGCGGCGTCGCCCCGCGCTCGCATGTCGTACCGGCGAATCCTTCGCCCACACTCGTCGTCACGGTCCGGCAACTGGTGCCGCCGCCGCGCGACGAGCTGGTCAACGGCGCCGACGTCATCTCGCTGCCCGACATCCGCTGGCAGCGTTGCGATATCAAGTCGACCGCCCTGCTCGGCACGGTGCTCGGCCGGCTGGAGGTGCAGCGCCGCGGCATTGACGAGGCGTTCTGGCTCGATACGCACGGCCATGTGCTCGAGGGGTGCTCGACCAACGTTTTCGCACTGATCGCTGGCAGGCTCGTCACCCACCCGCTCGATCACCACGTGCTGGGCGGCATCACCCGCGACATGGCGATCCGGCTGGCCGGAGAGCACGGTATCGCGATCGAGGAACGCCCATGGAAACTCGATGAGCCCGAACTCAGCGAATGCATGATGACCAGCACCACCACGGCGGTCATCCCGGTCACCCATGTCGACGGCCGGGCGATCGGCGACGGCCGCCCCGGCGACTTCACCCTGGCACTCAGGGGCTGGATGCTGGACGAATTCGATACGATGCGC
>DATLWR010000124.1:0-44785 GCA_035576205.1 Mariprofundaceae bacterium
TAAACCAAACCGATCAATTAAAAGCAGCCTTCGAAGCACAAGGCGGAAAGGTTATTGAAAAGAAAGAAACAGAAGCGCTAACCCCAGGAATGAAGCTGGCAGGTGCTGCAGCATTAGGAGCCTTACTTTTCGCACTCACTAGAAAATAAGCCGCTCTAGTTATTTTATCTTCGCCTTCTAATTCCGCTTTTTGAGCTTCAGCGCCGCTGAATTCATGCAGTAGCGCTTGCCGGTCGGTGCTGGGCCATCGTCGAAGACGTGGCCGAGGTGCGCATCGCAGGCGGCGCACAGCACCTCGGTGCGGCGAGCAAACAACGAGCGGTCGTCGGCATAGGCGACATTCTCCTCGATCTTCGGTTGCGAAAAGCTCGGCCAGCCGGTGCCGGAATCGTACTTGTCGGCGCTGTCGAACAGCGGCGTGCCGCAGCAGGCGCAGACGTAGGTGCCGGCCTCATGGCAATCCCAGTATTTGCCGGTGAAGGCACGCTCGGTGCCCTTCTGGCGGCAAATACGGAACTGCTCGTCGGTCAGTTCCGCCTGCCAATCAGCTTCGGTCTTCTCGATCCTGTTTGTCATGGGCCTTCTCCTTGCCACCGATAAAGGTGAGCGTGCGGCGCGGGCTTTCCAGCGTGCCGATCGGCAGGACTGCCTCGAAACGAGCCACTGCAGCTTTGTCGGCGTTGGTCTCCGGATGTTTCGCGATCAGGAAGGAGCAGATGTCGCAATACTCCTCGATGGAGATGTCGAAGGTGCCGATGCGCCGGGCGAGCTCGATGATCTCCTCCTTGTCCATGCCGATCAGCGGCGGCAGCAACGGATAGTCGGAGGCGTCGTAGATGGCGTTGATGTTGGCCAACGTCTGGCTCGCCACCTGGCCGAGCGAGTCGCCGGTCACCAGCGCCTGCCCCTTCACCTCGGCGGCAATCTTCGCCGCCTCGCGGATCATCTGCCGCTTGTAAATGATCATGCGGTATTCGGCCGGCACCATGGCGATGGCGTGGCGCTGGAACTCGTCGAGATCGACCAGATGCAAGTGCACACGGCCCTGGTACCTGGAAAGCTGCCGGGCCAGATCCCTGATCTTGGCGAAGTCGCGGTTGATGGTGCTGTTGTAGCAGTGCACCAGCACCACCTCCATGCCGCGCTTCATCATCGTGTAGGCGGCGACCGGCGAATCGATACCTCCGGAGAAAAGCACCACGCCCTTGCCGGAGGAGCCGACCGGCAGGCCGCCGATGCCGCGAATCTTCTTGGTGTAGATATAGGCCGCCTCACGGCCGATCTCGACCTGCACGTCGATCTCGGCATGGTTGAGGTCCACAGTCAGCCCCAGCTGCCCTTTCAGAAAGCCGCCGATCTCGAAATTGAGCTCCGGCGTCTGCATCGGGAACTGCTTGTTGCCGCGCTTGGTGGTGACCCGGAACGGCCGGCCGGCGACATTCTCGCCATAGGCCTCGATCACCGCCTGTTTGGCCGTCTCCTGCATGGCTGCCAGCTCCAGCGGCGCTTCGTGCACGACGGAGAAGTTGCGGATACCGGGAAGCAGCGAAACCAGCTGCAGCATCTCGGGGGTGAGCGCCTCGACCTCGGCCAGCATGCGGCCATGCTCGCGGTGCAGCGATACCGGCTTGATGGCGCGCTTGATGTTGGCCGCCATCTTCTGTTCGAAGGTGGAGCGGTTCTTGCCCTTGAGGGAAAGCTCGCCGAAATGGAAAAGGATTTTTGGCATCGCGGCAGACTAGGGCCTGCCAACAGAAAATGCGAACGAAGCGCTACTGTCAGAAATGAGGCAAGACAAGGCGCGAGAGGCGCTGTTTGGTGAATCCAAAGAAGCCTTGAGCAACGCAGCATGGCTTCATTTTGGACGTAGCCCTGCGGGACGGGCTGTTTTTGGACGCTGCGGCGTTATTTCTCCCCGATATGCATTCAGCATATGACGCTCGAAATGCCTGGCAGCGCCCAAAAACAGCCACGTCGCTACGCTCGCATTTTCTGTTGGCAGGCCCGGTCGCTTGCATCGCAGGCAGCGGTCAGCTGCCTGCGATGCGGAACCGACGTAAGAGGAAGAGGAGGGGGAGGTTACGTCAGTTCCAGTCGAAAGTTCCGGAGTCGTCGTGCGGCGACTCTTCCTCGATCGGCATATCCAGCATGAAGGCCAATTCGGCGAGCGGCACATGCCGGTTCTTCTCGCTGAGCCATTTCAGCATCTCCAGCTTGGTCTCAGCCTGGTCTGTGTACATGATCGCCATGGTATTGCCTCCCGGCGTTGGTCTGGGGCGCGCATCGTAGAAAGCGAGCATGTCAGGTGAATGACACCGACTATCCCGTGATTTGACTTTGATTCCGGCGCCGTCTAAATCCGGATACGACCCATTCGCATCCGACGATGGGCCGCGCCAACCGGGGAACCTCGCCAACACATCAGCTTCGACGAGGAGGGAGGCCATCGATGGGGCATGAATCATGTCGTAGCGGTTTATTCTTCCGGCACAACTGCCGGGTAGCTGCCGGGTTGCTTGCGTTTCTCCTGGCGGCTGCCCCGGCATGGCCGGCGGACCGAACACAACCCCAGGCCGAACGCCCCGCCATCCAGACCCAGCGTGCAGCGCCTGTCCGTGCACAGAATATCCATTTGCCGCCACCGGTGGCCGTGCCGACCATTGCCAGCCCGGCCGAAGGCGCCTCGGTGAGCGGCGATATCCCCTTGCTGGTCGAACTGCCGTCGGGCGTCACGGCCAAGCTATTCTCCTTCGAATTCGCCTATTTCGATACGAGCCGCAATGCCTGGGCCTATCCGGGTACGCTGGACGAAGCCCTGCTGGATGCCGGCAGCCCCGGCGCCAAGCGGATCAAGGCTGCCCTGCTGCTCGACCGCTTTCATCATGCCACCCAATGGAAGGTGCATGTCCGCATGGCCGATCCGCCGGGACCATGGAGCGACTGGCGCACATTCACCATTGCACCAGCCATGCAGCGCTCGAATGCAACCCTGGCTGCAAGCGGCCAGACCGCCGCCGGCAGACAGGCGCCTGCCGCGCCGCCCCCGGCCAAAACGCAGGCCCAGCGTACGGCAAGGTTACAGGTATTCCGCACCGGCCCGGGACCGCGAACCATCAAGCTCAAGGTGTGGAACGGCATTCCCGGGCTCGACGGCGGACCGGGCGCCCATATCGATGGCCCGATACAGATCGACTGGCAGCGCCAGAACCTCAACTGGTCGTTCCAGTATTCCGCGAGCGGCTTCCGTGCCGGCACGACCTTCCACTGGCAGCTGTCGCGGGCGCCGTTCCCCGACTGGATCGACTGGCAGCCGACACCGGGCTTCGGCCTGACCGGCAGCATCGCCGCCAAACCGGGCCAGTATTTCACCGTCAACCTGGAGCCCCTGGCGCCGCGTCCGCCGGAGTGGTGGAAGAACCATGCCAAGATCGGCCAGCAGCCGGCCAGCCAGATGATTATCGTCAAGCCGCAGCCGCAAGCAGGAGGGAACGGTCCCCAGCGCTCGGCAGCTCCGGTCATGCCGAAACAGAACCCGCCGGCCGGCGGCAATGCCCTGACCATGAAAATGGTGCAACCCTCGCTGCTGATGGCGCCACTGCCCGCCTCGCTGACACTTTACCTGCGCGTCGTGCTGCTCGATGCGGCGGGCCATGTCGTCGGCCGCCCGAGCAATAGCGTGGAGATGCGCTTCGGCCCGGCCGAAAAGCCGGCCGGCATCGACAGCACCACCTTCAGCTGGCCGCAGTTCGCCTATGCCGGCTACCGCACCATGTACGGCTACACCTTCGACTGGCAGTGCCATGTGAAGGCCAGCCAGGATCTCGATCTCGGCATGGGACTCAAGATCCACAAGGGTGACACGAACAATGTCTGCGAGGACAACTCCAGCGTGCTCGACGACATCGCCGATGCGTTCAGTTCGTTCATCGACATGGTCAAGGACTTCGTCAACTGGGTCTCGAAGACCTATGCCTCACTGAAGGCCGATCTTGTCTCCTACGTGGCGTCCGCACTCCCCGGTTGTGACGACTATTGCAAGGCGGCGCTGAAAGCCGGCCTAGACTACGGCATGACGGCGCTCGGCATGCCGCCGGAACTGCCCGACTTCGACCAGCTCGAGGCGATGGGCGAAGGGTATCTCGTCGACACCCTCGCCCAGCAGGCGGCGCAAAGCGGCGTACCCTTCTCCGAAGATGCCACGAAATATGCGGTGCAGACGATGATCGACAAGGGCAAGGAGGCGGCCGATTCCGGCAGCGGCACCGGAGCATCGATCTGGATTCCCGATACCCATTACCAGTACCGGCCGCTACTGGTGATGCTGCAGCTCGACAATCCGGCCAACCGCACAGCGATGCCGGTGACACTGACCATCACGGATACCGGTGGCGATCACTACCTGGCGCAATCGATCCAGATTCCGCCCATGGCGGCAAAGCGCTCATACAAGGTGGCCGTGGCACTGAAACCGAAGGATGACCCGAAAGCGTGGATGGATCTGCTGCCCAGCGACCCGTCCACATTCATCACCGACTGGGTTACCAAGATGGACCAGGCGCACAACGCCCTGAAACAGTGGCGTGCCAAATACTGCAAGGGCAACGTCACCCTGCGAGTCGAGGCATCGTCGGCGCTGTATCACGCATCGTTCGATCAGACGCTGGCGCAGGGTTGCCAGTGACAACCATCTCCCAAGGGAGGCGAACCATGGAATCAAATCCTACGAAAATCCTGATGGCCGTGCTGCTCGCCGGCATGGCCCTGCTCGCCGGAGGCTGCGGCAACAGCGGCCAGCAAGCCAAGACACCGGAAAGCAGCATTGATCCATGCGGCTACCTGACCTCCACTGACATCGAAAACGTGCTCGGCTGGAAGGTCGCCACCACGGAACCCAAGGCCTACGGGCCGACAGGCACATGCACCTACAAGAGCGCCACGCCGTACAGTGCAAAAGGGATGCAGGTGCTGACCGTGACCATCGCCAAGGGGATGTCGGACATCAATACCTCCGATGCCATGGTGGCCTGGCGCAAGCAGCAGTACGAAAGCTACAAGGAGATGGCCGGACAGGTGATTGTCGAATCGCTGGATGGCCTCGGCGTCCCCGCCATCGTCAATGGCATGGAAGGAACGCTGGGACTCGAGATGAGCGTGGGCGACAAGCTCATTACGGCCTCATTGGTCGATTCCCCGGCGACAGCGAAAAAACTCGGCGAAAAGATTCTCGCGCACGCCAAATAGCGCCTATACCGCTGATCGTTTGACCGCCAGTGTCAGACCGTCGGCGAGCGGCAGCATGGCCAGGTCGATGCGTTCGTCGTCCCTGAGTTTGTCGTTCAGCGCCCGAATCGCCCGGGTGGATTCCTCCCGGTTTTTGGCATCGACGACACTGCCGCCCCACAGCACGTTATCGACGGCGATGACGCCACCCGGTTTCACCAGCTGCAGGCAGCGCTCGTAATAGCCGTCGTAATTGACCTTGTCGGCATCGATGAAGGCGAAATCGAATGATTCCGCCTCGCCGCGTGCCAGCAATCCGTCGAGACTCTTCAGTGCCGGGCCGAGCTCCAGCCGAACCTTGTGCGACACGCCCGCCTCCTCCCAGAAGCGGTGCGCCACGAAGGTCCAGCGCTCGGAGATATCGCAGGTGACGATCTCGCCATCCAGGGGCAGCGACAACGCCATCCACAGCGTGGCATAGCCGGTGTAGGTGCCGACCTCGATGACCCGTTTCGCCCCGATCAGCCTGAGCAGCATCGCCATGAACTGCCCCTGTTCGGGTGCGGAACGCATCTCGGACATCTCCTCCCGCTCGGTCGCCTCGCGCAACTGTTGCAGTGGCAACGGTTCACGCAGGCCCACCCGCAGCAGGTAGTCGTACAGCTCGCCCTCGACGCCGATGGTACGGTTGGCCATCAGGCGACCTCGATCCAGTGCAGGTAGGCAGCCGCCTCGTCGAGTCGCTCCTCGCTGAATACCCGGATGCCGTGCCGCTCCAGCAATCGCGCCGTCAGTCCCTGGCCGGCCACTTTCACTCCCGAAAAACTGCCGTCGCCGACACGTGCCGATCCGCAGGAGGGACTGCCCTCCTTGAGGATCGCCATGCGAATACCGTGCTGCCGGCAGACGGCAAGTGCCTTCTCGGCACCTTCCAGAAAGGCATCGGTGACATCCGTTCCTTCGCGGGTATGGATCGTAGCCCGGCCGAACAGCACCGCCTCGGCGTTGCCGCCATCGATCTCGGCAGCCGGACGCGGCACAGCAAGGCCGCCCGCGACTTCCGGACAGAACGGCAAAAGACGCCCTTCGCTCTGCCAGCCGGCCAGCAGGCCGTCCTGGCGGCAATCACCGCCGTCGTAGCGGACCTTTTGCCCCAGCAGGCAGGCACTGACGAGGATTCTCTGCATCATTTGGTTACTGTAGCCACACAAGCCGGCCGGATAAAGCGATTGCAGCAGGCGGACAGGTATAATCTTCCTACCATGCCATGCCTAGAACATCGATTCACATATTGAATAGGTTGATATATGCAACTATTTTGCGGCCCGGAGAGCCGGAGGGATACACTGACGTATATGGAGCGTGAGATGAAACGCATCAAACAGGGATTCACGGTCATCGCCCGTATGCGGGCCATCCGCTCCCTCGCCCTGCAACTGACGCTCGCCCTGCTGTTGCCGGCGACAGCACTGGCCGCCGAAAACCGGCCACGCTGGGAAGCGGGCATTGCCGTTGGTGTTGCATCGCTGCCGCAATACATGGGCAGCGACGAGCGCTATACCTTCGCCGTGCCGCTGCCGTACATCATCTACCGCAGCGAGCGCCTCAATTTCGGACGCAACGGCCTGCGCGCCGAGCTGTTCGACAGGGGCAGACTGTCGGTGGACCTCAGTCTCGGTGCCGGCATGCCGGTGAGAAACAGCAACCGCGCCCGTGCCGGCATGCCGCCGCTGAACTTCAACCTGCAGGCGGGGCCGCGCATCAACTGGCAGTTCTATCAAACCGCCCACAGCGCCCTGAGCCTGCGGCTGCCCTGGCGCGGCGTCATGGATATCAAGGGGCACTACCTCGGCTGGGTTAGCGAACCGGACCTCTACCTGCGGCTGATACCATCCGACAATATCGAATGGCGCCTGACCGCCGGCGCATTGTTCGCCTCGGCGCGTTACAACGATACCTACTACAGCGTGGCTCCCGCCTATGCCACCGCCACTCGCCCCGCCTATCAGGCGCGGGGCGGCCTGCACTCGCTGTCGCTGGGCGCCTCGATGCTCTGGACGCTGGATGATCGCCTGCGCCTGTTCGGCAGCGTGCGCTACCGCAACCTAAGTCCCGGCGTGGTGGCGGGCAGCCCGCTGGTCAAGACACCGCATTACCTTTCGGCCGCCATCGGCCTGGCCTGGAGCTTCTACCAGTCGGACGAACGGGTGCAATCGGGAACGGCGGACGACTGAACGGTCAATTGCCGTCCTTGCCGGGGCGGGCAGCCTTCTGCCGCCGTTGCAGACGCAACTCGCGCATCTCGTTCGTCTCCGTAAAACCGTTCTGCTTGAACTCCCGCCCGTAGCGATTCAGGGAACGCATATTCTGGAAATGGCAGGTACGGCAATCGGCATGGATCTGGCGCGAAAAGGCTGGCACGGCCGGCGCCTCACGGGGAATGGTCAGTGCCAGCATGAGGCCTGCGATCCCCAGCAGTAAGCCGAGCGGTATATGCGCTCGATCTTTACCGACGGGTCGAGCTGACATCGGCAACACAGGTACTATCATCCCAGCAGGTGATCGACCGCATCCCGATGCGGCAGCGAAGCACGCGCTCCGAGCCGGGTACAGGTCAATGCCCCGACTGCCGAGGCGAAGCGCAGCAGTGCATTCCACTCAAGATTCTGAGCCATGCCGTAGGCCAGCGCACCATGGAAGGCATCGCCGGCACCGGTCGAATCGACGACCTCGACACTGAAGGCAGGCAGGTGCCCGCGCTGCCCGTCACGGCTCCAGAGGAGGCCGTTCTCGCCGCAAGTGATCATGGCCATCGGCGCCATCCCGGCAAGTTCGGACAGTGCCTGCGCCATATCCTCGGTATTGCACCAGTCGTGGGCGAAGCGCTCGCTGGCCGCCAGACAGTCCACCTGCGTGGCAAGTTCGCGCGTGCCGCGATGCACGGAGCCGGCATCCAGCACCGTCGGTATGCCTTTCTCCTTCGCCCACAACATGATCTCGGCAGAGATCAACGGTTCGTGGCCGTCGAACAGCACCACCTTCGGCTCCAGATGCCGCCAATCCACGCTGCCGGACTCCAGCCACGGTGCCTGCCCCCGGCAACTGACCACCGACCGGCTGCCGTCGGGCTTGGCGAGCACCTGCGATACGGCCGAATCGTACGCACCACGCACCACCAGCGAGGCATCCACACCCTCAGCCAGCAACTCCGCCACGTGCAGGTCACCGAAGACATCGTTGCCGAGATAGCCGAGAAAAGCCGCCCGGCCGCCGAGCCGGGCAACACAGACCGACGCATTGGCGGCCGGCCCGCCACCGGCAAGCTGCATCGCCTCGGCACGCATCTTCTCGTTGTTCGCCGGCTGATGCGTGACCGACATCGTCACATCAAAGGAGGTATGGCCCACACAGAGTACATCAAGCATGGCGACAGGCTAACAGCCCGAAAAATAAAAAGCCCGCCGGATGGCGGGCTTTCGGAAACGGTTCAGAACCTTTCCTTAGAAGCGGCGATTGCCACCACCACGATGTTCACGCGGTTCACGCGGACGTGCCTCGTTCACCGTCAGGTTACGACCCTGGTGGTCCTGACCGTCCAGTGCTTCGATAGCTGCCTTACCGGCGGCATCGTCAGCCATCTCAACAAAGCCGAAGCCACGGCTACGACCGGTTTCACGATCCGTGACCAGCTTGGCCGAAACGACATCGCCGAATTCGGAAAAAATGGTACGGAGGTCTTCTTCCGTGGCACGGAAGGAAAGGTTACCGACATAAATATTCATAGATCTTTTATTCCTCTAGTCTAATCAACAATACTTAAGTCCTTACAAAGCAAGGACTTAACTTTACCAAAGGTGGCGTAATCTCCGGCGTTGTTGCGGCAAGAGGGTCAGTCACGAATGACAAAGCATCGCTACTATAGTCGACATTCGGTGTTCGGCAAGAGGAAAACCCGTCCTGCGTGGCAGGACGGGTCGATATGGTACCGGGGACTGGACTCGAACCAGCAAGGGCGTTAGCCCACTACCACCTCAAGGTAGCGTGTCTACCAATTTCACCACCCCGGCAAGGGAGGTTGTTACATCCGGCTTCGGGCATCCTGCCTTTTGCCTTTTGTCGTTCCGCAAGAACGCGGTCTTGCTTCTCTTACGAGCTCGTATCACTCGCTCGCCCCACATCCTGTGGGGAACGGGGGCTTTAGCCACCCGGCCGCACATATGGTTGTGCGGCTTGATCAATGCCCCGGGCAGAAGCCCAAGGCCGTATCAAAAATTACTCGGCTGGCGGCAGCTGCCCGGCCGGCGCGTTCTCTTTCAGCTTCGACGGGTTGAAGCCTTCCGGCTGCGTCTGGTCCGCAGGCTGCTCTTTCTTCGATTGGTCGACAAGCGACCGCTCGACGGCCGAACCCGCATGCTGCTGCGAGAAGAAGGCCAGCGTCAGGCTGGTCAGCATGAAAGCCGCAGCGAGCCCGCCTGTCAACTTGCCCAGGAACGAGCCGGAACCGCGGCTGCCGAACAGCGTCTGAGCACCGCCGCCGCCGAAGGAAACGCCCATCTCGGCACCCTGACCACGCTGGATCAGCACCACGCCGATCAGCAGCACCGCCACAATCACATGCACGACAATCAATATCGGTGTCATTCCGAATTACTCCTCGCCGGCCACGCGGGCAGCGGCTTTGACAATCTCCATGAACGAATCGGCCTTCAAGCTGGCACCGCCGACCAGTGCACCCTCGACACCCTCGCAAGCCAAAAGGCTCTCGGCATTGGCCGGATTCACGCTACCGCCGTAGAGCACCCGGCAATCCTTGCCCAGCCGGCGCAACTCCTCGTGGATGAAGGCATGTGTCTCGATCACCTGCTCGGGGGTTGCCGTCATACCGGTACCGATGGCCCACACCGGCTCGTAGGCGACGGTCAGCGGCAGCTCGGCATCCACGCCTGCGAGGATGGCCAGCTGCGTCTTCAGCACCGCGTTGGTCTTACCCGCCTGGCGCTCTTCCAGGTGCTCGCCGATGCAGAGGATCGGCTCCAGCCCGGCCGCCCAGGCGGCATCAAGCTTCTTGCGGATCAGATCATCGGTTTCGCCGATGATATCGCGCCGCTCCGAGTGGCCCAGGATCACATAATGGCAACGCGCATCGCGCAGCATCATCGGACTGATCGAGCCGGTAAAAGCACCCTTCGGCTCGTAGTAAACATTCTGCGCACCGAGCCTCACGCCCTTCTTGTCCAGCGCCTCCGACAACGGGTAGAGCAGCGTGAACGGCGGCATCAGCGCCACCTCCACATGCTCCGGTGCCGGGTTCTCACCCATCTCGTCCACAAACTGCAGGGCTTCGGCCAGCATGCCGTTCATTTTCCAGTTGCCGGCAATCAGACACCGGGAAATGCTGCTCATGTGACCTCCTTTGCAGTGATAGTTTTCAGCAATCGAAACGGGGCGCGAAGTGTAGAAAAAAACCCCCGCAAGGCAAGGAAAAAAGCGCAGCACTCGCCTTTCGCCGTCAGCCCGCTAGCCTGCGCCCGATGCATGAGTCCAACCCCGCCGCCAAAAAATCGCTCGGCCAGCATTTTCTGAAAGACCGCCATGCGATCACTGCGATTGTCGGCGCGGTAGCCGAAGGCGCCAACGCTGTCGAGATCGGTCCAGGCCCCGGCGCCATCACTGAGCCGCTGCTGGCGCACGTGGCGAGCCTCACCGTCATCGAAAAGGACGACCGTTTTGCCGAACATTGGCAGGCCTGCGCCAGGGAGCGCGGCAATCTCGCCGTAGCCCATGGCGACGTACTCGACCTGCTCGAAAAGACGGTCGAGCAGGCGCACGCCGACTGGATCGTCGGCAATCTTCCCTACAACATCAGCGGTCCGCTGACCGCCCGGCTGGCGGCATTGGACCTCGCCGGCGGCATGGTGCTGATGTACCAGAAAGAGGTGGCCGACCGCATCGTCTCCGGGCCGGGCAGCCGCGTTTACGGATCACTGTCGGTCATGGTACGCCACCATTACGAGCCCAAACGGCTGCTGGTGCTGCCACCCGGCGCCTTCTCGCCGCCGCCGAGGATTTACTCCGCCGTCATCACGCTGACGCCCCACAAGCGCCGGCCGCCATGCGACATCCGGGCGCTGGAGGCGACCCTGCGCGAAGGTTTCCGCCACCGCCGCAAGACCATCGCCAACAATTTCAAGGGCAAGCTCAAGCCCGCCGACTGGTTCGACCTGGTCATCGACCCGGAGACCCGCCCGGAGATGCTTCCGTACGCCAAGTGGGCGGCGATCGCCCGCCGGCTCTATCCCGATGGCCTCGGCATCCGATCGACATTGAGCGACTGGTAGCATTCCAGCAACAGACCCGCCCAGCATCTTCTCGAGGCAACCCGAGACTCCTGCCGCCTACAAAAAAGATGGGAGGCAATGCCTCCCATCCCCGAGGAAGTTCCAAATTGATCTTCAGAACTGCTGCGACCAGGTCAGCACACCGCTCCAGATCTTGGCCTTGGTGTTCGGCGCAATGGCAACGTTGGTCCAGTACTGCATCCACTCGGCACCCACCGAGGAGTTGTCGCCGAATGCATAATCCAGACCAGCGCCGTAGCTGGCGCCGATCTTCACTGCCTTGGTCGAGGCGGAACCAGCCGATGTCGTGATGGTCGTCTTGAGTTTGGCCGTGGTGCCGCCGCCCAGCGCGTAGAGCTTGAGGTTGGACATCACCGGAAACTGCAGCTTCAACAGGTAGGAAACAAAATATTGCCCTTCCAGTTCAACGCTGGATGCCAGCGGGTCGACCGTACCGGCCGGGTAGCTCTTCTTGCCCTTCATGGCTGTACCGACGCGGAGTTCGGCGCCGATGTAGTCGTTGAAATCCACGCCGCCTCTGACGAAGCCGCCGAAGACGTCATTTTTCTGGCTGAATGTCGGAGCCGTCTCTTCGAGGCCGACAACGCCCAGCCCGATACCGAAGTACGGCGTGTAATCCTCGGCCTGCGCCTGGGCAAGCGGGGCGGCCAGCATGCCGAGCAACGCCAGCGCGAATCTGTTCTTCTTGATCATCGAATACCTCCCTTTGCTTTTGATCCTCAAACTAATTTGCAGACTGCCTAACCTTATTGGATTGAAAGCCAATGGTTAACAACCATCAACAAGGAACTGTCAGGCTGTAACTTTTCAACACAAACGTGCGACAAGCCTCAAGCTAAACACCGGTTTCCGTTTTGCACAGGGGTTCCCGGCAAAAAACGGTCGGCAACCTTTCGAATACCCCGGCATCACAGGCCGAAGTCATCCCGGCTTACTCGGACCCCGCAGGACGCAGCCAGCCGTTCAGCTCCCCCTTCTTCTCCAGCGCATAGAGATCGTCGCAACCCCCGACATGACGGCCGTTGATGAAGATCTGCGGGATGGTGCGCGCGCCGGGGGCCCGCAAAGCCATCTCCTCACGCAGCTCCGGATGTGCCTGCACGTCATATTCAGTGAAGGCGAAACCCTTCTGCTTCAGCAATCCTTTGGCGCGTACGCAGTAGGGGCAGTGGTCCCCGGAATAGATTTCGATCTTCGGCATGATTCATCCTCCATGCGGTGTTCTGGCCAGCGACAGGGCATGCACCGGCACCTTCATTGATTTCAAAGCCTTGGCCGCACAGGCAAGTGTCGTGCCGGTAGTCAGGATATCGTCCACCACCCAGACCCGGCCGTTGATCTCACCGAACGCAGCCAGGTAGTCGGTATCGACAACGAAAGCCTTACGCAGGTTCCGCCGCCGTGCCGCGCCCGACAGCTCCGATTGCCTGGGCTGTTCGCCGACTCTTCGCAACGGCCGCCAATCCCAACTGCAACCGGCGTGCGCTGCAACCATACGGCACAGATCGGCGGTGTGATGCTGCCCTGATTTTCGCATGCGGTTCAGCGGCATCGGCACCGGCAACAGCAGATCCTGCGGCGCAATCAGTTCGGCCAGCCGGCCGGCAGCCGTATCGACCAGCCAGCGTACCCCCTCAGGCCTGCCCTGAAGCTTCCAGCCGAGGATCGCCTCGCGCACCGGGCCATGATAGGCGAACAGACTGACCGTCGCCTGCTGGAACGGCGGCTTTTTCAGGCAGCGGCCGCAGGGGCCGGGGGCAAGTGCCGCGGGCAACCGATCACCGCATCGTCCGCACACCTCGCGCGGCCATACCGCGATATGGCCGAAACAGACCGCACAACAATCCTCGCCATGCTGCACACCGCCGCCGCAAAACAGGCAGGCCGGCGGAAACAGCAGCCCGCGCAGCCGGTCAACCCCGAGGCGAATTCCGGTTGACAGCCCAACCATGCCGACGAGCATGCCCGACATGCCCGATTCCCGCAATTGGTTCAAACCCGTGCCTGCCCAACGCCGCCGCCGCTTCAACGCCGGCGAGCGGCAGGGCATTGCCATCGCACTGGCCGGCCACACGCTGATCAACTTCGCCTCCAACGATTATCTGGGACTGGCCAATCATCCCGAGGTCTGCGCCGCCGCTATCTGGAGCATCGAGTCGAAGGGGCTCGGCAGCGGCGCATCGCGCCTCGTCTCCGGCGACGATCCGTCCATCCACCAGCTGGAAGAGGAACTGGCGGCATGGAAAGACTATGAGGCCTGCCTGATCGTCGGCTCCGGCATGCTGGCAAACATGGGTTTGCTGCAGGCACTGGCTGACCGCCATACGCAGCTCTTCGCCGACAAGCTCAACCACGCCTCGCTGGTCGACGGCGCCAGGCTTTCCGGCGCCACCGTTTACCGCTACAGCCATCTGGATTACGTCCAGCTGCAGGGCCTACTGCAGAAACAGCCCGGCGAACGCAACCTCATCGTCAGCGACGGCGTGTTCAGCATGGATGGCGACTGCGCCGATGTGGCCGCCATGCTGTCGCTCGCCGCGCATCACGACGCGCTGCTGGTGATCGACGATGCGCACGGCATCGGCACGCTGGGCGACGGCCGCGGTCTGACCGCCAAGGCCAAAATCGCCGGGCACCCGCGCCTCATCGAGGTGGGCACCTTCGGCAAGGCGTTCGGCGGCTACGGCGCCTTCATCCTCGGCAGCCACGAGCTGATCGACGGCCTGCGCCAGCGACTGCGCACCATGTTCTACTCCACCGCCCTGCCGGCATCGATCTTCGATGCGATGCTGGTGTCGCTCAACTTGATCAAACAGGGGGAGCTGACCCGCAAACTGCAAGCCAACATCCTCACCTTCCGCGAACTGACCCAGGGCCTGCCACTGCTCGAGTCGCACACCGCCATCCAGCCGCTGATGCTGGGCAGCGACGACCGTGCGCTGGATGCCGCCGAGGCCCTGCTCGACGCCGGCTTCTTCGTGCCGGCCATCCGGCCGCCGACGGTCCCCGAGGGCATGGCACGGCTGCGCATCACCCTCTCCGCCGCCCACACCAGCGACCAGATCGAACGCCTCGCCACCGCCCTTCGGGAACTCGTATGACGCCGCTCGTTTTCCTGCATGGCTGGGGACAGTCGGCACGCGTCTGGTACGGCCAGCGCGAAGCATTCCCGGAGGCGCTGTTCCTCAACCTGCCGGGCCATGGCGGTGCCCCGGAGAGTGGCGACTGGTGTGCAACCCTCGCCGCGCAACTGCCCGAAGAAGCGTGCATCCTGGTCGGCTGGTCGCTCGGCGGCATGCTGGCGATAAAACTCGCCCGCCAGTACCCCGAGCGCATCGCTGGTCTCGTGCTGGTCTCGACGTCGCCACGCTTTCGTAACAGCAACGACTGGCCGCACGGCTGCAGCGATGAAGTATTCGGCGGCTTCGTCGAGGGCGTAGCAACACAGTCGGCGAAAACTCTCGGCCGCTTCTTCACGCTGATGCTGCACGGGGAAGCTATCGAGCGCCGCGACTTCAACGAACTGGCGCGGCTGAGCATCGACCGCGAGCAGCCGCCGACGCCCGAGGGGCTGCGCCATGGCCTGCAGATGTTGGCCGAGCTCGACCTGCGTGGTGTACTGCCGGAGGTCCGGCAGCCGGCGCTGGTGCTGCACGGCGAAGCCGATGCGATCATTCCCGTTGCCGCCGGCCGCTATCTGTCGGAGCAGCTGCCGGCAGCCGACTGGCACAGCTTTCCGGGCTGCGGCCACGCGCCGTTTCTGACCCGGACGGTGACATTCAACGCACGACTGGAGGAGTGGTGTCAGACCATATCAATCGCCGCCTAGTACGGCGGGCCTTTTCCGGCGCCGTCGGGAGTTACGACGCGCATGCCGAGCTGCAGCGCGAGGTGGCCGACCGTCTGCTGGCACATCTCGACTTCACCAAAATCGAGCCCGGACGCATCCTCGACATCGGTTGCGGAACCGGCTACTTCACACGCCTCTTGCGCGGCAGGTTCAAGCGCGCCGCCATCACAGCCCTCGATCTCTCCGAGCCGATGGTCGCCCATACGCGCAGCAGCCATGCCCGGCGGTTGCCATGGCACGGCCGTCACCACCACTGCGCAGGTGACGCGGCGCAATTGCCGTTTCGTGACGGTAGCTTCGATCTGGTCACCTCCAACCTCGCCATGCAGTGGTTGCCGGAGCCGGAACAGATGCTTGCCGAGATGCGCCGCGTGCTAGCCCCCGGCGGCCTGATGCTCTTCTCCACCTTCGGCCGACGCACACTGGCCGAGCTGCGCCAGTCGCTGGCCGAGATCGCCCATTCCAATGCCGGGCTAGTGCTGCCGTTCCCCGACGTCACCAGCCTCGGCAACAGCCTGATGCAGCTGCCGGTCGAACTGCCGGTGACCGATGCCGACCTGTTCACGCTCACCTACCCCGACGTCATCAGCCTGGTCCGCGAACTGAAAGGGCTCGGCGCCTCGGCCGCCGCCATCCAGGGCCGGCAGGGGGGCCTCTACGGTCGAGCCATGATCAGGAAGCTGGAGGAGACCTACGGCTCCAGACACCGCATGCCGGACGGCCGCATCCGCGCCACCTTCGAGGCGCTCTACGGCCAGGCCTGGTACAAGGAGGCGGGATACCAGGATCGAAACGATGTCATCCCGATCCGCGTGGCCGGCGACGTACTCGAGCATGGCGCGTAGTATCTTCATCACCGCCACCGATACGGGAGCGGGCAAGACCCATGTGACCAGCCATCTGGTACGGCAACTGCTGGCGCGCGGCATCCGGGCCAAGGCGATCAAGCCGGTGGCCAGCGGCCTCGATGCCGAAGGCCGCAACGACGACATCGCGGCGCTGCTCACTGCCCAAGGCCTGACCGATGCCGATGCCGTCAACCTCTACCGCTTTCCCGTGCCCGCCTCGCCGCATATTGCCGCCGAGGCAGCCGGGAACCGCATCGATCCCGCGCGGCTCGTCGACTGGTGCCGCGCGCAAGCGGCCGATCGCGATGTCTGTCTGATCGAAGGGATCGGTGGCCTGATGGTACCGCTGACCAACGATTTCCTGGTCTGCGACTGGATTGCGGCCATGCCGGAGGCCGAAGTCTGGCTGGTCGCTGGCGCCCGGCTCGGCGCCATCAACCACACACTGCTGACGCTGTCGAAACTGCAAGCAATGGGCCGTCCGGCTGCCAGAATCATCCTCAACGACGCCGGGGATAACCCCGAAGCCCTGCAGCATTTGCATAGGACAATTTCCGCCCTTGCCATACCGGATACGCTTCTTACACTTCCCTATGGAAAAATCGGGCGATTGCATGATCTGGTCACGCACATCGCCTGAGTATTGGGGAGCGGCTCTTTCTTGAACGTCCTGCTGATCGAAGATGAAGAAAACATGCAGACGATCATTGCCGCTTTCCTGAAGCGGTTTGCGGACAAGTATGCGCTCGATATCAAGGTCAAGGCGTTGCTCGATCCGATCCAGGGACTGTTCGAATCGACGACCAACGGCAGCAACTACGACCTGATCCTGCTCGACGTGCGCTTGCCCAAACTTTCCGGCGACGAGATTTACCGCAGCATCATGCACGTCAACCCGGAGATCCTCGACCGCATCCTGTTCGTGACCGGCTACAAGGAAGACCTGCTGAACCGCTTTGCCGATGCCGATCTGCGCATCCTCGACAAGCCGTTCCGCTATGATCAGTTCGAGGCCCACGTATCGCCCTTGCTGGCGTAGCGTTACCCCCGACATGGCCAGTGTCCTGCTCATCGACGACGAAGAACTCATGCATAACGTCGTGAACTCCTATCTGAAGCGGTACGGCAAACAGCATGATCTCGAGATCAACGTCAAGGCCTTGCACGACCCGGTACAGGGATTCCTCGAAACCAGCATGTACGGTTCCAACTATGACCTGATCCTGCTGGATCTGCGGCTGCCGAAGCTGTCCGGCGACGAAATCTACAATAGCCTGAAACAGTTACGGCCGGAACTTCTCGAACGTGTGCTGTTTGTCACCGCCTATGGTGAAGAGTTGCAGAACCGCCTCCATGGCGAAGAGGTTCACATTCTCCAGAAGCCCTTTCTCTACAACAACTTCGAGACCGCCATATCGACCATGCTTTCCTAGGCCGGCCCCGGCCTGCATCTTCCCGCCGATCCAAAAGCCAGCAAAAGCGCCAGCATCGGCGCCCCGGAATTGATCCGCCCCTCGACCAGCCACTGCATGGCCTCGGCGCGCGGCAGCCAGAAGGCATGGATATCCTCCTGTTCGTGATCCATGCCGCCGCCATCGCCGGCAGCATCGTGTTTGTCGACCTCGCCGAAGTAGAGATCGATCCGCTCGGATGAACCGCCGGGTGTGGAGTAATAGCGCCCCAGATGCTGCAGCTCTTCCGGCCGGTAACCTGTCTCCTCCTCCGCCTCCCGCACCGCGGCATCCTCGGGCGACTCGCCCGCATCGATCATGCCGGCCACGATCTCGACCAGCCACGGATCCTCCTCGCGCACGGCCGGACCGATACGGAACTGCTGCAGCAACAGCACCTCATCGACGCTTGGATCGTAAAGCAGCACCGCCACGGCATCGCCGCGCTCCAGATGTTCGCGCACGATCGTCTGGCTGCCGCCGGCAAAACAGTCGTGCTCGACCGTACAGGCGTCGAGATGGAAAAAACCGCGGTAAAGCGGCTTGCGTCCGGTGATCCGATACTTCATGTAACTCCTCCAGTCGATTCGGGATTCGCGCCGGCTGTTTGCAATGCTACACTCCCTCGCATGAAAATTCTGGTGGTCGAAGACGAAGAACGCGTAGCCCATTTCATCCAGAAGGGATTGAAGGAGGAGGGGCACGCCGTCGACATGTCGTATGACGGCGAGGATGGCGAGTTCCTCGCCGAGGTCAACGAATACGACCTGATCATCCTCGATCTGATGCTGCCGAAGAAGAGCGGCATCACCGTCTGCCGCGAGCTGCGCGACCGGGGAGTAGCCACGCCGATCCTGATGCTCACCGCCCGTGACAGCGTCGAGGACAAGGTGCGCGGCCTCGATGCCGGCGCCGACGACTACATGGCCAAACCATTCGCCTTCGAGGAGCTGCTGGCCCGCGTGCGCGCCCTGTTGCGCCGTCGCTCGGAAAGCAAGACGCCGACGCTGAAGATCGCCGACCTGGAACTGGACCCGATCAGCCGCCGGGTAACGCGCGGCGGCAAGCCGATCCGCCTGACCACCAAGGAATACGCGCTGCTCGAGTACCTGCTCCGCAATCCGCGCAAGGTCCTGTCGCGCACGCTGATCGGCGAACACGTCTGGGACATGAACTTCGACCCGGAAAGCAACGTCATCGACGTCTATGTCAGCCATTTGCGCTCCAAGGTGGACAAGGGCTTCGACATCGCGCTGATCCATACCCTGCGTGGCCAGGGCTATATCCTGACCGACGAGGCGCCGCCGTCCTGACGCCGCACCGTTCATACTGCCGAGCCACATATGCTTAACTGGCTTCGCTCGAACATTCTCCGTACCTTCCGGGGCAGATTGGCGCTGCTCTATATCGCGCTGGAGTTCGGCATCCTGCTGTTCGCCGCCGTCCTGCTCTATGCCGCCCTGTCGCACCGCGTGCACCAGGAGGTGGACGAACAGCTGGCCGAACAGGGCCAGGGGATCGCCAGCGAACTGGAACGGTCGCCCTTCTACTTCTGGTCCGGCCACCTGAACGAGTATGCCTCGCATTATCCGGGCGCCATCCAGCTGGTCGCCGCCAACGGTCTCGTACTGTTCACCTCCGACCGCACGCTGATCGACCGCGGCGGCGACGATGTCAGTGCCGCGCTCGGCAGAACCTTCAATCTCGACAAACCGGCGTTCGCCTCGACCCAGTCGCTGCTGCGCAAGAGCAACATCCGCGTCATCGTCATCCCGATCCACCGCGCCGGTCGGGTCGTGGCGGCATTGATGCTGGGACGCAGCACCGCCGATATCAGCGCCGTCTTCAACCTGATGTACCTGATCGGTGGCATCCTCGGCCTGATCTCGATCTTCATCAGTTCCGCGGCAGGCTATTACATGGCCAAACAGGCGCTGGCGCCGATCCAGGAGATCACCAGCACCGCGCGAGCCGTGGCGGCAGGTGACCTGTCACGCCGGCTGACCTCGAAAACGCAGGACAAGGAGATCCGCATTCTGGTGAAGGTTCTGAACAAGATGTTCCAGGACCTGGAGGCGAGCTTCGTGGCCCAGAAGCGGTTCACGGCCGATGCCTCGCACGAACTGCGGTTGCCGCTGACCATCCTGAAAGGGGAGATTGAAGTGGCCCTGCGCCACCCGCGTACGGCCGAGGAGTATGCCCAGACACTGCAGCAGCAGCTGGAGACCATCGATCGCATCGAGCGCATCGTCAACGACCTCTTGACCCTGGCGCGCGCCGACGCCGGCCAGCTCGAACTCGTGCAGGAGCCGGTCGACCTGTCACTGTTGCTGCAGGAGGTGGGGCAGCAGCATCTGGTGCTGTTTGCCGGCCAGCACATCGAACTCGATATGGACATCGACGAAGGCCTCGAGGTGATGGGCGATGCCAGCCATCTCGAACGGCTGTTGATGAACCTGTTGAACAACGCCTACAAACACGCTCCGGAAGGCTCGACCGTGCGGCTCGCTGCCCGATCCCGTGACGGCATCGCGTCCATCAGCGTCAGCGACCAGGGCGCCGGCATTGCGCCGGAACAGCAGTCGCTGCTGTTCGATCGTTTCTTCCGCGCCGATGATGCCCGTTGCCGCAAGCAGGGGGAGGGAGCCGGCCTCGGGCTGGCGATCTGCAAACGAATCGTCGAAGCACATGGCGGCGATATCCGGGTCGAGAGCGTACCGGGCCACGGCGCCACATTCATCGTCGAGCTGCCGCTGCTCGGACCGGATCCGGCCCATTCCCGGCGGCTGCTGGCCGTCATGCAGCAACCATCCGAGTCTGACGAATCATAAAAAAGGGGGCATGACGCCCCCTTTCTTTCGAGTCCGGACCAACCTACTTCGATGCAGTCGACGGCAGGACGATGTTCCAGATATGGAAGCCGGCCGTACCGCCCTTGACCTGATGGGCCGCCTGCGTTTCCTTGTCGATCTTGCGATCGGAGTGGAACAGCACCCTGTTGCCTGTCGCCACACTCGGCGCGCCATCGCGTGCCGGGTCCATGGTCAGGCGCAGCAGATCGCGGCCGTCACGTCCGATCGACCAGATGTCCCAGTTGCCCTTCTCCGGGTCGCGCATGTCCGCATCGGCCCGGTTTGAGGCAAATACGATCCGCTTGCCATCCGGCGTCCAGGCCGGCTGCACATCGATGCAACGGTCGTCGGTCAGCTGCATCAGTTCGGAACCATCGATGCGCATCAGGAAAAGATGCCGGCTGCGGCCGGCCTCCATCGAGAAAGCAACCCACTGCCCATCCGGTGATACAGCCGGATTGATGCCGTCGCTGAGCATGCGCTCGGCACCATCGGCGCTGATGCGTACGACCTGCGCATGCTGGTTGGGAATATCCCAGTTATCGAAATCATCCGACGTACGGGGCACGGGCTTGCCTTCCGACAGCAACCGGACGCCGATCATGCTGCCATCGGCAAGCAGCGTTACCTGGGTCAGGTTTCCGTGCAGGGCAATCGCCCGGCGCAGGGCACCTTGGCCATCGGCAGGTTTGGTCCACAGTCCCAGACTGCCGGCGCGGGTCGACAGGAAACTCACCTCGTCATTGCCATGCCAGCCGAAGGAATCGGGCGCATGCACGTCGTCGCTAACGTCGTTCAGAGGATCGCCGTTCTCGAGCACCCGGCGGGAAACCTCGTTGACTTGCCGGCTGCTGACCACGGCCAGGAACGACTTGCTGTCCGGCGACACCCGCGGATACATCTCGTTCTGTCCGGGTTCGAGCGTCAGCAATGCCGCCGCATCGGCCGGCACCTCTTTCTTGCCCGCGGTTGCCGGCGTATGGGACTTCAGCCAGTCCATGAAATCGGCCGCCCCTGCCGCTGGCGTTCCCAGCAGCAGGACGGCGGCAATCATCAATGACTTCTTCATGTTCGATACTCCATTGATTGCCATCTCAGTTGATCTTTACTTGCCAGAGGTTCCAGCCCGAGACGGTTTTGGCCTGCGGCGCTTTCGGATCGCGATTGGAGTGGAAAACCAGCGTGTGCGCATCCAGCCAGGCCACGCCGCCGTCGCTGGCGCCCACCGCATTGGTGATGCGCTCGATGCGATAGCTCTTCATGTCCATGACGTAGATGGAGGTGTTGCGGACATCGCCCTTGCTGTCGCGATTGGAAACGAAGGCCAGTTTGGTGCCGTCCGGGCTCCAGGACGGTTCGAACTCGCCGAAGTCGTCGGTCGTCAGCTGCGTCAGGTCGCTACCGTCCACTCCCTGCACCCATAGGTCGTAGTTGCCGTTCAGCTCACGGACAAAGGCGATCCGGTGTCCATCCGGCGACACGGCACCGTTGTAGGCATTAGGGATCATGGTCAGCTGGCTGCTGGCACGTTCGAAGACGAATAGCGCCGGTGGGTCAAACTTGTTGCCGTTGCCGGTTTTCGTCGGCGCGTAGCCCATCTTGTAGCGGAAATTGTTGGAATCATAGATACGCCAGCCCTGGCCAAGCAGTTCACTGTTGTTGACGTTGCCGAACTCGTTGAGCAGCTCATTGTAGCGTGTCTTCTCGAAGGTCGAATCGAAGCACCAGACCTGGCCGTTGCTCGAGGCATTCAGATGCTGGGGAGCCAGCGCGCCGCGGTAGGTTCCCATGTTGGCGATCGCCACATGGCCGTCACCGTGCGCCTGCTTCATCCAAGCCGAGATCGGCCCCAATCGGCTGCTGACGTAGCCCACTGCGCCATCGCTGATCGCCACGCCATACCACACCGCTTCACCGACGGCCGTCGGCCGGATTTCCGTACCGCCCGACTGGATGGCGCGTGCCGATACCTGGACGACGCTGTAGTCATTGACACCCTTGCGCCGGTCATAAACCAGAAAATCTCCGGCCACCGACGGATAAACGAGATCGGCCGACTTCTCGCTCAACAGCAGATTTACCGGATACAGCGGTTCCGGCACCTTGTTGTTATCTGCAGCAAAAGCCGCCCCCGCAACCATGACCGCGGCCAGGCCGGCAGCTGCCATAAACCCCTGCTTGATGCTCTTCATCGCACACTCCTTGTCGATCATTTGCCCTCCGGCCCTCCGAAGCCGAAAAGTAGTTGTAGTTGTCAACATAATCAACTGGCGGCTCGCAACCCGCTGCGGTCGTCGCAAAAAAAGGTGAAGTTTCGTTCGGAACCGTTTAAGCTGCGCCGCCTTTATCAATTGCGAGTTTGCCTAGAGGAGTTTCATCATGGCCCTGAATGTCTATTACGACAAGGACGCAGACCTTTCGATCATCCGCGGTAAGAAAGTCGTTATCGTCGGCTACGGTTCGCAGGGTCATGCGCACGCCAACAACCTGAAGGATTCCGGTGTCGACGTAACCGTCGCGTTGCGTCCGGGCTCGGCCTCCGCAGCCAAGGCCGAAAAAGCCGGCCTGGTGGTCAAGGGCGTCGCGGAAGCGGTCAAGGGAGCCGATGTCGTCATGGTGCTGACGCCGGACGAGTTCCAGTCGCAGCTCTACAAGAACGAGCTGGAGCCGAACCTGAAGAAGGGCGCCACTCTCGCCTTCGCACACGGTTTCGCGATCCACTACAACCAGATCGTTCCGCGTACCGACCTGAACGTCATCATGATCGCGCCGAAGGCACCGGGCCACACCGTCCGTTCCGAGTTCGAGAAGGGCGGCGGCATCCCGGACCTGATCGCCGTGCACCAGGATGCCACCGGCGACGCCAAGGCCATCGCACTCTCCTACGCCTCCGCCATCGGCGGCGGCCGCACCGGCATCATCGAGACCTCCTTCAAGGATGAGACCGAGACCGATCTGTTCGGCGAACAGGCCGTGCTGTGCGGCGGTGCCGTCGAGCTGGTCAAGGCCGGCTTCGAGACCCTGACCGAGGCCGGCTATGCGCCGGAGATGGCCTATTTCGAGTGCCTGCACGAACTGAAGCTGATCGTCGACCTGATGTACGAGGGCGGCATTGCCAATATGAATTACTCGATCTCCAACAATGCCGAGTACGGCGAGTACGTGACTGGCCCGCGCGTCATCAACGAGGAGTCGAAGAAGGCAATGCGTGAGTGCCTGAAGAACATCCAGACCGGAGAGTACGCGAAGCAGTTCATCCTGGAGGGTGCGACCAACTACCCGTCGATGACCGCCTATCGCCGCCTCAACGCCGCGCATCCGATCGAGCAGGTCGGCGAGCGACTGCGCTCCATGATGCCGTGGATCAAGAAGATCGTGGACAAGTCCAAGAACTGATTGGTTAGTATCTAAACAAAGAGGGAGGCCCTGCCTGAACAGGCGGCCTCCCTTTTTTATTGCTCACCCAGCATCGCCCGCTTCAGATCGGCATCGGCCGGGCTATCGCCCAGCCAGACGGCCAGCAGGGCGCGCTGGAAGTCCGCACCGTCGATACGACCAACCACCTTACCATTGAACTGGACGACGGTGCTGCCATCGGAGAGGAAATCGAAACGATAGCGGTCTCCGCGACGGGCATCGCTGAACAGGGCATTAAACTTCGTCAACCTGGATTCCAGCTTTTGTAGTGTCTCGCGGGACAGGTTCTTGCGAAAGCCCTCACTCCACCCATGGGCCAGCTTTTCGCTGCTGACCTCCTTGTAGATGAAATCCATCGTCACTGCAGACGGGGCAGGTGTCTCCAGCACTGTCGCCGCATTGTGGACCGGCTCCGGACGATAGAGCGCACCGACGTAGATATCGAAAAAGAACTTGGTGCGGATACCGGCACCGCTCAGATGCAGGATCTTGCCATCAACGTTCACCGTATCAGCCAACGTCACACCGGCCACCTCGGCTCCGCATGCAATGGAAGGAATCGTGATCATCAACAATAGCGCCCAACGGATCATGTGCACCTCCCGGCCTATCCAGCATAGACCTAGCAGTCCTACATTGTCGAAGACGGGGCCTGTTCGAGCCAGTTAATTCCCGGGCACTCCGAAAAGGTCACGCCACCCCTGCCGCGGGATGCTCCGCGCCATGCCGAAACCGCCGACCCAATGGATATGCTGGATGTCGACCCGGAACAGGCGGAAATCGGGGAAGGAGAACAGCGCTTCGGCATCGGGGATGCGCTGCAGGTATGCGCTGCGACCCTCTGCAAGCCGCTGCTCATCAACAATACTTGCGATACCCGACAAACTGATGCGAGGCAATGCCAACGGCGACTCGGCCATGGTTTCGGGGGTGCAGATCATCAGACCGATGCGCGGATCGCGCGCAATGTTCGCCGTGTGGCGGGCGAGCCTCGACAGATGCAGCAACACATCGCCCTGCCAGACGGCATAGGGCGCCATCGAGGTCTCGGGCCCGTTGCCACCGATGGTGGAAAGGAATGCGATTCGACTGGTCTCGAGCAGTTCGCGAACCGCCTGTTGCCAGTCGTTCGCCATTACATCTTGTAGCGGCGCTGCAACTCGCGCTTGATATCGCGCTCCTTGCTGTCCGCACGCTTGTCGTAAAGTTTCTTGCCCTTGGCGAGGCCCAACTCCAGCTTGGCAAAGCCGCGCTCGTTGAAGAACAGTTTCAGCGGTACCAGCGTAATGCCCTTCTCCTTGAGCTTGCCGATCAGCTTGCGTGTCTCCTGCTTGTGCAGCAACAGTTCGCGGCTGCGCGCCGGCTCTTTCGGATTATTCATGGCGGCCGGCTTATAGGGGCTGATATGGCAACCGATCAGCAGCACGCGTTCGTTACGGATAATGCAATGCGCCTCGGCCAGATTGGCCTGGCCGGCACGAATCGACTTCACCTCCGGGCCGGTCAGCATGATGCCGGCTTCAAAGGTTTCCAGAATATGGTATTCGTGGCGCGCACGGCGATTGACGATGGACATGCGACAAATGCTAGGAGGTTGCGGGCAAAGCGCCAGCAATAAAAAAGGCGGCCTTGCGGCCGCCTTTCATGTGCTGAGCCGGAATTACTTCAGGCCCTTCAGGAAGGCCAGGACTTCGTCCTGCTTGGCTGCATCGCAAACCTTCTGCGGCGGCATCTTGGTCTTGGCGTCGGCCTTGCCGGTGAACTCCTTCACGGCCGAGGCGGAATCGCACATCCACTTGCGCAGGTGCGCTTCATCCCAGTTCCAGTTGGCGCCGGCCAGACTGTCGCTGTACTTGAAGCCCTCGTGCTTGCCGGCTGCGCGTCCGACGACACCCGCCAGGCCAGGGCCGACCTTGTTGGTGGCATCGAAGTTATGACAAGCCTTGCACTTGCCTTCAGCGCCTGCGACGGCCTCGTTCACGGCGATGCCGGCGGTCATCACTGCGGCGGCAGCCACGATCATCAGAACTTTTTTCATTTGGAAACACCCCCGTTGGAAATTTGGCGGCGGATTATGACAAGGCCGATGCTCTGCGCAAGCCGGATGACAAAGCGATGACACGCTGGCCATGAAAAGTGAAGGGCGGCCATCGGCCGCCCTTCACACGATCAACGATACATCAGATGGTTTTCAGGAAGGCAATGACCTGGTCCTGCTGGGCCGGATCGCAAACCTTCTGCGGCGGCATCTTGGTCTTGGCGTTTTCATCGCCGGTGAATTCCTTGATGGCGTCCTTCGAGCTGCACATCCACTTGCGCAGGTGCGCTTCATCCCAGTGCCAGTTGGCGCCGGCCAGACTGTCACTGTACTTGAAGCCCTCGTGCTTGCCGGCTGCGCGTCCGACAACTCCCGCCAGGCCAGGGCCGACCTTGTTTTCAGCGGTGAAGTTATGGCATGCCTTGCACTTGCCTTCCGGACCGGCATAAGCCGTAGCGGACATGGCGCCCATCGCAAATGCGGCGGCTGCAACAATCATCATCGTCTTTTTCATGGTAAATGCTCCTCCTCCAGGAACCGAGTAATATCGGATTTATCGTGGAGAAGTCAGTCCCCGGCAAGTAGGCAAAAGGGGGAATTATTACGCCATTTGGCCTGGCGCTGTGCAGCGCAGGCGCCTCATCAAAGGCCCTGTATCGATTCGCCACCGCATCCGGCAGCGAAGCACCATCATGAAAAGGAAGGCGGTCCGAAGACCGCCTTCCCGCAGGCACTCCTTACTTGGAGATATCCTTCAGCTTCGCCAGGACTTCGTCCTGCTGAGCCGTATCGCAAACCTTCTGCGGCGGCATCTTGGTCTTGGCATCGGCCTTGCCGGTGAACTCCTTGATGGCATCCTTGGAGCTGCACATCCACTTGCGCAGATGCGCCTCATCCCAGGTCCAACCGCCATCCTTCAGGCTGTCGCTGTAACGGAAATCCGGATGCGTGCCGGCCTTGCGGCCGAAAACGCCCGGCGCGCTGGGGCCCTTGCCCAAGCCCGGGCCGACCTTGTTCGCATCGGTAAAGTTATGGCAAGCCTGGCACTTGCCCCAAACTGCTGCCTGGGCTTCCGGCGCTACGGTCAGGCCACCGACAGCAAATGCAGCCGCGGCTGCAATCATCAGGGTCTTCTTCATCGAACGTCCTCCTCTTATATCAGCGGCCCGCACAAGCGACGCCGCCCTCATCGTGGAGGATATCGGTCACAATAACTGCCGACAGATGCAACAACTGCGCCTCATGGGGGGACCGTCTCCCCCCATGCCGGGAGACGACTCAGCCCGCCCGGAAACTCAAGGTGTTGTCCGCGACATCCACAACAAGTGTCTGCCCCGGACCGACCGATCCGGCAATCAGCTGGCGCGCCACCGGCGTCTCCACCTCCTGCTGGATGAAGCGCTTCAGCGGTCGCGCACCGAACACCGGATCATAACCCTCCTTCGCCAGCCAGGCCGTGGCCGAATCGCTGATCGCAAGCGTCACCTGCTGGGCGGCTAGGCGACCACGCAATTCGGCCAGGAACAGCTTCACCACCTGCGCCATATCCGCTTCGGTCAGCGGCTTGAACAGTACGGTGTCGTCGACGCGATTCAAAAACTCCGGCCGGAAATGGGATCTGAGCGCCGCCATCACCTGCGCCCGGGCGGCATCGCTGATGTGGCCTTCGGCATCGATCCCTTCCAGCAGGAACTCGCTGCCGATATTGCTGGTCATGATCACGATGGTGTTCTGGAAATGCACCGTGCGTCCGTGACTGTCGGTCAGCCGGCCGTCGTCGAGCATCTGCAGCAGGATATTGAACACATCCGGATGCGCCTTCTCCACCTCGTCGAGCAACAGCACACAATAGGGCTTGCGGCGTACCGCCTCGGTCAGCTGACCACCTTCTTCATAGCCGATATAGCCCGGAGGTGCGCCAACCAGGCGCGATACGGCATGCTTTTCCATGTATTCGCTCATATCCAGCCGCACCATGTTCTCCTCAGAGTCGAACAGCGTGCGGGCCAGGGTGCGGGCAAGTTCCGTCTTGCCGACCCCCGTCGGCCCGAGGAACAGGAATGAACCGATCGGTCGTTTCGGATCCTTGATGCCCGCGCGGGCCCTGAGCACCGCATCGGCCACCGCCTTGACCGCCTCATCCTGCCCAATGACGCGCTCGTGCAGTACCGCGTCCAGCCGAAGCAGCTTCTCGCGCTCGCCCTCCATCAACCTCGTGACCGGAATGCCGGTCCAGCGCGCCACGACTTCGGCAATCTCCTCTTCGGTCACCTCTTCGCGCAGCAGTGCCTTCTCCTCGGCCTTTGCCTCGGTTTCGGCCAGCTGCTTCTCCAGTGCCGGCAGGGTACCGTAGCGAAGTTCGGCCACCTTGTTCAAATCGTAGGCCCGCTCGGCCTCCTCGATTGCATGCCGCGTCTCTTCGATTCTGGCGCGCAGCGATTGCACCGAGGCGATGGCCCCCTTTTCCTTCTCCCACTGGGCACGCATCGCATCACGTTGATCCTTCAGGTCGGCCAGTTCCTTCTGCAAGGACCTTAGACGCTCACGGCTGGCTTCGTCCTTCTCCTTCTTGAGTGCAGTCTCCTCGATCTCCAGCCGCATGGTCCGGCGGGTCACCTCGTCGAGTTCCGCCGGCATCGAATCCATCTCGGTGCGGATCGAGGCACAAGCCTCGTCGACCAGGTCGATCGCCTTGTCCGGCAGAAAACGGTCGGAGATGTAGCGGTCGGAGAGGGTGGCGGCGGACACCAGTGCCGCATCGGTGATGCGCACGCCGTGGTGCAGTTCGAAACGCTCTCGCAGTCCGCGCAGGATGGAGATGGTGTCCTCGACATCCGGCGCATCGACCATGACCGGCTGGAAGCGCCGCTCCAGTGCCGCATCCTTCTCGATGTACTGGCGGTACTCATCCAATGTGGTAGCGCCGATACAGTGCAGTTCGCCCCGGGCCAGCATCGGCTTGAGCATGTTGCCGGCGTCGGTGCTGCCCTCGGTACGGCCGGCGCCGACGATGGTATGCAACTCGTCGATAAACAGAATGATGCGCCCCTCGGCCTCCTTGATCTCTTTCAAGACCGCCTTCAGCCGCTCTTCGAACTCGCCGCGGTATTTCGCACCCGCCATCAACGCCGTCATGTCGAGCGCGAAAATGGTCCGGTCTTTCAGACCCTCCGGCACATCGCCGGAGACGATGCGCTGCGCCAGCCCCTCGGCGATGGCTGTTTTGCCGACGCCCGGCTCGCCGATCAGTACGGGGTTGTTCTTGGTCTTGCGCGACAGGATGCGGATAACGCTGCGAATCTCGCTGTCGCGGCCGATCACCGGATCGAGCTTGCCTTTGCGTGCCATCTCGACGAGATCGGAACCGTATTTGGTGAGTGCTTCGTACTGTGCCTCGGGCGCATCGGTGGTGACCCGCTGGTGGCCGCGCACCTTCTGCATCGCCTGCTCAAAACGCTGACGCGTCAGCCCCAGCTCGGCGAAGATTTTGCCAGCCTCCGTCTTCTTGCCCTCCTCGATGAAGGCCAGCAGCAGATGCTCCACGGAAACAAACTCGTCCTGCAGCCGCCCGGCTTCCGATTCGGCCTGTGCGAAGAGCTGCTGCAACCGCTGGGTGATATAGACCTTGCCGGCCTCGGTTGATCCGCCCGTCACGCGCGGCCGCTTGGAAAGCGCCTGCTGCACGCGGGATTTGAGAATATCCATCGACAGCCCGGCCTGTTCGAGCAGTCGCGGCGCCAGACCATCCGACTGTGCCAGCAGTTCGGCCAACAGATGCTCGCCATCGACCTCCTGATGCGACAGACGCGCAGCCAGCGTCTGGCTCGCTGCCAGCGCCTCGCGCACTTTCTGGGTCATACGGTTCATATCCATGCCCGGGTCTCCTTGCCTAACAAGATACTTATCCTTGTATGGGGTCGACGAACGGAAAATCCAAGACCGGGATAGCGATCAGAACCCGGAGGAACGAATCAGGGCAACTCCACGACGTAAACGGAAACCTTGGCAGCGACGGCGGGATTGGAATTGGCGATCTCCACCAGCAGGTCGTCGGCCCCATGGGGATTGTCGAAACCGTACTGGAACTGGTGGTCGCCGACATGATAGCTGCGCTTCTGCGCCACGGTGACCTCATGATCGCCGTGCACGCGAACGAGGCGGAAGGTGAGCGGCCCGATCGCATCGGAGACCATCGTCACCTCGTAGTGGCCGGGGCGATCCGGCATGTCGAAAAACTCGCGCAGCTTCTGGAACTGCGGCACCATCACATCCCGGTAATAGAGGTATTCCTGGTGCGGCTCGTCCACTGCCGGGTCCGCTGCCGCCTGACAAGGCAGAGCGGGTATCGCCCAGGCGAGCAACAGCAATGCGCGCAACAGGCGGCCAGCCATCACGCCTCTCCCGTCTCGATGCCGTACTTTTCGCACAGATAACGCATCTTGTCCTTGGCGCGATCCCCGAAGCCCAGCCAGCGGCCGGCGCGCGCCTTGATATGGTTGTTGCGGTCAAGTGCGGTAACCACCAGCCGCCGCTCGAACTCCGCCACAGCCTTCTCGGCATGGATGCCGCTGTCCGGCAGGCTGGCCAGCCATGCCTGCATCGGATCGTCGACCTCGCCATCCGGCTGCGGACCGGCCAGCGACGGCAACGACACGATCATCGGGCCGGTTGCCAGCACGGCGGAACGTTCGATGACATTCTCAAGCTCGCGCACGTTGCCCGGCCAGCTGTAGCGGGACATCTGCTCGAGCGCGTCGGGGGAAAAACCGTCGATCTGCTTGCCGCATTGCAGCGACTTGCGGATCAGGATGGATCGCGCCAGCAGTTCGAGATCTTCCAGATGCTCGCGCAATGGCGGCACGGTGATTTCCACGACATGGATACGGTAGTAGAGATCGTCGCGGAACTGGCCATCCTCCACCTTCTTTTCGATATCCTCACGGGTCGAACAGATCAACCGTACGTCGGAACGGATAAACGCCTCGCCACCCAGGCGCGAAAACTCGCCATCCAGGGCACGCAGCAGCTTGGCCTGCACGGCAAGCGGCAGACCGGCCACCTCGTCGAGGAACAGCGTGCCGCCGCTGGCGCGCTCGAACCATCCGAGCTTGCGTTTGACGGCGCCGGCAAAGGCACCCTTCTCGTAGCCGAACAGCTCCGACTCCAGATGCTCGGCATCCATGGCCGCGCAATTCATGGCGATAAACGGTCCGGACGAACGGTTGCTCTGCGCGTGCAGCCGGCGGGCAACAAGCTCCTTGCCGGTGCCGGTTTCGCCGCGGATCAGGATGGTCGACGTCGTCGCCGCCACCTGGTCGATCAGCTGCCGCAACTGCTGCATTGGCTGGGAATCACCGAGGATTTCGGCGTTGACCTGCGCCTCGACCAGACGCTGCAGTTCCTGTTCGCGGATGGCCTGCAGGCGGGTTTCCATCGCCCGATCGATGGTCCCCTTGACCTCGTCGGGATCGAAGGGCTTACCGAAGAAATCGATGGCGCCGAGCATGCGGGCGCGCGCCGCCAGGGCACGCTCGTCGTGACCGGTCACCACGACCACCGACATATCCGGACTTTCGGACATCAGCCGTTCCAGATAGCCCATGCCGATCGCCGGATTGTCGGGTTCCGGCGGCAGAGCCAGATCCAGTACGATCAGATCGACCCGGTTCTGGTTCAGAACGGCATCCGCCGTTTCGAGATCGCCTGCCTCAAGCACCTGATAGCGGTGCTTGAGCAGCAATTTGAGGTTGAGGCGGTTAATGTCGTTGTCGTCGACAACCAGAACCGTTCGCTGCATTAGCTATTGCCCTCCGTCTGGGTTGCTGCCCCATCTTGCCATGCCGGCAGACGCACGATGAAGGTGCAACCTTTCCCCACGCCAGCACTTTCGGCTGCAATCGTTCCACCATGCGCCAGGATAATGCGCCGGCTCAGGTACAGGCCGACGCCAAGGCCGCTCGGCTTGTTGGTACCGAACAGGCGGAACAGCCGGTGCTTCAGAAAATCCGGATCGATACCCTGCCCTGTATCGCTTACCCGCACCTCGATCCACTCGCCCTCATCCCGCACGAGGCTTGCCGCCACCGTCAGCACTCCCTTGCCCTGCATGGCCTGCACGGCATTGTCGTAAAGGTTGTCGAAAACGCCGCGCAGCAATTCACTGTCGCCGGAAGCGGGCGGCAGCGGCGGGATCTTGCGACCCACCTTGACCCCCTCCGGCCACAGGCGATCGCGAATGCTGATGCCCAGCAGCGAAACCATATCCAGCGGCGCCAGCGCCGGATGCAGGGGTGCCCTGGGATCGCTCAGGCGCTGCATCAGCATCTGCATGCGGCCGGTCACCTTGCGAATGGCACTGACCAGCCGCTGCAGATCCTCCTTGTCGAGCTCGCCGGATTCGATGTGATGGGCAAGAAAGGCCAGATCGTGCAGGCGGTTTTTCAGATCGTGCGAATGCAACTGCTGGGTGACGCGGGAGAGCGAATCGAGCCTGGCCGCCTCGGCCTGCTGGTGGGTCAGGCGTGCATGCTCGAGACTCATGGCGGCGAATCGGGCCAGGCTCTGCAGACCTGCCAGTTCCTCGGGATCAGTCGGCCAGCCGTCGCGGCGCGGCCCGAAACTGAGAAAAGCCTCGCCGCTGCCACGCGGTAGCGGCAGCCGCAATTCATAGCCATTTTTCGGCATGTTGCCATCCGGTACCGGCGCATTCTCCGGAAACACATGCAGGCGCCCTTCCGGCAGGCTGCGCTCATCGAGCGCCACATAGCGCCTGAGGCTCACCTTGCAGATGCGCTCCAGGAGGGCCGGCTCGATATCCTGGACCGGCAGTTGCGCCAGATCGCCCGCTCCCAGATGGCGGATCGCCGCCAGCGAGTCGATATGCTGGCGGAAAAAGAGATTGTCCAGCCAGCGTTGCAATGCCTGCGCCAGCGGCGCGAATCCGAACGCCGCACTGATGGCGGCCAGCACCATGGCCCAGACGGAAACCGGATGGCCGGTCAGCCAGTACAGCAGCGACTCGGCCACCATCAGGACGAGCACGAACACCGCCATTGCGGCGACCGTCGCCGCAAAATAGGCAAAGGAATGCAGCAGCCGCCGCAATATGAGCATAGGGCTGCGGATCACGGACGATGCTTCAGTCGGCGACAATCTCCAACCGCTCGACACCGGAATCGAAGCGGCGCATGACCGCTTTCAGGCGTGCCAACACCTCGCCCTCAAGCGGCGTCAGCGGCAGGCGCAGGCGGTTCGGCATCCAGCCGAGCAGATAACAGGCCGCCTTGACCGGCATCGGGTTGGACTGGATGAACATCATCTCGTTGAGCTCCCGCATGGCGAACTGGGCCTGCCGCGCTGCCTCGATGGAACCAGACAGCATCGCGTCGGTCAGCTCGCGCATGGTGCGGGGAGCAATGTTCGACACCACCGAGATCACGCCCTTGCCGCCCAGAGCCATGAATGGCAATACCGACGCATCGTCGCCGGAATAGAATTCCAGCAGGCCGGCGGAGAGCTCCATGGCATGCACCAGCTGTTCCATGTTGCCGGTGGCATCCTTGATGCCGACGATATTGGGAATTTCCGACAGCCGGCCGATGGTTTGCGGCAGGATGTTCGACGCCGTCCGGCCCGGCACGTTGTAGATCAGGATCGGCAGGTGCACGGCTTCGGCGACGGCACGGTAATGCAGGTAGATGCCTTCCTGGGTCGGCTTGTTGTAGTAGGGCGAGATCAGCAGCGCCGCATCGGCACCAAGCTGCTTGGCTGCCTGCGTCAGCTCGATCGATTCGGTCGTGTTGTTGCTGCCGGTCCCGGCGATGACTGGCACGCGTCCGTTCGCCTGCTCGACGGTGATGCGGATGACCTCGACATGCTCCTCGAAGCTGAGCGTGGCCGCCTCACCGGTCGTGCCGGCCGGCACCAGTCCTTCAACTCCGGCCTCGATCTGGCGCTCCACGTGCGCCCGCAAGGCCTCTTCGTCGATCTTACCCTGATTGTCGAATGGGGTGACCAGCGCGGTCATTGTCCCGTGGAACATGCGAACCTCCGAATGCAGCAACTATAGCCGCTTCGGCGCCGGGAGAAAGGGTGCTGCGTCCAGTGACCGGTCAGGCGTCGTAATCGACCGCCACTCGACTGGCCGCGAACTCGCGCACCAGCGGCACCACAGCCTGGTGCTCAGGATGCTGCTGGTAGACCTCCAGTGCTGCGCGGCTCTCCAGTTCGGAGTAGAGCACCACGTCGTAAGAGGTTTCGGCCTGCACGAAATCGATACCGACCTCCAGATGCAGCAGCCCCGGAATCCTGCCGTTCAACGCTTCCAGCCGCTGTTTCAGCTGCTGCGCCTGCGCGGCCTTCAGGCCGGCATCCGCCTGCTCCTTCAGCTTCCACATCACCACATGCTTGATCACGCGTGCCTCCTCAGGCATTGGCCATGCGGCGCGAGGAGGGTGTCGGCTTCTCTTCGGGACGAATGCCCAGCCTGGCGAACAGCGCCTGATCCTGCTCCGCCTCCTTATTGCCGGCGGTCAGCAGCTTCTCGCCATAGAAGATGGAGTTGGCGCCAGCCAGGAAACAGAGCGCCTGCATCTCCTCGCTCATCGCCTCGCGGCCGGCGGAGAGGCGCACGTAGGAACCCGGCATGGTGATGCGGCTAACGGCGATGGTGCGGATGAACTCGAAGTTGTCGAGGTCGTCCAGCTTCTCCATCGGAGTTCCCTTGATGCGAATCAGCATATTGATCGGCACCGACTCGGGATGCGGCTGCATGCGGGCCAGCTGTGCCACCAGACCGGCACGATGCCGGCGGGATTCGCCCATGCCGACGATGCCGCCGCAGCAGACGCTCATACCCTCGGCACGCACGTGCTTCAGCGTATCCAGGCGATCCTGGTAGGTGCGCGTGGAGATGATCTCCTTGTAGTACTCCGGATCGGTATCGAGATTGTGGTTGTAGTAATCGAGCCCAGCCTCTTTCAGCCTGTTAGCCTGTTCGGCGGTGAGCATGCCAAGTGTCGCGCACGCCTCCATGTCCATCGACTTCACCTCGCGGATCATCTCCAGCACCATGTCGAAGGCACGCCCCTTCGGCTCACGCCAGGCCGCGCCCATGCAGAAGCGGGTGGCTCCCTTCTCCTTGGCGGCACGGGCGGCCTGCATCACCTCTTCCTTGGCCATCAGCAGCTCGCGCTCGACATCGGTGTTGTAGCGGGCGCTCTGCGGGCAGTATTTGCAATCCTCCGGGCAGCCGCCGGTCTTGATGGAGAGCAGTGTGGAGAGCTGTACCGCGTTGGCGTCGAAATGGGCGCGATGCGCCTGCTGGGCGCGGAACATCAGGTCGTTGAACGGCAGCTCGAACAACTGCTCGATCTCGTCGACGGTCCAGTCATATCGCATGGGGATGGCCTCCGGTTAACCAATTGGCGGCGAAGGGTAAACCGAACCGGCGGTTCGGGCAAAAGGAATCAGGTTTCCGGCCGGTAGTTCAGGCGGCTGAGCTGGCGCCGCACCTTCAGAATGCGGTTCAGGCTCATGGAAAGCGAATCCATGCCCATGTTCAGGAAGGTTTCGGTCCATTCCGGTTCGCCGGCCAGCTCACCGCAGACGCTGACGGGAATGCCCGTCTTCTTCGCCGCCCGGGCGGTGCGCCGCAGCATCTCCAGTACCGCCGGGTGCGTCGGCCGGTAGATGCTGCTGACCTCCTCGTCGGAACGATCCACCGCCAGCGTATACTGGATCAGGTCGTTGGTGCCGACGGAGAAGAAATCGCAGACCTTGGCCAGATCGTCGGCGATCATCACCGCGGCCGGCACCTCGATCATCGCGCCGACCGCAACATTCGAGCGGATACCGAGCTCCTGCATGCAGCGCTCGGTCCATTCCCGGACCTGCTCGACCTCCTCGAGGCCTATCACCATCGGGATCAGGATGTTCACCGGCCCCTCGGCGGCGGCCCGGACCAGTGCCCTGAGCTGCGCCCTGAGCGCTTCCGGCCAGCGCAGCAGCAGCCGCACGCCGCGCAACCCCATCGCCGGGTTGTCGCCGGCATATTCGTGGCCGGCCAGCGCACCGTACAGCTCCGGCTTGTCGCCACCGATGTCCAGCAGACGCAGCGTCACTGTCTGGCCGCCCATGCCGCGCACGATCTGCACATAATGCTCGTACTGCCGCTCTTCGGTGGGAATCTGCGGCTCGTTCATGAACAGGAATTCCGTACGGTAAAGGCCGACACCATTGGCGCCGACCCGGTGGGCCAGCTCGATCTCCTCCAGGAATTCCATATTGGCCATCAGCTGCATCGGATGCCCGTCGGCGCTGACAGAGGGCTTGTCGGCATAGGTCAAAAGATCGTCGTAGAAGACCGAGATGGCTTTCGAGAATTTCCGGTAGCGCGCCTGTTCGGCGGCCTCGGGATTGAGGATCCAGATGCCCCGTTCGGCATCCAGAATCAGCGTGTCGCCATCCTCGACAGCGCCCAGAATGCCGGCGGCACCGACCAGCGCCGGCATGCCGATGCCACGCGCCACGATAATGTTGTGCGCATCCACGCCGCCCTGTTCGGTCACGATACCGGCAATACCCTTGCGCCACAGGCCGACGACATCGGCAGCGGAAAAATCCTCGGCGGCCAGAATGACAGGCCCCTCGCCATCCACCACCTCCGGATGCACCCGGCTGCCCATCAGATGCCGCAGGATACGGACGCCCGCCTGCTCGACATCCGCCTTGCGCTCCCGCAGATAACCATCCTCGATGCTGTCGAAGACCGCCTTGATCGCATCCATCTGCTGGCGCAGTGCCCATTCGGCGTTGATGCACTGCTCGCGAATCCAGACCACCGTCCGGCCGATGAGTTCCGGGTCATTGAGCAGCATGCGGTGCGCATCGAGGATCATCATCGGATCCGTCGCCCCGGCCTTCTCGAGATGCTCGCGCTCCACATCCATCTCGACGATGGCGGCCTCCACCGCCGCCAAGAGACGCATCACCTCGCCCTCGACCTGCGCGAACTCCACATTCAGCTCGGGAATCGGCAGGCGACCGCGCAACAGCTTCTGGACGCGGCCGATCACGATGCCGGAACTGGAGGCGATCGCGCGCCCCTGCTGCCGGAACGACAGCTGCGAGGTCATTCGTCTTCCCCGAAACGTTCGTTCACCAGCTTCTCCAGCGCATCCAGCGCCTCGTCGGCATCCTCGCCATCGACCCGCAGGGTCAGCTCCGTGCCCTTGGAGGCAGCCAGCATCATGATGCCCATGATGCTCTTGCCGTTGACTTCGATGTCATCCTTGACGAGCGATACCGAACTGCCGAAACGCGTCGCCAGCGTGGCGAACTTGGCCGAGGCGCGGGCATGCAGCCCGAGCTTGTTGCGGATGCGCACGAGACGCTCAGGCATCGGCGCCCCCGCCGGCCGATACGGTCCCCATCAGGCCCGTGGCATGGCACATGTACTTGCGGCCCGCCTCGATCAGCTGTTCGGTCAACCGGTCGAGGTTATGGATCGACTGCCGCAAATAGGCCGCCTTGATCGCCAGCGGCAGGTTGATGCCCGAGATCAGTTCCACCCGGCCGGGGCGCACGCAGGCAATCGCCACGTTGCAGGGGGTGCCGCCGAACATGTCGGCCAGTATCAGCACTCCCTCGCCGACATCGCACTGCGCCACCGCTGACTCCAGTTGCTGTCGCAACGCATCCACGTCCCGGTCGGCCAGCACGTCGATGGTCTGCATCAGCGGCTGGCCGCCCACGACATGCTCGACCGCTGCCCGCATCTCGCTGGCAATACGCTCATGGCCGATCAATACGATCCCGATCATGACTTGCCTCCCTGACTGGCTACGGCTGCGCCTTCGATCACGAGGTCCAGTTCCCGGTGCCGGATAGCCGGCTCCGACAATCCCTGCCGCCTGAGCCAGTCGGCCAGCCGCTCGGCAAGGTAGACCGATCGGTGCCGCCCGCCCGTGCAACCGAAAGCCAGCGTAAAGTATTGCTTACGCTCGCGCACCATTTTCGGCCAGGCGAACTCCAGCCAGCGGGCAACCCATGCTTCGGCCTCCTGCATCTCCGGGCTGGCCGCGAAAAAATCGATGACCGGCTGGTCGCGACCGGTGAACGGCGCCAGCTCCGGCTGGTAATGCGGATTGGGCAGGAAGCGTACATCGATCACCATGTCCGCATCAGCGGGGATACCGTGCAGATAGCTGAACGACATCAGCGTGCAACGCATGCCGCTGCGTGTCTCCGCCTGCCGGCGCCAGAAGTTCTCGACCCGCTCGGCCAGCTCGTACGGGCTCAGACTGCTGGTATCGAGCACCATGTCGGCGCGTTCGCGCACTGCGCTCAGCGCCTCGCGCTCACCCTGAATCGCCTGCATCAGATCAGCGGTCGGGGCAAACGGATGCCGCCGCTTCAGCGACGAGAAGCGCCGTTGCAGCACGACATCGTTCGCCTCGACGAACAAGAGACGCCAGTCGGTATCGGAAAGCAACACCGCTTCGATCGCCTCGTGCAGCGCGGCGGGATTCGAGCTGCTGCGCGCATCGATGCAGACGGCCGCCGGCTGCTTGCGCAGTCGCATCTGCGCAGCCCAGTCGCGCAGCATCTCCAGCGGCAAATTGTCGGTGCAGAAGAAACCGGCATCCTCGAGTACGTGCAGCACCGTGCTCTTGCCTGCTCCCGAAAGTCCGCTGATCAGCAGCATGCCCGCTTACCCATCGCCGCGCTGCCGGATCCGCTCTTCCAGCGAACGGACGAACTCCTTGCCGCTGTCAATACCGCGTTTCTTCAGCAGCTGGTTACGGGTGGCGACCTCGATCAGCACGGCCAGCGAACGGCCGGAGCGGATCGGTACCCGCACCCGTGGCATCGGTACTCCCTGGATATTGATCGTCGCCTCTTCGTCGACCACCCGGTCGCCATCCGACAGCTCTTCGTAGGGCACCAGCTCGACGACCAGGCTCAGGCGCTTGGCATCGGTGATGGCGGCGGCACCGTAGAGATCGCGGATATTGAGGATTCCCAGGCCGCGGATCTCCATGTGGAAACGCAATGCCTCCGGGCTGCGGCCGACGATCACGTCGGGGCCCTGCTTGACGAATTCGACCATGTCGTCGGCGATCAGCCGGTGGCCGCGCGAGATCAGTTCCAGCCCGATCTCGCTCTTGCCGCTGCCACTGGCTCCGGTGAGCAGCACGCCGAGACCGAAGATGTCGAGATAGACGCCGTGCTGGTACCCCACTGGCGCCAGCCGGCGGGAGAGAAACAGCATCATCTGGGTAATGAAGGTGTAGGACTCGAGTTCCGTCGAGATCAGCGGCGTGCCGGTCCGCTCGGCCGCCTCGATCAAGAGCGGCGGCGGCTGCAGGCCGCGCGTGACGACCACGCCGGCGAGACGCTGGTCGAAGAGGGCATCGACGACCCGCTTCTGCTCAACCTCCGGCCGGGTCGCCAGATAATGCAGTTCGGTGCGGCCGATGACCTGCAGGCGACAGTCGTCGAGGTATTCGATGAAGCCGGCGAAGGCCAGCGAAGGCTTCTGCATGCGGGGATGCTCGATGACACGGTCGATGCCCGCCTTGCCTGCCAGCAGCCGCATACCCATGGCGCTGCTCTTGACGTCGAGCAGCTCCCCGATGGAGATACGCGGCTTGCCGCTCATCCCGACTGCGTCAGGTCCGGGAACAGCTGGAGGATGTCGTCGATGGATTCGGCATTCATGACCGCCTGCCGCAGATGTTCCTGCTGAAAGATACGGGCCAGATAGGCCAGAAGCTCCAGATGCTGCCGGCTGGCATCCTCCGGCACCAGCAACATGATAATGATATGGACCGGCTGGCCGTCAATGGCATCGAAATCGACGCCGGCACTGTGCCGGGCGATGGCCACCACCGGTTGCGAAAGTTCCGGCAGGCGGCCATGGGGAATCGCCACCCCATGGCCGATACCGGTACTGCCGAGCTGCTCCCGCGCCATCACCACCTCCATAACCTGATCGAGGTCCATGGAGGAGAGGGTCTTGGCAAGCTCGGTGATCAACGCCCGCTTGCTGCGAGCCGTCGAAGCGAGCAGGACGTGCTCGGGCGTCAGTAGGGACATCAGATAAAGCCGCTCGTGCAGCCGCGTATTCGTATCAGGCCGCTTCGGCCTCGATACAGCTCACCGAACCGTCGGCCCGGCGATACAGCACGTTCAGGCGCTCGGTGTCCTGGTTGGTGAACACCATTTCATGACGGCCGGAGAGCTCCAGCTGCATCATCGCCTCGTCAACGCTCATCGGCTTGGCGTGAATCTCCTGCTCGTGGAGCACTTCCGGCTCGTGATCGTGCGGCAGCTCCTCGTGTTCGCCGACATAGGCGAGCACACGCTGCGACACCTTGATCTCGCGACCCTTGCGCTGGGCGTGATCGGTGGTGTGCTTCTGCAGCTTGGCACGGTAGCGCTTCAGCTGCCGGTTCAGCTTGTCGATGGCGCCATCGATCGAGGCATACATGTCATCGGTCTCGTGGCTGCCATGAATATTCATGCCGCTGGCCTGAATGATCACTTCGCACTGCTGGCGATTCTTCTCGACCGACAGCACGACATGGACATCAACCACATGGTCGAACGAATGCTTCAGATGCTGAAGCTTGTCGTGGACATACGACTTCAGCGGCTCGGTCAATTCGACATGACGACCTGTGATGGATACTTGCATAGTTACCTCCGCTCCTGCATTTGACGGGCCGGTGCGGCTCGTCTCCGTTGGCTGCTTGGCAGCAGCCCCAATTGTTCCCTGTATTTGGCGACGGTGCGTCGCGCAATTTCAATCCCCTCGGCCTGCAGCCGCTCCGAGATCGCCTGATCGGAGATGGGCCGCCCGGCAGGCTCGGAGTCGATCAGCGCCTTCACGCGTTGCTGCACACGGTAGACGGAAATAGTGCCACCGCCGCGGGTCGGCAGTCCAGCCGAAAAGAAGCGTTTGAGCTCGATAATGCCGACCGGGGTGTCGGCATACTTGCCGTTGGTGACCCGGGAGATGGTCGATTCGTGCAGGCCGACCTCGTCGGCCACATCCTGCAGCGTCAACGGTTTCAGACCGAGAATGCCGTAGTCGAGAAAAGCACGCTGCCGCCGGGCGAGACAGATGGCCACCTTCATCAGCGTCTCGCTGCGCTGCTCCAGCGCATGCATCAGCCACTTCGCCTCTTTCATCGCCTTGTCCATGAATTCGCGATCCGGGCCCTTCCACTCGTGGTTCTGCCAGCGCTCGTTGAGGCGGATGCCGCGCCAGCCGGCGGACGGGATATCAATCTCGATGTCGCCCGAGTTGTTGCGCCGGAACACGATCTCTGGCCGGATATAGATATTGGTCTCGCCGCGCAGGCCGTGTCCCGGGAACGGGTCCAGGCGCCGCATGCGGGCGCGGGCCAGCCCCAGCTCCGTAGTCGAGCAGTCCGCCAGCCCGGCCAATACCTCGTCGGATTCGAACAGGCGGTCCGGAAAATGCAGCAGCAGCCGGCGCACCAGAAGGTCGGTCTCGTTGTCCAGATCGAGCTGCAGCATCAGGCATTCGGTCAGGTCGCGGGCGCCGATACCGGCCGGTTCCAGCTGATGTACGATGCTCTCAAGCACATGTTCCACCGTACGGCCGTCCACGCCGAATGATGCGGCGAGCTCGGCGAGCTCGCCGCGCAGGTAACCGTCATCTTCCAGCGAATCGATAAGCGCATGGGCAAGGGCACGCTCGACATCCTGCATCGGCTGGCGATCGATCTGCTCATGCAGCGATTCGTTGAGGCTCTGTTCTTCGTGCCACTGCTGCTCGCGGTCGGGCATGCCCTCGCGACTGGACACGGCATACATGTTCTCCCAGCGGTTGTCGCCCTGTTCGACCCATTCGTCGGCATCCGGCAGCTCCAGTGCGCGGTCCGGCAGCGGTTCGGCCACATCGGCCGGCGACTCCGCCTCCGCTTCGAGCATCGGATTGGTGATCAGGCACTCTTCGAGGTAGCTCTCCAGCTCCATGGCGTTCATGGCCAGAACCTTGAGGCTCTGGGTCAGCTGCGGTGTCAGCGCCAGCCGCTGGCCGAGTTTGTGGGAGAGCTTGGTCTGCATCAGCAGCGCGGATCTATAACCGGGTAAAAATTAAGGAAAAACCGCCGCGGATCGACCCCGGCAACATGACAATTTTCCTCACTCCACTGCATGCACATCTCTATTAAAGGTTATACAGAATTCCTATCCGCAATTCAAGCAAATCAGGCCCGGCCGGCTTCCTGCAACGGCTTCATCAGCGCCTCGAGCTCGCCGCTCTCCTGCATCTCGGTGACGATGTCGCAACCACCGATGAACTCGCCCTTGATGTAGAGCTGAGGAAGCGTCGGCCAGTCACTGTAGGTCTTGATGCCCTCGCGGATGGCCGGGTCGAGCAGCACGTTGACGGCTGCAAACGGCACCCCGTAGGAGGCGACGATGGCCGCCGTCCGCTGCGAGAAACCGCACTGCGGGAAATCGGGCGTGCCCTTCATGAACAGCACGATATCGTTCTCCTTGATTACCTTGTCGATCTGCTCGAGTACCGGATCATTCATCTGCATTTCTCCTGTTGTGAACGGGTTCACGACGCCCTGGTTTTCAGCGCCAGCGCATGGACCGCGGCACGCATGTTCTCGCCAAGTGCGGCATAGACCATCTGATGCTGGGCAATGCGCGTCTTGCCGGCAAACGACGGCGACACCACTTCCATCTCGAAATGGTCGTCACCGGCGTAGAGGCGAACCGACACCTCGGCATCGGGAATCGCCTTCAACACTAGCTCGCACAACTGTTCGGGCCGGACGGATTGATTCATAGGACGCCTTTTACCCTGCATTCGGCCGCCGAGACAACCCCAGTCTCCGTGCGGCATCCATCTGGTGGGCCCACCAGGACTCGAACCTGGAACCAACCGGTTATGAGCCGGCAGCGCTAACCAATTGCGCCATGGGCCCTGCGAAGGGGCAGGCAGCATAAACAGCGACTGCGGGCATGGCAATGTCATGAATTGCAACTTATGGATTGCCCGGGCGCCAGCGCGTAAGATGCCCGCCCATGCAAATCAAACACTTTTCCGAACTGGGCCTGCCTGCGCCGCTGCAACAGGCCATCGACGATCTCGGCTTCACCGAACTGACGGCGGTGCAGCAGGTCGCCCTGCCGATGACGCTGGCAGGCCGCGACGTTGCCGGCCAGGGCCGCACCGGCACCGGCAAGACCGCCACCTTCCTGATCACCACCATCAACCGGCTGCTCACGCAACCGGCGAAGGAAGGGCGCAAGCCCAACCAGCCTCGCGCGCTGGCCATCGCGCCGACCCGCGAACTGGTCATCCAGATCGCCGAGGATGCCAAGAAGCTTGCCAAGCATACCGATCTGAAACTGCACGTGGTCTACGGCGGTGTGGATTACGACAAGCAGCGCGCCGCCTTCGCCGACGGCGTCGATATCCTGATCGGCACGCCGGGACGGCTGATCGACTACTTCAAGCAGCACTGCTTTTCTTTGAACAAGACCGAAATGCTGGTGGTCGACGAGGCCGACCGCATGTTCGATCTCGGCTTCATCAAGGATCTGCGTTACCTGATGCGCCGGCTGCCGCCCTATAACGAGCGCCAGGCGCTGCTCTTCTCCGCCACGTTGTCGCATCGCGTGCTGGAGCTCGCCTACGAGCACATGAACAATCCCGAGAAGCTGCGTGCCGAGGAGGGCGACATCACCGCCAAGGGGGTCGAGGAGTTCCTTTACCACACGGCAATGGACGAGAAGTTCCCGCTGCTCGTGCACCTGTTGCGCGAATCGAGTGTCGAGCGAGGCATGATCTTTATCAACGAGAAGCGTACCGGCGAAAGAATCGCGCGCGACCTGGCCCGCTACGGCTTCGCCGTCGGCATTCTCTCCGGCGACGTGCGCCAGAAGAGCCGCATGCGCATCCTCGACGATTTTTCCAAGGGCAAGCTGCATCTGCTGGTCGCCACCGATGTCGCCAGCCGCGGCCTGCATATCGACGGTGTCACGCATGTGTTCAACTACGACCTGCCGGAGGACGCCGAGAACTACGTCCACCGCATCGGCCGCACGGCCCGTGCCGGTGCCACCGGTGTCGCCAAGTCCTTCTGCTGCGAGCGCTTCTGTTTCGGCCTGCCGGACATCGAGACCTACATCGGCCACAGCATCCCGGTGCGCCACATCGAGTCGGAGTGGCTGAAAATCGGCAAGCCGACCAACCCGGAGACCACCGCCGAAGGACTGGGGGCCGACGAGCGCGCCGAGCCGGGCCGGCAGGAGAAAGGGGGGCGCCGGGGGAAACCGGGCGGCCGCGGCCATGGTGGAGAGCACCGCCAGGGTGGTGAAAAGGGCCAGCAAGCCAAGACTGGCGAGGGCGAAACAGCCGGCGACAAGCAGAAGCGCCGGCGCCGCCGGCGCCGCAAACCGGGAGGCGGCGACAAGCCCTCCGAATCCGCAGCACCACAGGAGTCCTGATTGGCCGGTTCACTCATCCTGAAGCGCGGCGAGGAGCGGCGCCTCAAGGCCGGCCACCTGTGGATCTATGCCGACGAAGCGGAGAAGCTATCCGTCGATACACCCGGCGGGCTGGTGCACGTCAGCGACTCCAGAGGCCATGCACTGGGTACGGCCTACGCCAATCCGGCCAGCAAGATCATCGCGCGCATGCTCTCCAAGAAGAACTTCAGCGAGCTGAAGCCGGCCTGGTGGCAGGAGCGGCTC
>DATLWR010000125.1:0-8878 GCA_035576205.1 Mariprofundaceae bacterium
CCTCGGTGACGGCGCACTTCTAGGATCGTCGAAGAAATAGGGGGAGAGCGCGCATCTTCGGGGGAGGCGTCTCATCTTTCCACGGGTAGCGAAAGGAATTGCAATAGAGCCGAAGGATCGCTATTGTTCGCCGCCCGAAAAGAAGGAAAGAAACCAAGAGGAAGAACGTTCATGTCTTTGGCGCTGGAAGAAAAAAACACGATTATCGAGAAGTTCCGTCGTAGTGAGGGCGATACCGGTTCGCCGGAAGTGCAGGTGGCCCTGCTCACCGAGCGCATCAATCAGCTCTCCGATCACTTCAAGACCCATCACAAGGATCATCACTCCCGTCGTGGTCTGCTGAAAATGGTTGGCCAGCGTCGTAACCTGCTGAGCTACCTGAAGAACAAGGATTTCAACCGCTACCGCACGCTCATCGATGCGCTGGGGCTGCGTCGCTAAGTTTCGTTAAGGGCGGTCCGCTAGCGGGCCGCCTTTCTTTTTCCGCCGATTGATCCAAGCCAAAGGCATGAGCGGAAAAGGAAAACATCATGTTTGATATCAAGACAACCGAAGCCACCGTAGGTGGCAAGAAATTTTCGCTGGAAACCGGCCGTGTGGCCCGTCAGGCCGGCGGTTCCGTGCTGGCGCAGCTCGGCGACGTCGTCGTGCATGTCGCGGCCACCGCAGCCAACCAGCCGCTGCAGGGCGTGGACTTCCTGCCGCTGACCGTCGTCTACCAGGAGAAGACCTACGCAGCCGGCCGTTTTCTCGGCGGCTTCTTCAAGCGTGAAGGCCGTCCGTCCGAGAAGGAAGTGCTGACCAGCCGCCTGATCGATCGCCCGATCCGCCCGCTGTTTCCGAAGGGCTACTTCCATGATACGCAGGTGATCGCCACGGTGATCTCTGCCGACGAGGACAACAACCCTGATATCGTAGCCATCAATGCCGCCTCTGCAGCGCTGGTGATCTCCAATATTCCGTTCGCCGATCCGATCGCCGCCTCCCGCGTCGGCCTGATCGATGGCAAGTTCGTGCTGAATCCGACCTACGCACAGATGAAGGAGTCGCAGCTGGATCTGGTGGTTGCCGGTACCCGCGACGCCGTGCTGATGGTCGAGTCGGAAGCCAAGGAGCTCTCCGAGGAGCAGATGCTGGATGCGGTCATCTTCGGCCAGGAAGGTTACAAGCCGGTACTGGACGCCATCGAGGAGCTGGCTCGTATTGCCGGCAAGGAGAAGATGGCCATCGAGCTGGCCGGCAGCGACGCCGTGAAGGAAGCCGTTGAGAAGGCATTCGAGGCTGATGTGCGCGCCGCCTATGCGATCAGTGACAAGCAGACCCGTGCCACCAAGATCGAGGAGTTCCGTCTGGCCGCACAGGCCCGTTTCGCCGGCACTGAGGAAGAGCCGGGCGAGTTCACGCCGAATGCCGTTTCCTCGGCCATGAAGAGCCTGGAGAAGCATGTAGTGCGCCGCGCCATCATCGACGGCCAGCCGCGTATTGACGGCCGCTCCACCAGCCAGGTGCGTGCCATCGATTGCCAGGTCGGCGTGCTGCCGCGCACCCACGGTTCCGCCCTGTTCACCCGCGGTGAGACGCAGGCGCTGGTTACTGTCACGCTCGGTACCGAGTCCGACATGCAGCTGACCGAGAGCCTCGAAGGCATCGAGAAGCAGCGCTTCATGCTGCACTACAACTTCCCGCCGTACTCCGTCGGTGAGGTTCGCCGCATGGGTTCCCCGGGCCGTCGCGAGATCGGTCACGGCCGCCTGGCCCGCCGCGGTGTCGAGCCGATGGTGCCGTCCATGGACGAGTTCGGTTATGCCGTTCGTGTGGTTTCCGAGATCACCGAGTCGAACGGTTCGTCGTCGATGGCCTCCGTCTGCGGTGCCTCGCTGGCGCTGATGGATGCCGGTGTGCCGATGAAGCGCCCGGTGGCCGGTGTCGCCATGGGTCTGATCCTGGAGAAGGACGGCTATGCCGTGCTGACCGATATCCTCGGCGACGAGGATCATCTCGGCGACATGGACTTCAAGGTGGCCGGTACTTCCGAGGGTGTCACGACCTTCCAGCTCGACATCAAGATCGGCGGTCTGACCCGTGATATCATGAAGGAGGCACTGGCGCAGGCGCATACCGGCCGCATGCACATCCTGGGCGAGATGGCCAAGGCAATCAGCACGGCGCGCAGCACCATTGCCGAACACGCGCCGCGCATGTTCACGATGAAGATCAACCCGGACAAGATCCGCGAACTGATCGGCCCCGGTGGCAAGGTGATCAAGGCGATCGTCGAGGAGACGGGTGCCAAGATCGACATCGAGGACGACGGCACCGTGAAGGTGTTCGCCATTACCGCCGAGGCGGGCGATGCGGCGAAGAAGCGCATCGACGACATCTGTGCCGAGGTCGAGGTCGGCCGCATCTACGAGGGCAAGGTCGTCAAGCTGATGGACTTCGGCGCCTTCGTTCGTCTGGTCGGCAACACCGACGGCCTGGTGCATATCTCGCAGATCGCCAACCATCGTGTCGAGAAGGTCAGCGACGAGCTGAAGGAAGGCCAGACGGTGCGCGTCAAGGTGCTGGAAGTGGACCGCAGCGGCAAGATCCGCCTCTCCATGAAGGCGCTCGAGGAAGAAGGCGCAACCGAAGCCTGATGATCGACTGGCAGCATATGTCCGGAGAAGAGGTGGGATTTCCCGCCTCTTTTTCGTTGGTCCGGCGATGAATAAGTCCTATATCGAGGAGACGCAGCTGGCGACGGGGCCGCTGGTCGTCAGCCATGCCATGCCCGAGGCACAGAGTGTGGCGCTAGGAATTTTCGTCGACGTCGGCAGCCGCGATGAAACGGTGGCGCAGGCCGGCATCACCCATGCATTGGAGCACATGCTGTTCAAGGGCACTCGAGAACTCGACGTGCACCAGCTGGCCATCCGCTTGGATGCGCTGGGTGGCAATGCCAACGCCTATACCTCCCGCGAACGCACCTGCTTCCACCTGCATGTGTTGCACGAGCAGTGGCGCGAGGCGCTGGGGCTGCTGTCCAGCATGGTGCTGGAGCCGGCACTGCCGGCGGCCGAGTGGCAGCGCGAACGCGACGTGATCATCTCCGAAATGGCGATGGTCGATGATACGCCGGAAGAGTGGGTCATGGACCAGCACGTCACCGCACTGTTTGCCGGCCAGGCGGTCGGCCAGCCGGTGCTTGGTACGCCGGAGTCGCTGGGCGGTGTCACGCGCGACGATCTTGCCGCCTATCTGGGCCACTGGTACCGGCCGCCACGCATGCTGATCGCCGCTGCCGGTCGTATCGACCACGCCGAACTGGTCGAAGCGGTGGCGAACTGGAACTGGCCTGCCGGCGCCGAGTCGGCCGGACGTGAGAAAGCACGAATCTGCGGCGGCGTGCAGGTGCTGGCACGCGATTTCGAGCAGGCACAGCTGGTGTTGTCGCTGCCTGGTATCGTCGCAACTTCCGAAGCACGGCCGCAAGCCTGGATCGCTAACCAGATTCTGGGCGGCGGTATGAGTTCGCGACTGTTCAGCGAGGTGCGCGAGAAGCGCGGCCTTGCCTACTCGGTCGGTTCGCACCTGAGCATGCTGACCGATACCGGCAGCTGGACGGTCACCTGCGGCACCAGCCCGGAGCATGCAGGCTCCTGCGTCGATCTGATCGGCGAGGTGCTTGGGCGGCTTCCCGACAGCCTCGATGAGGCCGAAGTGGCTCGGGCCCGGCAGCAACTGGAGGTGCAGTTGCGCATGGGCATGGATTCGGTGGAGGGGCAGATGCTCTATCTCGGCGGCCGGCTCGACGAGGCGAAGCTGCTGACTCCGATGCAGTGGATCGAGCGTATCCGGACAGTCGATGTCGATACGCTGCGCGACTGGATCGGTGCCAGGCTGGCCGAGGGACGTTTATGGACGGTCGCCGCGCCCGAGGCGGCGCTGGCCGGAATCTGTGATAGACTGCCGCAATGTTAGCAACCATCCGTGAGGATATTCGCACCGCCTTCGAGCGCGATCCTGCTGCCCGTTCGACCTGGGAGGTCATTACCTGCTATCCCGGACTGCATGCCATCTGGATGCATCGGCTGGCCCACTTTTTCTGGAAGCATGGCCTGCGCTGGCTCGGCCGCTGGACGTCGCACCTGGCTCGCTGGCTGACCGGCATCGAGATCCATCCCGGGGCGACCATCGGCCGGCGTTTCTTCATCGATCACGGTATGGGTGTGGTGATCGGCGAGACCACCGAGATCGGCGACGATGTAACGATCTACCACGGCGTCACGCTCGGCGGCACCACCTGGGAGAAGACCAAGCGCCATCCGACTCTCGAACATGGCGTGATCATCGGTGCCGGCGCCAAGGTGCTGGGGCCGATCGTCATCGGCGAGCAGTCGCGGGTGGGCGCCAATTCCGTCGTGCTCAGGGATGTGCCGCCGCATTCCACGGTGGTCGGCATTCCGGGCACCATCGTCGGCTCCACGAAGTCGCTGATCGAGGATGGCAAGCTCAATCTTGATCATCACCTCTTGGCCAACCCGGTAGCTGAGGCGCTCGGGCATGTGCTGAAGATGATCGACGACGTCAACCGGCGGATCGATACTTTCCATCCGGCCCCCGACAGGGAGCAGGCCAGGCAGGATGAGATGTGCGAAGCCGACATCAAGAGCGAACAGCAGAAACTGGAGCGTTTCCTCGGCGGCGGCGGCATCTGAATAGCAGGGCGCAACTCGCAATGCTTGACCAATTTAGTCGGGTATATAATATCTGAGCCTCGAATAGGGTTTTTGCCTAGGAGGTAAGTCATGCGATTGACCAGTAAAGGCCGCTACGCCGTTTCGGCGATGGTGGATCTCAACAAGCAGCAGGGCGATGGCCCGGTCACGCTGGCGGCGATTTCCGAGCGCCAGTTCATTTCGCTCTCCTATCTCGAGCAGCTGTTCCGGCGTTTGCGCGAGGCGGGGCTCGTCAGCTCGGTACGCGGCCCGGGCGGCGGCTATGTCCTGTCGCGCGGTGCACACGAGATTACGGTCGCTGATGTCATCCGTGCGGTCAACGAGCCGGTACGCACGACAATGTGCGAAAACGGTGTGCGCGGCTGCCACCGCGGCAACCGCTGCGATACGCATCAGCTCTGGGATGCGCTCGGCCACCATATCTACCGTTTCCTCGATGCAGTGAGCCTGCAGCAGGTATGCGAGAAGCAGGTTTTCCTCGACAAGGTCGAGCTGGTCGGGCTCGACAATTACCTGCCGGAAGTGGACGTTTCCGAGCTGGGTACGAAGGTTGCACAGGTATCTTGACTGCAATGCCACCTGCCCGCCGCTTGAGGAAGCGCTTGCCGCTTTCCTGAAGGCGGCGCGGGAGTATCCCGGCAATCCCTCCAGCCTGCACTGGGCGGGCCGCGCAGCTCGCCGCGAGCTTGAGGATGCGCGCGAAAAGCTGGCTGCCTTTGTCCACGCCGAACCAGGCAGTGTCGTCTTCACCTCCGGCGGCACCGAAGCCGACAATATCGCCATCCAGGGTGCACTGGCCGAGGCGCATCCCGGCCAGATCGTCACAACCGCCATCGAGCATCCCGCCGTTCTGCAACCGCTGGAGCGCTGGCAAAGTGCTTCCGCTCGCGAGGCAGGCTGGCAGGTCGTACTGGTGCGCCCCGATGCGAGTGGTGTCGTACCGGCGGCCGAAATGATTTCCCGCATCACAGCCGAGACGCGGCTGGTCTGCATGATGCTCGCCAACAATGAGACCGGTGCCATCCAGCCGGTGGCCGAGGTGGCGGCGTACTGCCGCAAGCTCGGCGTGCCGATGCTGGTCGATGCTGTGCAGGCGCTGGGCAAGATGTCGGTCGATTTCACAGCGCTGGCTGCCGATTTCATGGCTCTGTCGGCACACAAGATTGGTGGCCCGAAGGGCGTCGGCGTGCTGCTGGTACGCCGCGGTGTGAAGCTGCGCGAGCTGGCTCCGGGCGGCGGCCAGGAGCGCAAGCGACGTTCGGGCACCGAGAACGTGCCGGGCATCGCCGGTTTTGCAGCGGCACTGGGCGTGATCGATTTCGCCGGGCTTGCCGCCGTGCGCGACCATTTCGAGCGGCGCCTGCTGGAGGATTTGCCGGAGGCGACGATCTTTTCCGCGACTGCCGAGCGTTTGCCGAATACCAGCATGCTGTCGCTGCCCGGCATGGACGGTGAAACACTGCTGATGCAGCTGGATCTTGCCGGTTTCGCCGTTGCTTCCGGTTCCGCCTGCTCGTCGGGCAAGCGCGAGCCGTCACATGTGCTGCTGGCGATGGGTTGTTCTCAGGAAGTGGCACGCAGCAGCATCCGGATCAGTTTCGGCCCCGGCAGTGCGATTGGCGATGCCGAGGCATTGGTAGCGGAGCTGCTGCGTATACGACAGCGCTTGCAGGCCATGGCAGGCATCACTGCCTGATTGAGAGGAGCGATAATGGATTCGATTTCGATTACCTCTGCGGCAGCCGAACGGTTCCGGCAGTTGCAGACCCAGAACGACGGGAAGGTGTTGCGACTGGCCGTGCGCGAAGCCGGCTGCTCCGGCCTCGAATACGTCATGGATTTCGTCGATGCGCCTGCCGCCAACGATCTGGCGGTTGAGGGCGACGGCTTCCGCCTCTATGTCGACAAGGCATCATACGACAAGGCCTTGCGCGGGCTTACCATCGATTTCCAGCGCGATCTGCTGTCGGCCGCTTTCGTCTACCTCAACCCCAACAAGAAGGGCGAGTGCGGCTGCGGCGCCTCGTTTTCCGTCTGATAACCTGAACGCCACCCTCCGGCTTCTCCTTTGTCGCCGCTGCGGCTAGGCTGGTTGCACACTGGATGAGGAGGCTCCCATGTCATACGTATTGTTGTCCGTTTCCGGACACGACCGGCCCGGTATCGTCCGCGATGTCGCCGAGTCGATGCTGCACCTGAAAGCCAACATCGAGGACTCATCGATGACGGCGCTGCGCGGCCGTTTCACCATGATGCTGATCATCCGGCTGCCCGACACGGTGGGGCTCACCGATTTGCGGGCGGCGCTGGCGGAGCTCGAGCAGCGCACCGGCCTGAATATCCAGACGCAACCTCTGGACCACAAGGAGGTGATGGTCGAGGCGCTGGAGCCTGATTTCGTTATTACCGTGCACGGAGCCGACCAGATTGGCATCGTGCACGACGTCTCCGCGGCACTGGCCGAGCTCGGCGTGTCGATCGTCGACGTTTCCACGCGAGTACGTCCGCAGAAGGGCGGCGATATCTACCTGATGGCCCTGGAAGTGGCCTCGCGTGGCCATGGCGCTGTCATGCAACATGCACTCGGCCGGGTAGCCGACAAGCTGAAGATCGATATCGATTGCCATGCCATGAACGAGGCGGTGCTATAAGCCTGTGGCGCGTCCGATTCTGACGCATCCTGATGCCAGGCTGCGTGATTCTGCCGAACCGATCAGGCGCTTCGACGATACCCTGCAGCTGCTGCTGGCAGATCTCGGCGAAGCACTGGGCGAGGGGCCGGGGGCGGTCGGCGTGGCTGCACCGCAGCTCGGCGAGAAGAGTCGTGTGGTCATCGTCGATTGCCGCAATAGCCTGCGCCCATGCCGTAACCATGGTCTCTTGCAGATGATCAATCCCGAGATCCTTGCGCATGAGGGCGAAAGCCTGGGCCGCGAGGGCTGCCTGTCGGTGCCCGACTGGGTGGGCATGGTGCCCCGCGCCCGAGAGGTGCACGTAGCTTTCCATGATACGCAGGGTGTGCGCCACGAGATCGAGGCGGGCGGTTTCGAGGCGCGCGTTATCCAGCACGAGATTGACCATCTCGACGGCATTCTGTTTATCGACCGGGTCATCTCGACCCGCGATCTCGTCCGCCGCAAATAGCCCTGCTCTTTACCTGCCGCAGTGGTTTTAAAGTAAGGCGATAAACTTTGTCGCCGTATGGCAGCCGTGGTCTGAAACGATCATTGGCCGAGTTATCCGGCAGTCCGGGCACGGTGGGAAGCTTGGAACGGTTTTGGCAGAGGGGAAGGTCAGCGCTTGTCGCCCGACATCTCGCTGACTTTTTTCATGAAACGGGTGCGCTGCTGCTCGGCGTGGCCGAGCAGCTTCTCCTTGAGCGGCGGATAGGCCTCGACGACATTCTTGAAGGCTGAATAGGGGATATGGGCCATCAGAACGTCGGAAAGCGCCACAACGTCGGCCGGGCAGGTGGCATGCCGTAGTGCCGAGGTGTCACCGACCAGCTCGCCTACCTGCAGATACTCGATCACCTTGCCTGTGTTCTGCACACGCAGCATGAAGGCCGCCTTGCCGTCGATCAGCATGTCGACGGCCTGCAGCTCCTCGCCGGCCTTATGGATCAGCTGCTTGGCCGGGTATCGGGCGGTTTTCGTTTCCCGCGCCATGAACTGGCGCATGTCGAGCGGCACATTCTGCAGGAGAGGATGGGTCGACAGCAGGCCGCACATGTTGCGCAGGTCGGACTTGCGCTGCAGTGCGCTCAGCAGGCCGCTGTTTTCGCCCATCAGCGCCAGTATTTTCTTGCGTGGCAGCTTGACGACATGGCTCTTCTTGTTGGCGACGACATCGGCGCTGCGCGGACCGGGATCGAGCAGGCAGCCTTCCCCAACCACATCGCCGGGACGGATCAGATTGAGCAGCACGGTCTTGCCATTCTGGCCGGTCATGCAGACGGCGAGTTCGCCGTCGAGCAACAGGTACATGGAGTCGCCCTGTTCGCCCTGGCGGAAAAGAGGGCGGCCCTCGTCGATTTTCTCACGGTTCATCAGCAGCCAGACCTTGCCGAAGGTGTCCTTGGGCAGCATGTCTAGGAAGGTCTCGTCCCCTCCGGAGGCACTGATACGGCCAATCTGCGGATATTTGGCCGCCAGCGC
>DATLWR010000126.1:0-6367 GCA_035576205.1 Mariprofundaceae bacterium
CGACCTGAGCCAGCTCAGGATGACTTGCATGACGCTCCGTTGTCTTTCGGGCCGAGTGCGACCAGCCAGGCCGCGGCGAGGGTCGACAGCAGGTGCAGCACGGCACTGATGCCGTGCCACATGCCAAACTCGGCACGCTGCGGGTTATCCTTCGGCAGCAGGTCGATCGGACCCATAGCCGCCTTCAGGGCCGCCATTTTCGGCGCCAGTGCGAATTCGTTGACGGCGACCAGCAGCACGAGTGCCAGCAGCAGGCCCCAACGCAGTTTGTTTTGGGAAGGCCCCTGGCCATCCATGCGTAGCCAGAACATCGCCGCGGCCACGGCGAGGAACAGGATGCCGAGGTTGGCGCTGTGGAAGATATGTCCGGCCAGCATGCCGGCCAGTTGCTGGCTGCCGGCATACTTGAACAGCAGCGGAGCCACGAGATAGCCGGAAACCACCAAGAGCCCCAGCATCAAAGCCAGGCACAGCCGCAGCGTGCCGGCGCGCAGGCAGGAAGCGCTCACCACCGGCTACGGCCTCCGGCCGGGAAATGCATGTCAGGCATAGCTGAGCGACTGGATCTCGTATTCGCGCACGCCGCCCGGCGCATGCACGGTGGCGGTATCGCCCTCCGTCTTGCCGATCAGTGCGCGGGCGATCGGCGAGGTGATGGAGATCTTGCCATGCTCGAGATCGGCCTCGTCCACACCCACGATCTGGTAAGTCACCTCGGTGCCCTTGTCGAGATCGATCAGCTCGACGGTGGCGCCGAAGACGATCTTCTCGGAGTTGATGGTGGCCGGGTCGATGATATGGGCGCGGGCGATCTTGTCCTCGACATCCTTGATGCGCGCCTCGTTGAGCCCCTGCTCCTCCTTGGCGGCGTGGTACTCGGCATTCTCGGAGAGATCGCCGTGCGCGCGCGCCTCTTCGATGGCGGCGATGATCTTGTGGCGCTTCTCGCCCTTCAGGAACTCCAGTTCCTTCTGCAGCTGGGCTGCGCCGACCTTGGTCATGGGCACGCGTTCCATCTTATTTCCCCTCGCCATGATAATACTGAATGCTGTGCACCTCGGTGACGTCCGCCGACTGATCGATCGCTTGCGCCGCCGCGAGACCTCCCTCGATGGTGGTGAAATAGGCGATGCCGCGGTCGAGCGCCGCCTGGCGGATCGACTTCGAATCCTTGATCGCCTGCGCCCCCTCGGTGGTGTTGACGATCAGCACCACTTCGCCGTTCAGGAGGCGATCGACGATGTGCGGCCGCTGCCCGTCGATCACCTTGTAAACCAGCGTCGACGGCACACCGGCCTCGGTCAGCAGCTTGTGGGTGCCGGTGGTGCTGAGCACCTCGAAACCGTGGCCGGCCAGACGCTTGCCGAGCTCGACGACACGCGGTTTGTCGGCCTCGCGCACCGAAACGAATACCCGGCCGTGCTTCGGCAGTTTCACGCCGGCACCGAGCTGGGCCTTGGAAAAGGCGGTCGGGAAATCCTTGGCGATACCCATCACCTCGCCGGTCGATTTCATCTCCGGGCTCAACAGCGGATCGACACCGCGGAACTTCACGAACGGGAATACCGCTTCCTTCACCGAGCGATAGGCCGTCGGCTGCGGGATCTCGCTGATGCCGAGCTGGTCGAGCGACTGGCCGGACATGATGCGCGCGGCGATCTTGGCCAGTGGCTTGCCGGTCGCCTTCGAGACGAACGGCACGGTGCGGGAAGCACGCGGGTTCACCTCAAGCACGTAGAGCGTGTCGCCCTGCACGGCGAACTGGATGTTCATCAGGCCTTTCACATTCAGCGCCATGCCGAGTGCCTCGGTCTGGCGACGCACCTCGGCGATGATCTTCTCCGGAATCGAGTGCGGCGGCAGGCAGCAGGCGGAATCGCCCGAATGCACGCCGGCTTCCTCGATATGCTCCATGATGCCGCCGATCACCACGCGTGTGCCGTCGGCCAGCGCATCGACGTCGAGCTCGATGGCGTTGTTCAGAAAGCGGTCGAGCAGCACCGGATGATCGTGGCTGACACTCACCGCCTCGTTCATGTAGCGCAGCAGGCCGGCCTCATCGTGCACGATCTGCATGGCGCGGCCGCCCAGCACGTAGGAAGGGCGCACCACCACCGGGTAGCCGATCTTCGTGGCGGCAGCGACGGCCTCGTCAACCGAGCGCGCCGTACCGTTCTCCGGCTGTTTCAGGCCGAGCTTGTGCAACAGCTGCTGGAAACGCTCGCGATCCTCGGCGAGATCGATCATGTCCGGGCTGGTGCCAATGATCGGCACGCCCGCCTTCTCCAGATGCTCGGCCAGCTTCAGCGGCGTCTGGCCGCCGAACTGTACGATGACGCCGAACGGCTTCTCGACATCGACGATGGCCATCACGTCCTCGAAGGTCAGCGGCTCGAAATAGAGTCGGTCGGAGGTGTCGTAGTCGGTAGAGACGGTCTCCGGGTTGCAGTTGACCATGATGGTCTCGAAACCGTCCTCGGAGAGCGCGAAGGCGGCATGCACGCAGCAGTAGTCGAACTCGATGCCCTGGCCGATACGGTTCGGACCGCCGCCCAGCACCATGATCTTCTTCTTGTCGGACGGGCGCGCCTCGCACTCCTCCTCGTAGGTGGAGTAGAGATACGGCGTATGTGCCTCGAACTCGGCGGCACAGGTATCCACACGCTTGAACACGGGCGCGACGCCCGCAGCCATGCGCGCCGCACGCACCTCCGCTTCCTTCACGTTCAGCAGCTGGGCGAGCCGGGCATCGGCCAGTCCCTCGCGCTTGGCGGCATACCACTCCGCTTTCGTCAGCGACTTGATATCGCGGCCGCGCAGCGATTCCTCGTGGGCGATCACCGCGGCGATCTCGCGCACGAACCACGGGTCGATACGGGTCACCTCGATCACCCGCGCTTCACTCCAGCCAGCCCTGAGTGCCTCGCCGATCCACCACAGGCGGTCGGCACCCGGCACGGCAAGCTTCTCCTGCAAAAAGACATCGGCCTCGACATCGGCCGGAACCGTCTTGTCGAAGCCGTGCGTGCCGGTCTCCAGCCCGCGCATCGCCTTGCCGAGCGATTCGGTGAAGGTGCGGCCGATGGCCATCACCTCACCCACCGACTTCATCTGGGTCGTCAGGCGGGTATCGGCACCCGGGAACTTCTCGAAGGCGAAGCGCGGCAGCTTGGTCACGACATAATCGATGGTCGGCTCGAAGGCGGCGTATGTCTCACCCGTGATGTCGTTGCGGATCTCGTCGAGCGTGTAGCCGATAGCAAGCTTCGCGGCGATCTTGGCGATCGGGAAACCGGTCGCCTTGGAGGCGAGTGCCGAGGAGCGTGAGACGCGCGGGTTCATCTCGATGACGATCAGGCGGCCATCCTTCGGATTGACGGCGAACTGTACGTTGGAGCCGCCGGTCTCCACACCGATCTCGCGCAGGCAGGCGACGGAGGCGTCGCGCATCACCTGATATTCCTTGTCGGTCAGCGTCTGGGCAGGCGCCACGGTGATCGAGTCGCCGGTATGCACGCCCATCGGATCGAGGTTCTCGATCGAGCAGATGATGACACAGTTGTCGTTGCGGTCGCGCATCACCTCCATCTCGAATTCCTTCCAGCCGATGATCGACTCCTCGACGAGAATCTCGTTGGTGGGGCTCGCATCGATGCCGCTTTGCGCGATCTGCTCGAATTCGTCGATGTTGTAGGCGATGCCGCCGCCGGTGCCGCCGAGCGTGAACGACGGGCGGATGATGATCGGGAAACCGATCTGGTCGGCCAGCACCTTCGCCTCCTCGAGGTTGTAGGCGAAGCCGCCGCGGGCGCACTCCAGCCCGATCGACTCCATCGCCTCCTTGAAGCGCTCGCGATCCTCGGCCTTGTCGATGGCGTCCGGCTGCGCGCCGATCAGCTGCACGCCGAACTTCTCCAGGATGCCGTGCTTGTACAGCGCCAGCGCCGTGTTCAGCGCCGTCTGGCCGCCCATGGTCGGCAGGATGGCGTCGGGACGTTCCTTCTCGATGATCTTCGCCACCACTTCCCAGGTGACCGGCTCGATGTAGGTGGCATCGGCGAATTCGGGATCGGTCATGATCGTCGCCGGATTCGAGTTGACCAGGATCACCCGGTAACCCTCCTCCTTCAGCGCCTTGCAGGCCTGTACGCCGGAGTAATCGAACTCACAGGCCTGACCGATGACGATCGGCCCGGCACCCAGAATCAATACGGATTGAATATCATTACGGCGTGGCATCGAAGGGCAAACTCCCGCTTACATTGGTTCCAATGGCGACTGACACAGAAAACGGGCAGGCAAGCCGCCAACCCGTCGACCCCGAACCCTAGCGCAGCAGCCGGGCTGGCGAAAGTGCCCCTGCCCCGCCGGACGAATTCCATGGAACACAACAAAGCTTCAATGTGGGAACGGCCGCAACGGCCGTCGGGAATCAGGCCGTCGGGAATCAGGCCTCGGGCGTCGCCAGCAGCGCCGCCAGCCAGGCGTGCTGGTATTTGCGCGCCTGCGACTGCTGCAGCCGTTCGCGGATCTTCGGCGCCATCTCCGCAAAGGTGGCCTCGCCGGCCGAGTGGATCTTCTCGCACCAGAGCAGGTGCCCCCCTCGCCCACCAGGCTCTTCTGCCAGGAGACCGGGCGGCCGGAAGCGGAACTCACGTAATCGGAGAGCGCCTGAAAACGGGTGAGATCGACGCCGGCGTCGATGCCGTAGAGGCGCTTCAGCCCCATCGCCACCTCTTCGAGGGCGGCGTTGCCGGCGCGCTCGCCGAGGCTGTTCACGGTGGTGTTCACGTGCGTAGCGCCGCCCAGCACGGCGGCCATCGAGTTGGCGGTAGCCAGCCCGAAATCATCGTGGGCGTGCATCTCGAGATCGAGATCGGTGGCAGCGCGCAGCGCCTTGAAGCGCTCGACGACGCCGAACGGCTCCATGATGCCGACGGTATCGGCGAAGCGGAAACGGGAGGCGCCGGCAGCCTGGGCTGCCTCAACGACCTGCAGCAGGAAATCACTGTCTGCGCGCGAAGCATCCTCGCCGCCGACACAGACCTCGAAGCCCATGTCGAGGGCGGCCGGCACCATGTTGCGGATATTCTGCAAAACCCAGTCGCGGTCGCGGCCAAGCTTGCGGGCGATCTGCTGATCGGAAACGGGAATGGAGAGATCGACCATCTGCACATCAAGGCCCCGGCAGCTGGCCAGATCCTTCGGATTCATGCGGCACCAGACGAGCAAGTTTGCATTAAGGCCCAGCTGGGCGACCTGGCGGATGCCTTCGCGTTCCTCGGGCCCCATCACCGGGATACCGACTTCGAGCTCCGGCACACCCAGCGCATCCAGCCCGCGGGCGATGGCGAGTTTCTCCTCGAGGCTGAAGGCGACACCGGCCGACTGCTCACCATCGCGCAGCGTGGTGTCGTCGATAACGATCTGGCGAGCCTGTGCCTGATTCGAAACGGTTCCCATGCCGGTTCGGGTGCAACCGGCGTGCCACAAATCGGCCCTTATGTTTTCAATGAGTTAGAAAACGATTGTCGCATCCCCTGAGCGACACATCCCGCTCTTTGTCGCCTTTGCGACAATGGCTATATGCAACAGACTTAGTCTATAGTCGTTTTGCATAAATGGAGAGGAAATGACGCAAGACTCAAGGCCTGACCCCAAAACATACATAACGGAGAAATTAAGACCCGTAATATTAGATTTGGGTCGATAAAGGATAGCGTCCTACAGTAAATGTCCGCCCTCGTGCTACCTACCCCCCGATTTGTTGGTATGTTCGACATCATCGGCTTTAAGGCTCTTCGAGAAAAGAAAGGGACTGCGGGACTGTATACGCAGTTCAAGAGAGGGATCATTCCCGCCATCCAACATTCAGCTGCCGGCAAAAGCAAAGAGCTAGTGATCGACGGGACTCCGACACTTGTTCCAGACTTCTCAAACTGCGTTATTAGCTACCGCGTAATTTCGGATAGCGTCATATTTTTTACGCCGGATGATTCATTCGATTCGTTCGCAAGTATTGTTCACTCTGCGCATATGCTTATTCAGTTTGGCTTTTCCGGTGGCAAAGCACCCTATCGCGGAGCTATTGGCTGGGGGGACCTCATTGATGACCAAGACATCCTCATCGGCAGTGCAATCGAAGATGCATATAATGGAGAAAACTCTCAAGCATGGGCTGGTGCGATGCTGACAAAGAATTGTCGATCCTTCGTAGAACGAAATGAGTATATCCAGCTTTACGCGGCTACTCACTCCCAAGCTTTAGAGCTAACAAAGGATCAAAACAAAAGGCGCAACATTGCTGAAAATGCAAAACGCTTAGTCTTATATCGAGTACCAATTCAGCAAAACCCAAAGGATGGTT
>DATLWR010000127.1:0-20383 GCA_035576205.1 Mariprofundaceae bacterium
CCGCGCAACGCCTTCTGGCCGATCATGGGCGAACTGCTCGGTTTCGACGCCAAGCTCCCCTATGCCGAACGGCAGAAGTCATTAAAGAATAACAGGGTGGCACTGTGGGACGTGGCGCACCGCTGCATCCGCCCCGGCAGCCTGGATGCCAACATCGACCGAGACTCCATCGAGCCGAACGACTTCGCCACCTTCTTCCAGGAGCATCCGGACATTCAGGCCATCTTCTTCAACGGCACAGCGGCCGAAACGCTGTTCCGCCGGCTGGTGTTATCTCACCTCTCAGAGCGAATCCGGGCACTACCGATGCTGCGACTCCCCTCCACCAGCCCGGCGCATGCGGCTCGCGACTTTGCCGCCAAGCTGGAGGCCTGGAGGGTCATCCGGGATGCACTGCAAGCTGATTCCCCGGCTTGAGTCGCTGGCCGCAACCGCTAGCCTGTATGCAGTCTCGAATGGAAAGGATGTCCCCATGATCGACTACGACGACGTAACATTGAGCGACAAGGAAGCCCGGGTGCTGGGATCGCTGATGGAAAAGCAGATGGCCACGCCGGAGTACTATCCGCTGACACTCAATGCGCTGGTCGCCGCCTGCAACCAGAAGAGCAGCCGAGAGCCGGTCATGAACCTGGCTGCCGGTGAAGTCGCCAATACCATCAATGCCCTGCGCGGACGCGGTCTGGTGACGGCCAGTTCCGGTGGCCGAGCCGACCGCTTCGAGCAGCAGCTGTCGCGCAAGCTCGGCCTGTCGGGCAAGGAGCGGGCGGTGATCTGCGTGCTGCTGTTGCGCGGGGCACAAACCGTCAACGAAATCCGCATCCGCACCGACCGCATGGCCGACTTCTCCGACAACGCGGATGTACTGGAAACCCTGACGGCACTGGCCGAACGGGAAACGCCACTGGTGATGAATCTCGGCAAGGCCTCGGGACAGCGCGAGGAGCGTTTCACCCATCTATTGTGCGGCGAGCCGGATGTCGCGGCGATGGCTGCTCCGGCGCACGGCGCTTCGTCGGACAAGGTACGCATCGCCGAACTGGAAGCGGAGGTGGCCGCCTTGCAGGCAGAGGTGCGCCGACTGCGCGATGCGCTCGGCGGAAGCCCGGACATCGACTGACGCTTTACCCCGATCCAGCAACAGAGCTGGTCGCCCAATGAGCTGCGGTCACGCCTCGCGGTGCAACAACAGCTTCTGCCGGTACTCCTCCGGATCCTTGGTCTGGGTCATCGCGCCGCCGCGCGGATAGAGCGCGTCGTAGAGGCGGGAGACCCAGAAACGCAATGCCGCCCGCCTGAGCAGCGCCGGCAGAGCTGCCTTCTCGACCTCCGTCAGCGGCCGCACCGTCTCGTAACCGGCCAGAAATGCCGCCATGCGCGCCGTGTCATCGGCCGAAAGATGCACGGCCAGTGCGTTCAGCGAGATGGCGATATCCATCGCATAGGCGGCATCATGGGCATAGTAGAAATCGATGACACCGGAGACGGCATCGCCCTCGAACAGGATGTTGTCGACGAACAGGTCGCCGTGGATGACGCCGGATGGCAGGCCCTCCAGCTTCTGGCGCCCCTGCCAGGCGAGCTCGTCAGCGAGCAGGCTTGCCGCCGCAATGCCGTAACGTTTTTCGACATCGGCCTGCATAGCCGTCGCCCGTGCCGTCAGCCAGTCGTAACCGGTGGGACTCGGGCGGCGTTCGGGGAAATCGGCACCTGCCGCATGCAGTTCGGCCAGCACATGGCCGGCCGCGACCAGTTGCGCCGGATTCAGTGCATCCAGTGTTTTGCCGGAGAGGCAGGAGACGATACAGCCTAGCTTCCCGTGCACATCGAACAGCAGCGAGCCGTCGCGGCGTACCATGACGTCCGGACAGACCAGGCCGTGATGCGACAGGTGCTTCATCAGCCGCATGAAATAGGGCAGCTCCGACGGTTCCATGCGCTCGAAGATGGTCAGCACATAACGGCCGGAACCTTGTTCCCCTTGGGTATCGATGAAGAAATTGCTGTTCTCGATGCCGGCGGCGATGCCCTGGAAGCCGCGCAGCTTGCCCAGTTCGTAATCGGCCAGGATTGTTTCGAAATCGTTGCGGGAAAGTTCGGTGTAGACGGACATCGGCGAAGCATGAACGGAAGACCTGGCGAAGGCCATGCTCTAGTTGTGGCACACCCCCGCAGAAGGTAGCGTTCCGCGCAGTTTATGCGCAGTGCGGCAATGGAACGATTCAATGGATAAAATCATCATTCAGGGCGGCGTGCCGCTCTCCGGCGAGGTCGAAGCCAGTGGCGCGAAAAATGCGGCACTGCCGCTGCTGGCCACAGCCATCCTCACCGACGGCAAGATCACCTACCGGCGCATCCCGCACCTGAAAGACATCTCGACGATGATGACGCTACTGGCCTACCAGGGCGCCGACGTCGGTTACGACGATCAGCAGTGCCTGCATGTCGATGCCTCCGGCGCCAACAAACCGGAAGCGCCCTACGAACTGGTCAAGACCATGCGCGCCTCCGCCCTCGTGCTCGGGCCGCTGCTGGCCCGCTTCGGCAAGGCTCGCGTCAGTCTGCCCGGCGGCTGCGCCATCGGCGCCCGCCCCATCGACATGCACCTGAAAGGGCTGGAGGCAATGGGTGCGGTGATCCGCATCGAGCAGGGCGACGTCATCGCCGAAGCTCCGAAGGGCCTGCATGGCGCCCGCATCCTCTTCGACCAGGTCACCGTGACCGGCACCGAAAACCTGATGATGGCCGCAGCACTTGCTGACGGTGAAACCATTCTCGACAACGCCTCGCGCGAACCGGAAGTCGTGAATCTCGCCGACTCGCTGCGTTCGCTGGGCGCCGATATCAGCGGCGACGGCACGAACCGCATCGTCATCCGCGGCGTCAAAAAGCTCTCCGGCGGCGAGCTGACGGTCATCCCGGACCGTATCGAGGCGGCCACCTATCTGGCGGCCGGCCTGATTACCGGTGGCGATGTCACCGTGCGCCAGTGCGATCCGACTGCACTGGAGGCCTTCCTGGCCCGTGTCCGCGAGGCCGGCGCCAAGGTGGAGACGGGTGAGGACTTCATCCGCTGCATCCCGGACGGGCGCCTGAAGGCGGTGAATATCCACACGCTGCCGCACCCCGGTTTCCCGACCGACCTGCAGGCCCAGTTCATGGCGCTGATGACGCTTGCCAGTGGCAGCAGCGTGATCCGCGAAACGATCTTCGAGAACCGCTTCATGCATGTGCAGGAGCTGGCGCGCATGGGCGCCGATATCCGGCTGGACGGCAACACCGCCATCGTCACCGGTGTCGCGAAGCTTTCCGGCGCCCCGGTCATGGCCACCGACCTGCGCGCCTCCGCATCGCTCGTGCTGGCGGGTCTCGCCGCCCAGGGCGAAACCACTGTGTCGCGCGTCTACCACATCGATCGCGGTTACGAACGCATCGAGGAGAAGCTGCGCAAGCTCGGCGCCAACATCGAGCGGCAGAGCGCCAGCGAAAGCTGGATGGTGGGAGCGCGCCTCTATGCCTGACACCCCCGCACAACCGCCGCTCACCATCGCCCTCTCCAAGGGGCGCATCCTCGAACAGACGCTGCCGCTCCTGGCCGCCGCAGGGATCGCGCCCGCCGAGGATGTCACCACCACCCGCAAGCTGATGGTCGACGGCAGCCTCGAAAACGGCGATGCCGTACGTTTCCTGATCATCCGCGCCGCCGACGTCTGCACCTATGTCGAGCAGGGGGCTGCGGATCTGGGCGTGGCCGGACGTGATTCGCTGCTCGAGTACCGGCCGCACGTCTACGAACCGCTCGACCTGAAAATCGGCAAGTGCCGCCTCTGCGTTTGCGGGCCGAAAACACTGGTGGCAGCCGGGAAGCCCGCGCGCGGCAGCCGCATCCGGGTCGCCACCAAATATGACAAGCTGGCCGAAGCGTATTACCTCACCCAGGGTGTACAGGCGGAGATCATCCACCTCTACGGTTCGATGGAGCTGGCACCGCTGGTCGGCATGGCCGAACGCATCGTCGACCTCGTCGAAACCGGCAGTACACTCAAGGCCAACGGTCTCGTGGAGGAGGCGACGCTGTACGACATCTCCAGCCGCCTGATCGTCAACCCGGCGAGCTTCGCCACCAAGCGCAACCGCATCCAGCCCATCATCGACCGTCTGCGGGCGGCCGTCGAAGCGAAAGGAGCCTGACCATGTCCAAGATCACCCGCCTCGATTCGCGCGATCCCGATTTCATCGCCCAGCTCGACGCACTGCTGTCGCGCGAAACCGATACCGGTGCCGACGTGCAGTCGCTGGTCGCCGATATCCTCGCCGACGTGAAGAGTCGTAGCGATGCGGCCGTGTGCGCCTACACCTCGAAGTTCGATGGCTGGGCCTGCACGGCCGAGAACATGGTGATCACGCATACCCGTATGGAACAGGCCTGGCGCAGCGTTTCCGAAGAGGATCGCAAGGCGCTGGAGCTGGCAGTCGCGCGCATCCGCGCCTACCACGAGAAGCAGAAGCAGGAAGACTGGCAGTATACCGACGAGGCCGGCCTGACGCTGGGCCAGCGCATCACGCCGCTCGACCGCGTCGGCCTCTATGTGCCGGGCGGCAAGGCCGCCTACCCCTCCTCCGTGCTGATGAACGCCGTGCCGGCACGCGTTGCCGGTGTCGAGGAGATTGTCATGGTAGTGCCGACCCCGGGCGGCGAGATGAACGAGCTCGTACTGGCTGCCGCCTATATTTCCGGCGTGCAGAAGGGCTTCGCCATCGGCGGTGCCCAGGCCGTGGCGGCCCTCGCCTACGGCACCGAAACGGTGCCGGCAGTGGACAAGATCGTCGGCCCCGGCAACAAGTTCGTCGCAGCGGCCAAGCGGCAGGTATTCGGCACCTGCGGCATCGATATGATCGCGGGCCCTTCCGAGATCGTCGTTGTTGCGGATGGCGGCCACCCCGAGTGGCTGGCGGCCGATTTCCTGTCGCAAGCCGAACATGACGAGGCGGCTCAGAGCATCTTCATCACCACCGACGCGGCCCTGATCGATGCCGTCGATGCAGCCATCGAGCAGCACCTGGCCACCCTGCCGCGTGCTGCCATCGCCCGCGCCTCGGCCGAGACCCACGGCGCACTGATCCTGGTACACGACTGGGCGACCGCCGCCGACGCGGTCAACCGCATCGCGCCGGAGCACCTGGAGCTGGCACTGGAAGACCCTGACATGCTGCTGCCCGCCATCAAGCATGCAGGTGCCATCTTCCTTGGCCACTTCGTGCCGGAAGCGCTCGGCGACTACATCGCCGGCCCCAACCACGTGCTGCCGACCAACCGCACGGCGCGCTTCTCGAGCCCCTTGGGTGTTTACGACTTCCAGAAGAAGAGCAGCATCATCCGCTCCACGCCGGCGGGTGTCGCCGCCATCGGTCCGGCCGCCGCACATCTTGCTCACCGCGAGGGATTGCAGGCGCATGCCATGACGCTCGAACTGAGACTGAAGGACAAGGCATGATCCGAAGCGAAATCAAGGCGCTCGCCGCCTACCATGTGCAGGACAGCAGTGGGCTGATCAAGCTCGATGCCATGGAGAACCCGTATCCGTTGCCGGATGCGCTGCGCACGGCTCTCGGCAAGCACCTGGCCGATGTGGCCATCAACCGCTACCCGGATGCCGACATGCTGGCGCTGCGCACAAGGATCGCGGAGCGCGACGGCGTGAAACCGGAGCAGGTGCTGATCGGCAACGGTTCCGACGAAATCATCCAGATGCTGCTGCTGGCCGCCGATGCCGGCGAATGCGTGATGCCTACGCCGACCTTCGTGATGTACGATCTGATCTCGCGCTGGCTGAAGCGTCCGGTAGCCCCCGTGCCGCTGAACGCCGATTTCTCGCTCGATGCCAACAAGTTCCTGCAGGTCTGCGCCCGCGAAAAGGCGAGCATCGCCTTCCTCGCCTGCCCGAACAACCCGACCGGCAACATGTGGCCGGAGGAGACGATCCGGCAGATCGCCGAAAGCTTCCGCGGCCTGCTGGTCATCGACGAAGCCTACATGCCGTTCGCCGAGCGCAACCACACGAACCTGATCGGCCGCAACGTGCTGGTGCTGCGCACCTTTTCGAAGTTCGGCTGGGCGGGACTCCGGCTCGGCTACCTGTTGGGTGACGCGCAGCTGATCGCGCATCTGAACAAGGTGCGCCTGCCCTACAACATCAACTCGCTGACCCAGGCGGCTGCCGAATTCCTGCTCGATCATACCGCGGTTTTCGAGAAGCAGGCCGCCGACATCCGTACCGAGCGTGAGCGCGTCACAGCTGCATTGGCTGCCATCGACCCGAAAAAGGTCGAGGTATTCCCGTCGCAGGCCAATTTCGTGCTGATCCGCGTCAGGGAGGCCGGCAAGGTATTCGATGCCGTGAAAGCCAAAGGGGTGCTGATCAAGAACCTGCACAGCACCAACGGCTTGCTTGCCAACTGCCTGCGCCTCACCATCGGCACACCGGACGAAAACAATGCGTGCCTTGCGGCACTGAAGGAGGCCCTTGCATGAGCCCCAGAATCCAGCGCACCGCTGCCATCGAGCGCAAGACCAAGGAGACCGATATCCGCCTGTCGATCAATCTCGACGGCAGCGGCAAGTCGGAGCTTTCCAGCGGCATTCCCTTCCTCGACCACATGCTGGAGCAGATCGCCCGCCACGGCCTGGTCGACCTCGCCATCGACTGCAAGGGCGATCTGGAGATCGATGCCCATCACACCGTCGAAGACATCGGCATCTGCCTCGGCGAGGCATTGCGCGATGCGCTCGGCGACAAAGCCGGCATCGTCCGCTACGGCCATGCCTACGTGCCGCTCGACGAATCGCTGTCGCGCGTCGTACTCGACCTCTCCGGCCGGCCGGGACTCGAATACCATGTCGATTTCCCGAAGGAGCGCGTCGGCGATTTCGATGTCGATCTGTTCAAGGAATTCTTTCAGGCTGTCTGCAATCACGGCCGCATTACCCTGCACATCGACAACCTGCGCGGTGCAAACAACCACCACATCATCGAGACAGTGTTCAAGGCCTTCGGCCGCGCCCTGCGCATGGCAATCGAGCACGATCCGCGCCAATCGGGAATCCCCTCCACGAAGGGAGCGCTGTAATCCTGTGTCGATGAAGCGCCCACCCGCCCAAGGACGGGTGGCGGGCGAATGCAATGCGCCCGCGAACGAAGCAAAACCGCGCTTTTGCAGAGTGGCAAAAGGCGGAAGGCAGGAGCCTGTAGCCGTATGAGCACAAACAGCATCGGTTTAATTGATTACGGCATGGGCAACATGCATTCGATTGCCAAGGCACTCGAGCATGTTGGCGGCAGCGTCAATCTCGTTTCGGAACCGGCACAGTTGGCCGGTTGCGACCGCATCGTGCTGCCGGGCGTCGGCGCCTTCCGCGACTGTATCGGCACGCTGGAAGCGAAAGGACTCGATGCGGCGATCAAGTCGTTCGTGACCACTGGCAAGCCGTTCCTGGGTATCTGCCTCGGCATGCAGGTGATGATGGATGTCTCCTACGAGTTCGGCACCTACCGGGGCCTCGGCCTGATTCCGGGTGCTGTGAAACCGTTCCCGGAATCGCACCCGGAGCGCGGCTTCAAGATTCCGCACATGGGCTGGAACGACGTCATTATCTCGTCGGAGAAACCGGCGCACCCGGTCATCGCACCGCTGAAGGGTCAGCAGGTCTACTACGTGCACTCCTACTACTGTGCACCGGAGAATCCGGACCACTTGCTGGCTGCCAGTTCCTACGGCGACTATCCCTTCGCCGCCGCCATCGGCCGCGACAACATCGTCGGCGTGCAGTTCCACCCTGAAAAATCGCAGCGGGCCGGTCTCGCGCTACTGGAGGCGTTCCTCAAATGGCAGCCCTGAATCGGAACAAGCAGTTCGAACTGATCCCCGCCATCGACCTGAAGGGCGGCCACTGCGTGCGCCTGAAACAGGGCCGCATGGACGACGCGACCGACTACGGCGATGACCCGGCCGCCATGGCCGAACACTGGCAGAAACTGGGCGCGACTCGCCTGCATGTCGTCGATCTGGACGGCGCCTTCGCCGGCAAGCCCGCCAACCGTGCCCCGATCCAGGCCATTTGCGAGCGGCTCTCCATCCCGGTGCAGCTGGGCGGTGGCCTGCGTGACCTGTCGATGATCGGCGGCATGCTCGGGCTGGGCGTCGATCGCGTCATCCTCGGCTCGGTAGCGATCTCCAACCCCGAACTGGTGAACGCGGCTTGCCGGGAGTTTCCGGGTCAGATCTGTGTGGGTATCGATGCCAAGGGCGGCATGGTGGCCGTACACGGCTGGGACGACGTCACCGACGTGAAGGCGGTGGATCTGGCCCGCCGCTTCGAGGATGCCGGTGTTGCCGCGATCATCTATACCGACATCGCACGCGACGGCATGCTCTCCGGCCCCAACCTGGAGGAGACTGTGAACCTGGCGAAGTCGGTCTCCATCCCGGTGATCGTCTCCGGAGGCATCGCCACGATGGACGACGTCCGTACCTGCGCAGCGCGTGCCGATGACGGCATCTGCGGAGCCATCACCGGCCGGGCCATCTACGAGGGCACTATTAACTTTTCCGAAGCAATGAAAGAGTTGAACGCATGAACGAAGTCACCCGGTTCCCTACAGGAAGTAGGGCGAGCGAACAACGTGAGCTCGTAAGCGTAGCAAGCTCGCGCGCTTGCGGAGCGGCAAAAGCCGCAGGGCAGGATGCCCGCAGGCGGATCAAATGCTAAGCAAGAGAATCATTCCATGTCTCGACGTCGCCGAGGGGCGTGTCGTCAAGGGCGTCAAGTTCGTCGACATCATCGATGCCGGCGACCCGGTCGAGGCAGCCATCCGCTACGATGAGCAGGGAGCCGACGAACTGACCTTCCTCGACATCCGTGCCAGCCACGAGAACCGCGACACCCTCTACCACATGGTGACCGACGTGGCCGAGAACGTCTTCATGCCGCTGACCGTCGGCGGCGGTGTGAAAGCATTGAGCGACATCGAGAATCTGCTGCACGCCGGTGCCGACAAGGTGTCGATCAATACCGCCGCCATCGTCAATCCGGATTTCGTGCGCGAGGCGGCTGAGCGTTTCGGCTCCTCGACCATCGTCGTCGCCGTCGATGCGAAAAAGGTCGGCGACCACTGGGAGTGTTTCACGCACGGCGGGCGCAAGCCGACCGGCATCAATGCCGTCGAGTGGGCGGTGCGCATGTCCGATTACGGCGCCGGCGAGATTCTGCTCACCAGCATGGATACCGATGGCACCAAAAGCGGCTACGACATTCCGCTGACGCGTGCCGTCGCCGAAGCGGTGACCGCCAACGTCATCGCCTCGGGCGGTGTCGGCAACCTCGAGCACCTCGCCCAGGGACTCACCGAAGGCAAGGCCGATGCGGTGCTTGCCGCCTCCATCTTCCACTTCGGCGAATACACCATCGAACAGGCGAAACGGTATCTCGCCGGGAAGGGTATCCCTGTCCGGCTCTAGAAACCGCTCGCGATTGCCTGCCAGCTGTTCCATAATGGCCACAAGGAAGGCGGGCTGAAGCATGGAATGGGCGCATCAGTTTCTCGAGCAGTTCGGCTATTGGGCCGTATTCATCTGGACCTTCATCGAAGGCGAGTCGGTCTTTATCGCCGCCGCCGCCCTTGCGGCTGCCGGCATGATGGATACCTGGAAAGTGATCATCGTGGCGGCCTGCGGTGCCTTTGCCGGCCACATGGTGTTTTTCACGCTCGGCCGCTGGAAAGGCATGGACATCATCCTTGCCGTCCCCTTCCTGCGCGAGCACTACCCGAAAGCCAACCTGATCCTCGACAAGTACGCCCACTGGTCGATATTCATTTTCCAGTATCTTTACGGTACACGCATCGTCGCCGCCATCCTGTTCGGCTGTTCGACCATCGAGTTCTGGCGATTCTTCCTGCTGCAGATCGTCAACTGCATCAGCTGGTCGATCATCATCTACACCATCGGCCACGTGCTGGGCGTGGCCGGCATGATGATCCTGCATGAGTTCGGTATCTGGGGCCTGGCCATTGCCGTCGTACTCATCGGTGCCATCGGTTGCTGGACCTACTACCGCTACGGCCACCACCATGTCCGCCGGCACGTCAGCAACCACCTCAACCGCAAGAACGAGGGCACCGGGCAGTAGCCGCTGCGTTCGTCTATGCTCCGGATGAGGAGCGTTGCCATGAAAGTCCGCCCTGCCGCCGTTGCCGGCCTGTTCTACCCCGATGATGCGAACGAACTGTCCGCCATGGTCCGCGACTTCCTGCAGGCGGCACCGGAACCAACATATCATGCGAAGGCCATCATTGCGCCGCACGCCGGCCACATCTATTCCGGCCCGACCGCCGCTTTCGCCTACAAGGCGCTCGATGCAGGGAAGGTAGAGCGCGTCGTGCTGTTCGGCCCGTCGCACCGCGTCGCCTTCCAGGGCATGGCCCTGCCGGACGCGGACGTGTTCGAGACGCCGCTGGGGCGCATTCCGCTGGATCAGGAAGCGATGCAACTGGCGCTCAGCCAGCCGTGGGTCAACGTCAACGCGGCAGCCCACGCCATGGAGCATTCGCTGGAAGTCCACCTGCCGTTCCTGCAAACGGTGCTCGGCAAGTTCCGGCTTGTGCCGCTCTGCGTCGGCATGGCGACGCCATCGCAGGTCGCCTCAGTCATCGATGCGCTCTGGGACGGCGACGAAACGGCTATCGTCATCAGCAGCGACCTCTCCCATTATCACAGCTACGACGAGGCCAGGCTGCTCGACCAGGCCACCGTCCGGGACATTCTCGACAATGCAGGACCGCTGAATCACGAGCAGGCGTGCGGAGCCACCCCCATCAACGGCCTGCTGGAGCTTGCCGGTGGCAGGCACCTCGAAGCCAGCCTCCTGGACTACCGCAATTCCGGCGATACGGCCGGCGACCGCGAGCGGGTGGTCGGTTACACATCCATCGCCTTCCATGAGCGGTGACCGCGGCAAACTGCTCATCGCGATCGCCAGGAGCGCCATATCCGAGGCGTTGGGAATCTCTCTGGACGGTTTTGTGCCTCCCTCCCCTGATGCCGAATGGCTGCAGGAGCGGGGAGCCTGTTTTGTCACGCTGAAACTCGACGAAAGCCTCCGCGGCTGTATCGGTTCGCTCGAAGCGTACCGGCCGCTGCTGGAGGACCTGCATGCGAATGCGGTCAACGCAGCCTTCCACGACCCCCGCTTCCCGCCATTGACGGCCGGGGAGTTCAGCAAGGTACGTATCGAGGTTTCGCTGCTCGGGCCGCTCGAACCGCTGCCACCGCACAGCAGCGAGGAGGCGATCATCGCCATGCTGCGCCCCGGCACCGATGGCATCGTATTCAGCTTCGGCCCGCACCGCGCCACCTTCCTGCCGCAGGTATGGGAGCAGCTCCCGGAGCCGCACAGCTTCCTGGCCCATCTGAAACTGAAGGCGGGCCTGCCGCCCGATTTCTGGCACGACGATGTGCTAATCTCCCGGTATCAGGTGCACAAGTTCGACGAAGCACCTGCAACGGAGTAGGTCATGGCCAACGAGCATTTCCCCGGCCGTTACTGGCACAAGCTCGACGACGGTCGCATCCAGTGCGATGTCTGCCCACGCGACTGCAGGCTGCACGACGACCAGCGCGGTCTCTGCTTCGTACGCAAGCGCGAGGGGGAGCAGATCGTGCTCACCACCTACGGCCGCTCCTCGGGCTTCTGCGTCGATCCGATCGAAAAGAAGCCGCTGAACCATTTCCTGCCGGGCAGCAGCGTCTTTTCCTTCGGCACAGCCGGCTGCAACCTGACTTGCAAGTTCTGCCAGAACTGGGATATCTCGAAATCGCGCGAATGGGACCGGCTGTGCGACGAGGCATCGCCGGAGATGATCGCCGAGACGGCCAAAAATGCCGGCTGCGACAGTGTCGCCTTCACCTACAACGATCCGGTGATCTTCCTCGAGTACGCCGTCGATACGGCGAAGGCCTGCCACGCACTCGGCCTGAAAACGGTGGCCGTCACCGCCGGCTACATCCATCCGGAGGCACGCCGCGAGTTCTTCGACCACATGGATGCCGCCAATGTCGACCTGAAGGGTTTCAACGAGAAATTCTACCATGACCTCTGCACCGGCCACCTGCAGCCGGTGCTGGATACGCTGAAGTACCTCGTGCATGAAACGGAGTGCTGGACGGAGATCACCACGCTGGTGATCCCCGGCCACAACGATTCGGACGACGAATTGCGGCAGCTCTCGGAATGGATGGCGACAGAACTCGGTCCCGACGTGCCGCAGCATTTCTCGGCCTTCCATCCCGACTGGAAGATGCTGGACGTGCCGCCCACACCTGCCGCGACGCTGCGCCGCGCCCGCAACATCGCGCTGCAGGCCGGTCTGCGTCATGTCTATACCGGCAATGTACATGATCCCGAAGGCGGCACGACCTTCTGCCCCTCCTGCCATGCAAAGCTGATCGTCCGCGACTGGTACGACATCCTCGACTACCGGCTGACGGACGACGGCCATTGCCCGGATTGCGGCACGGAAATCGCCGGCCGCTTCGGTCAGTACCACGGCAGCTTCGGCAACCGCCGCATTCCGATACAGGTCACACCCTAAGAAGCACTGATCAATTCAGCGCTTCCGTGCGGACCATGGATGGCTCGCCAAAATCATGTGCATAAGTACTTGATTTTGTGAGCACAGGTAAAACGACGCTTTTACCTGTGCGTGCTGATTTTTGCCAGGACGGCAATAAATCAGCATCTATCTAATCAGTCGCCGTTGCCGTTCTTGTCCGGCGGATAGAGTTCCTCGATTTCCGCCGCATAGCGGGCGGCAATCATGCGCCGCTTCAGTTTCAGGGTCGGTGTCAGGAGTCCGTCGGCCTGCGTCCACTCCTCGTTCACGAACCGGAAGTTGCGAATCTGCATGTAACTGGGCAGATCATGCTCGTCCCAGCGCAGGCGCGACTGCATCCACATGTGCACGGTTTCGTCACTGCGCCAGTTGACGGGCAGTGGCCGTTTCATATCGGCCGTCCAGGCACTGGCCAGGCCTGCCGAGGCCGGCACGATCAGTGCCGCCACATAGGGGCGATCCTCGGCGATGACCATGGCCTGCAGGATAGTGGGATCCTGGACCAGATGCTGTTCGACCACAGCCGGCGGCACGTTCTCGCCGTTGGAGAGCACCATGATCTCCTTCTTGCGGTCGACGATGCGCACGAAGCCGTCGTTGTCGATCACGGCGATGTCGCCCGTATGCAGCCAGCCTTCGGCACCGATCGCCGCCGCCGTCTCGTCGGGTTTGTTCCAGTATCCCTGCATCACCATCGGGCCACGCGCCAGCAGTTCGCCGTCCTCGGCCAGCTTCAGCTCCACGCCCGGCAATGCCGGGCCGATCGACTCCGGCTTGATGTATGCGGCACGGTTGACCGTCAACACCGGCGAGGCTTCGGTCAGGCCGTATCCCGGCAGCACGGTGATGTCGGCGGCAAGCAGGAAGCGGGCGATCTCCGGGTGCAGCGCCGCCCCACCCGACACGAAGGAGCGCAGACGGCCGCCCAGCTTCTCCCGCAATTTGGCATTCACCAGCCGGTCCATCACCTTCCAGAGCAGCGCCTTAGTACCCGCCAGGTCTCTCCCTTCGCGCCGCAGCAGGAAACGTTCCTCACCCAGCCGCTGGGCCAGGGCGAACAGCTTCCGTTTGATCGCCGGCCCCTGCATCAGCTGCGCCTGCACACCGTCGTAAATCTTCTCGTACAGGCGGGGAACGGAGATCATCGTGGTCGGCCGCACTTCCATCATGTCGCGCATCAGCGTCGTCACATCCTCGGCATAGGCGATCTCGGCCCCGCTGGCGACGGGCAGAAAATGGCCGACGGTACGCTCGAAGGCATGCGATACCGGCAGGAAGGAAAGGAACAGGTCATGCGACCAGATCGGCACAGCACCTAGGCCGGCGGCGACATCGGAGAGCAGGTTGCCGTGGCTGAGCATGACCCCTTTCGGCCGGCTTGTGGTCCCCGAGGTGTAGATCAGAGTCGCCAGGTCGTCCCGAACGGGGCGGGCGACGGAAAGCTTGCCGTCCCAGGCACTATCGTCGACGACGGAGGCGATGCTCGTGCCCTCGCCCCGGAACGGCAGGAAGGGAACCTTCAGCCAGCCCGCAAGCTTCTGCTGCTGCTTGCCCGGCTCGACGAAGACCATGGAACAGCCGGCATCCTCGAAGACATGCTGCACGGCCTCTTCCGGGTCGGTGAAATAGGCAGGCACAGTCACCGCACCAAGGCGCAGGATGGCGAAATCGGCCATGAACCACTCGGGACTGTTGTGACCGAGGATGCCGACCCGGTCGCCCGGACGAATCCCCTCCGCCTCCAGCCAGGCGGCCAGGCGCAGCACCGCCTGCTGCACGCCGGCGCGGGTCCACTTCCGCCAGCTGCCGTCCGCCAGGCGGCCACGCAGCAACGGCAGGTGCTGCCAATCCTCGGGGGAATCGAAAAGCAGGTCGGAAAGTGAGCGGGCCGACTCGGCCAGGCCGCGACCCGGACAACGCTCTACCTCAAGCGAACGCATCGAGGACATCGAGGTTTTCGGGAATCGGCAGGCCGAGATCGCTGATCTTCTGCCTGAGCTCGCCCTTCTTCCGGCCGGCGAAGTAACGCAGCAGGCCGCCGCGGAACGGCGGGAAACCGATGCCGTAGACGAACGCCGCATCGATATGCACCGGATCGTCGACGAGCTTGTCGTGCAGGCAGGCCAGTGACTCGACCAGCATCGGCAGCAGACAGGCATCGACGATCGCGGCGTCCGCCATCGGCGCTGCCGTCGAAGCGCCGATATCCGCATCGCCCTCGTGTTCGCCGGCCACTGCCGTCGCCAGATAGTTGCCGAGCGCCGGATTCAGCCGCCCCTGCTCCTCCGCTCCCTTGTTCTTCTCGTAAAGGAAAAACCCGGCTCCCGATTTCGCGCCGAGCAGGCCGTCCTTCACCATGCGGCCGAACCATTCGGGCATGGCGAACCGCTCGCCGAAGCTCTCGCCGAGATGGGCGCCGACATGTTCGCAGATATCCAGCCCGACGCGGTCGGCGAGCTCGATGGCCCCCATCGGCATGCCGAAGCATTTCAGTGCACCGTCGACATGCCCGGGCTTCTGGCCGTTCTCGATCAGTTTCAGGGCGGCGACCATATAGGGCATCAGGCAGCGGTTGACCAGGAAACCCGGCTTGTCGCCGACGACGACCGGATACTTGCCCCAGCCGGCTGCCAGCGCACAGACCGTATCGACCGTCTGTTGCGTCGTGCGGCTGCCCGGGATCACCTCCACCAGCGGCATCTTGGGCGCCGGATTGAAGAAATGCAGGCCGGCGATACGCCCCGGATGCTTGCGCCGCTTCTGCATATCCGAGATCGACAGCGACGAGGTGTTGCTGAGCAGGAGCGCCTTGTCGCTGACCAGCTTCTCCACCTCGCTCCACAGGGCATTCTTGACCGCCAGCTCCTCCAGCACCGCCTCGATCACCAGATCGCTGTGCACCAGCCCCGAGCCGTCAACGGTGGGGCGGATGCGCGCCAGCGGCCGGGGGTCGCGGCCGGCGAGCTTCGCCAGTCCCTTCATCCCCCTGGCCAGCGCCGCCTCGGAGACCTCGTGCAGGTCCACCTCGCAGTTCTTGGCAGCCACCCAGGCGATGCCGCTGCCCATCACGCCGGCGCCGTAGACGGACGCATTGCGGATGGCGGCCGCCGCCTCGCGGCCGCGCTTCACGGCCGGCTGTTTCTTCAGCGCCTCGCCGAGCCGGAAAACGCGGATCAGGTTCTTGCAGGTCGGCGTCACTGCCAGCCTGCCGAGCGAGGCCGCCTCTTTCGCATAGGCCTTCGCATCGTTCATGCCGACGATGCTCTCCAAGAGCTGGATGGTCGCCGGCACGGCCGGATAGGCCTCGTCGATCTCCAGGTGTTTCAGCCGGGCATAGGCCTGCTTTTTCACCTGCCGGAACACCAGCCAGCTCGCCGGCCATACCCGCAGCCAGGCGGGATTGAGCGGCCGGAAGCCGACCTTGCCGGCAGGCAACAGTTCGCGGACCACCGCCTCACATTGCCCGTCGTGACAGACGAGGCTGGCGAGCCGGATCTTTTTGGCCTTTTTCGCATCGACGGAACGGCCGGTCAGGATCATGTCGACGGCGGTCAGCCAGCCGACCCGCTTCGGCAGCCGCACGCAACCGCCGAAACCGGGGTGGATACCGATCCTGATCTCCGGCAGCGCCAGCTGCGTCTTGTCGTCCTGCACGGCGACAATGTGATCGCAGGCCAGCGCGATCTCCAGACCGCCGCCCATGCAGGCCCCCCTCACCATGGCGATGGAGACCGCCGGCAGCTTCTCGATACGGCTGCACAGCCGCTGGCCGCGTTCGGCGAGCTTCGCCGCATCGCCGGCATCCGTCACCCCGGCGATGACATCGAGATCGGCGCCGGCGATGAAACAGCCGGCCATACCGCTCTCCAGCAGCAACAGCTCCGGCGGGGTCTGCTCCAGCGCATCCAGATGCGCCTCCAGCTGCTGCATGCAGGCCTCGTCGAGCACATTGACCGACTTGTCGCTGCGCTCGAAATGCAGCCGCGCCACCTTGCGCCCGTCCAGCTCCTCGCGGAGAAGTGTTACGACTTCCATGGATCGCTCCCGACCAGTACGGCGCCGCCCTGGCCGCCACCCACACAGAGGGTGGCGACACCGAGACCGCCGCCAGTATCACGTTTGAGTTGCCGAAGCAGCGTCAGCACCAGCCGCGCCCCGCTCATGCCGACCGGATGGCCCATGGCGACGGCGCCGCCGTGCACGTTCAACTTACTCATATCCGGTGCACCGAGCGCCGTCTTGCGACCCAGCTTCTCGGCGGCGAACTCCTTCGACTCCATCGCCGTAAGGCAGGCGAGCACCTGCGCGGCGAACGCCTCGTTGATCTCCATGCGCACGATATCCTTCATCGACAGCCCCGCCTGGGTGAGCAGACGATCGGTCCCCAGCACGGGACCGAGCCCCATGCGGGCCGGATCGCAACCGGCGTAGGACCAGTCGTAGAGGTAGCCGAGGATCGGCCAGCCGCTGGCCACCGCCTTGTCGCGGTGGGTCAGGATCAGCATCGCCGCACCGTCGGTGATCTGCGAGCTGTTGCCGGCCGTCACCGTACCGAGGCTGCGCTCGAACACCGGCTTGAGCTTGGCCAGCGCCTCCATGCTCTGCCCGGCGCGGATACCCTCGTCGCGATGCACGGCCGTAAAACCGGGCGGCGGGAATACCAGCATCGCCTCTTCGTCGTACCAGCCCGACTGCCATGCTGCCTCGGCACGCCGGTGGCTCGAGAGCGCGAATTCGTCCTGCGCCTTGCGGCTGATACCGAACTCGCGCGCCAGCACCTCGGCCGTCTGCCCCATGTTGAGATTCACCGTCGGATCGGTGAGCCCCTCCAGCAGCGACACGCGCGGTTTCCACGGCGCCCTGGCGATCTCTCCGAACACCGAGAAGCGTTCGGAGAGGCTTTTCGCCCTGGGCAGTTTCGCCATGGCGGCACGGAAGCGGTCGTGGAACAGCAGCGGCGCATGCGTCATCGATTCGACGCCGCCGGCCAACACCACCTCGGCCCGGCCGGCGGCGATCTTCTCGGCGGCATCGGTGATTGCCTGCATGCCGGAAGCGCAGTTGCGGTGGACGGTGTGGGCCGGCACCGATTTCGATAGCCCGGCCATCAGCGCGATGACGCGACCGATATTGGCGGCTTCCGCCGGCTGGATGACATTGCCGACGATCACCGTATCGATGTCGTCGCGGCTGACCGGCGAGCGGGCCAGTACTTCGCGCATCGCCAGAACACCGAGATCGACGGCGGTCAGGCCATCGAATACGCCGCCGGCCTTGCCGAGCGGCGTGCGGATGCCGGCGACCACCACGATCTCACGTCCCGGATTACTGCCTGTCTGTCGCCGCGCCATCGTTTTCTCCCTTGCCAGTCATGTAGCCCAGTCCCCCCGTTCCCGCAAGCCATTGGCTTGCCGGAGCCTCAGTGGCCGGGCACCCCGCGATGCGTCGAATATTCGCTCGAGAAGGCCTCGCCCGGCCGGCACACCTCGAAGGCATGCCGCACCGCCATCGCCGCCTCGTTGAAACCCGCCAGGATCAGGTCGCACTTGCCGGGATAGTGGCAGAGATCGCCGATCGCATAGACGCCGGGCAGATTGGTCTGCATGGTGGCGGGCCCCACCGGTACGAACCCCTCGTCGACGACCACCCCCCAGTCCCTGAGCGGCCCGACATCGCTGATCACGCCGAGCAGCGGCAGCCAGTAACGGGCCCGGCATTCGACCTCGCCTCTCGGGGTCGCGATGGTCAGCGCCGCCAGCTCGCCGCTCTTCTCGTCTCCGCTCAGCCTGCGCACCTGCCCGGGCACGAACATCTCCGCCTTGCCGGCCGCCACCAGGGCGCGGAACGCCGCCACCGTTTTCGGATGCGCGCGGAACTGGTCGCGCCGGTGCACGAGACAGACATGCGCGCCGATCCCCGCCAGGTGCACTGCCCAATCCAGCGCCGAATCGCCGCCGCCCTGGATGACGACACGCTGGCCGACGAACCGCTCCGGCTCGGTCACCGAATAGAAGATGCTGCGGTTCTCGAACGCCTCGATCCCCTTCACTCCCGGCTTGCGCGGCTCGAAGGCGCCCTTGCCGATGGCCAGGAATACGGCAGTGGACTCCAGCATACCGCCATTATGGGTATGGCAGCGCCAGCGCTTGCCGACACGTTCCAGCACCTTGACCCACGATTTCAGCACGACGTTGGGTGCGGCCGGCTGCATCTGCTGTGCCAGCTGCTCGACGAAATGGCGTGCCGAGGTTTCCGGGAAACCGGGCAGGTCATAGATCGGTTTGTCGGGATAGAGGGCGGCGAGTTGCCCGCCCAGCTGCGGCAGCGCATCGACGAGATGACAGGAGAGATCGTGCATGCCGGCTTCGAACACCGCGAACATGCCTGCCGGTCCGGCGCCGATGACGGTGATGTCGCGAAAGGCAGGCTTGCTCACATCCCGTATCTAAGACGCCGGCGGCCTGTTGCGCAACCGGCAACGGCGGCGGTTTCTGCCTATACTCGATGCTGACGATGCGTCACGGGAGGCTGATATGAGCAAGCCACAGCAGGGCATCCTGGCACCGGTACCGTCGCATGGCCGGCATCTGTTTTTCGACATCGACCGTGCCGAGGCGCTGCCGGCCACGCTGCGCCGCTTCGCCGACATGTCCGACGGCCTGCAGATCGTTACCGGCCTCGGCCTGCCGCTGGTCCACACCCTCGGCCGGCGCCTCGACGGCCTGCACACCTTCCCGGCCTTCAGCGGTGCGGGATTCAGTATCCCCTCCACTCCCGCCGCGCTGTGGTGCTGGCTGCGCGCCGAAGACCCCGGCGAGCTGGTGCACCGGGCCATGCAGCTCGAGGATACACTCGAACCGGCCTTCTACCTGCGCCAGTCGATCGAGGTATTCCGCTACGGCAGCGGCCGCGACCTCACCGGTTTCGAGGACGGCACCGAGAACCCGGAGGGCGACGAGGCGGTTGCCGCCGCCATCACCCACGGCAAGGGGAAAGGTCTGGACGGCGGCAGCTTCGTCGCGGTGCAGCAGTGGCTGCACGACCTGTATCGCTTCGGTTCGCTGCCCGAACAGCAGCAGAACGACATCATCGGCCGCCGCAAGAGCGACAACGAGGAACTGGAGAACGCGCCGGTATCGGCGCACATCAAGCGCACGGCACAGGAGGATTTCGATCCGGAAGCCTTCGTGCTGCGCCGCTCGATGCCGTGGAGCGATCCGCGCCATGCCGGGCTGGTGTTCGTCGCCTTCGGCAAGTCGCTGGATGCCTTCGAGGCGCTGCTGAAACGCATGACGGGCGCCGAGGACGGCGTCACCGATGCGCTGTTCAGCTTCACCCGCCCGCTGACCGGCGCCTACTTCTGGTGCCCGCCGATGCGGGGCGAAAAGCTCGACCTCTCCGCCGTTGGTCTAAATTAAGTACAACGTTTCTGGAACTCGGAGTCAGGAACCTGACCTGATCAGAAGGAGAAGTCCATGGAGGAAAAGAAAGAGAAAAAAGATAAGACCTGGATCATTATCGTGTGGATATCAGTGATTGTGCTTGCGCTTCTGAAGGCCTACCTGAACACACACACTTGAACAACACAGCGAGTGACTATGACAACTAACCCAACAACACGCTGCAATATTCTGTTAATAATTTCAGGTCTGGTTGTCGCAAATGTCCGTAACCTCATCCAATATGGAGAATTAGCATTTAATTCTGTTGGATAT
>DATLWR010000128.1:0-1638 GCA_035576205.1 Mariprofundaceae bacterium
ATCCAGCCGTGCCAGCAGCATCTGGGCCATCGCGGCATAGCTCGTGCCGCGGTAGTCGCGCGCCACGTCGGAGAGCAGCGTCTGCTGCTTGCTCTTGTCCTGCTCGAGAACGGCGCTTTCGTACATCGACGCCGCCGAGGCACGCTCCGTCTTCACATGTTCCAGCCACATGGAGCCGGCGATCAGGCCGCCCACGACGGCGACGGCGACCATGGTCAGCATCTTCTGGTTGGTCTGGACCCAGTCGATCACCTTGGCCGAACGCATGTCGCGCTTCAGCTCCTCGATGCCGGCTTGCAGCTTGCTCTCTTCCAGGCTCTCTTCCAGAGCCTCGGCGTTCTTCTTCGCGTCTGTCTTCTGATTCATCGTCACCCTCGATTCAACCGCGGCCCTTCAAAACCGGCCGGCTCGCGCAGCCTAGAAATCACCCGCATAGTGTCAATGTTCGCCGGATGCTTCCGCCGCCGGCGCCTGGGTCGCCCGGCTGCGCTCGAACATGATCGACAGCACGCTCTTCACCAGTGCCGCCATCGGGATGGCGATCACCACGCCCAAGAGCCCCCACATGGCACCGAAGGCCAGGATGGCGACGATGATGGCGATCGGATGCAGGTTGACCATCTCCGAAAAAAGCCACGGCACCAGCAGGTTCGCATCCAGCGCCTGCACGATACCATAGGCCAGCAGCGCATACAGCGTCATATCCGACCAACCCCACTGGAAGAAGGAGAGCAGGACCACCGGGATGGTGACGACCGCCGCACCGACGAAGGGGATCCACACCGAGATGCCGGTCAGTACGGCGAGCAACAGGGCGTATTCGTGCCCCATCCACCAGTAGGCCAGCCACATCGCCAGACCGACCGCCACCGTCTCCCAGAACTTGCCGCGGATGTAGTTGCCGATCTGCAGATCGAGCTCCTTCCAGACGCGGTCGAGCAGCGAATGCTCGGCCGGCAGGAACTGCTGCCCCCAGCCGATGATCTGCTCCTTGTCCTTGAGCAGGAAGAAGACCAGCACCGGCACCAACACGGCGTAGACCATCAGCGTAATCAGGCCTGGGATCGAGGCGATGGAGAATTTCAGCAGCGCGCCGCCCCACTCCTGCAGCTTGCCTCCGAAATTGGCGATAGCGTTCTGCAGGTATTCGGAGTTCATCCACTCGGCGTAATTATCCTGCAGCTGCCCGAGCATGGTGCGGATCGCCTGCACATATTCCGGTGCATGAGAGACCAGCCGGCCGACCTGGTCGGAGAGCAGCGGCAGCACCGACACCAGCAGCAGCAGCAGAATCAGCAGCGCACCGCTGCCGGTGATCACGATGGCCAGCAGGCGCGGCAGCTTGCAGCGCTGCAACAGCTCGACGACGCCGTCCAGCACGTAGGCCAGCGCGATGGCAGCAAGCACCGGCGCCAGCATGTTGCCGACCAGCAGGATGAGCAGGAAAATACCGAGCAGCGAGGCCAGCAGCACGACGAGCTGCGTATCGGCCGTGATCGACCTGAGCCAGCTCAGGATGACTTGCATGACGCTCCGTTGTCTTTCGGGCCGAGTGCGACCAGCCAGGCCGCGGCGAGGGTCGACAGCAGGTGCAGCACGGCACTGATGCCGTGCCACATGCCAAACTCGGCACGCTGC
>DATLWR010000129.1:0-1643 GCA_035576205.1 Mariprofundaceae bacterium
TGGGGGTATGTCGGCAAGGATGCGTCGACGCCGGCGATGTTCGCGACGGTGGAACTGGTCGATCGATCCAGTGGCAAGGTCGTCGACGAGGCGACGACCAATTTCTTCGGCAAATACAGCTTTGCGGATGTCCGGCCCGGCAAGTACATCGTCCGGGTCGGCGAGATCGGGCGCAAGATCAGTGTGAAGTCCGGCGAGGTGCGGCTGGATATCGACCTGAGCGCACCTGGCGGCCGCATGGATTACTCGCAGGGCGGCAAGCAGGCGGCACAACCGGCCGAACAGCCAGCTTCCCGGCCATCCGGCAAGGCGCCGGCACCATCCGCTGCCGCACCGGCGAACAACCGGCAGCTGATGCAGGATATCGCCGGCACCTGGTGGGGCTACTCGGGCTCCACGGAGCGTAGCATCGGCCTCTGCCCTGACGGCAGCTACTACGATTCAGCCGAGTCGAGTTATTCGGGGCGCGGTTTCGATGCGCAGGGCAACGAGACGATGGCCTGGGGCTCGGCAGGACGGCGCGGTGGCCAGGGGAGCTGGACCATCCAGGGGGACTACAACGCCGGCATCATCAGCGTGCAGTACGGCAACGGCGGCACGGCCACGCTGCAGTACCGCCAGATCGGTGATCCGGGCTGCCTGTCGTTCAACGGTAATACGCTCTGCCGCAAGTCGAAATCCTGCCAGTAGCCGCGAGCTGCTGGCCACCTGCCGGCAGCCGAAAAACAAACGGCCGCCATTGCTGGCGGCCGTCGCTTTTCCGGGCCCGGGGGAAGGGAGGAGGGGAGGACCCGGTGGAGGGATCAGGCGTTCTGGTCGTTCTGGCGGGCGATTTCGTCGCGGACCTGCTGCATGTCCAGCGCCTTGGCCTGGCCGATGATGTCCTCGAGCGCCGCTTTCGGCAGGGCGCCGGGCTGCGCGAAGATCAGGATCTTGTCGCGGATGATCATCAGCGTCGGGATGGAGCGGATATTGAAGTGGGCGGCAAGCTCCTGTTCGACTTCGGTATTGATCTTGCCGAACAGCACGTCGGGATGCTCTTCCGACACCGCTTCGAAGGTCGGGCCGAAGGCCTTGCACGGGCCGCACCACGGTGCCCAGAAATCGAGCACGGCGATGCTGCTGGCATCCACCTGGTCCTCGAAGTTGTCCTTGGTCAGTTCCACTGTCGCCATGTCGTCTCCTCGCCGGTCATGCCGGCCAATGACCGCACTATATATTATTAAATTCTAATATGTCAAGGTCGCATGGTTCCGGCCGGGCCAGCATTGTCGGCCGTGTACGCAATGCGACATCGGGCGACAACGGATAGAGAGGAAATACCGACTGTTTCGAGCGGCAGCTTTTTTGCTACGCCATCTCGCCGGCCACAGCGGCCGGCCAACAACGATCCGAGGGAGTCATGCAATGTCGATACAAACGATCACCGCCTTTTCGGCCAAGGCCCGCAGCGACGCGGCGCTGGCCGGCAAGCTCAAGGATTGCCAGAAGCTCAGGGAACTGATCCGGCTGGCCCGCGAAGAGGGGTTCGATGTGGAGGAGGAACTCTTCTACCCGCCGAACGAGCCGCAGTTCACTGCCGATCAGCTCTCCGAGAAACTGGCCAACGCGCTGTTGCGAGCCTGATCCGCACGACCGGCGGG
>DATLWR010000130.1:0-12677 GCA_035576205.1 Mariprofundaceae bacterium
TTGTTTGCCGGCCTGAAGAGCGGCTGGCAGGCACGGTTGCGGCCGGAGCACACCGGTATCCGCCGCGATATCGCGGTATTCCTCAGCGGTTTCACGTTAGCGACGCTGGCCGGCCTGTTGCCGGAGGCATGGCAGGCGATCCGCATGCTGATCGCCATGGTGCTGGTGATCGGCTATTTCATGTATCTGCTGGCCACCATTCGCGCCAGCCAGAAGCTGGTGGCCGATGGTCACGGTACCGAATCGGATCAGGAGCTCTACGCCGCCCGGCTGCTAGCAGCCTCGCCGCTTATCGCAATACTGCAACTCGCCATCGGCCTGGTCATGCTGATCGGCGGAGCCCGCATGTTCGTCGGCGGGGCGGCGTCGCTGAGTGAACTGCTCGGCGTTTCTGCACTGGTGATTTCGTTGCTGATCATTCCCATCGCCACCGAGTTGCCGGAAAAGGTCAATTCGGTGATCTGGATTCGCCGGCGCAAGGATACGCTGGCCTTTGGCAACATCACCGGCGCCATGGTTTTCCAGGGCACCATCATCCCGGCGCTCGGCATGTTGCTGATGCCGTGGCACTTCGACAGCGCCCATGCCTATGTGTCGGTGATGCTGGCACTGGCCGGTTCCGCCTGGTTGTGGTTCCTGACCAGCCGGCATCGCATCACGCCGGCCAACCTGATGGTCAATGCGGCCCTTTACGGTGTTTTTATCGTCTACGTGTTGCTGGCCTGAAACGTTTACCGGCTTGCAACTTTGGCCGGCTGCGGCTGAAGTATCGCCACCGGAAACCGGGGAGGGACGATGATTGCAACCTTGTTGGCCATTGCGGGGATTCTCTATCTGGCGCTACAGCTGGAGGACAAGCTCAGGATTCCGTCGCCATTGGGGCTGATCGGCCTGTCATTCCTGGCGCATTACGGATTGCAGCTGGTGCCGAACCTGACCGGCGATCCCGAACATTTCGCTGCGCTGGTGGTCTTCCTGCTGCCGGTGCTTTTGATCTCCGATTCGCTGGAATTGAAGGTCGCCGACCTGAAAAAGCACGGTCTGAGCCTCTTCGCACTGGCTGTTGTGGCGGTGGTGCTGTCGGTGCTGATGGCGTTGTTGGTCTCCGACTGGCTGTTCGGCGACTACGCGCTGTCGGTGGCGGCGATCATCGTACTGTTCGCAATGGTGCTGGCGACCGATCCGGTGTCGGTGGTCAGCATCTTCTCCAAGTTCGAGCTGCCACATGAACTGAAAATCCTCGCCGAGGGCGAGAGCCTGTTCAACGACGCCACGGCGCTGATCGTCTTCGTGTTCGTCGGTCTCTACGCGCTGGAGGGCGGCGCCCTGGGAGTAGGTTATATCGCCCAGATCAGCGGTGCCGTGGTGCTGGGCTCCGTGCTGCTCGGCTTGGTGGTCGGCCTGCTGGGGCTGGCCGCCATGAAGACCACCGACAACCGCATCGGCGAGATGATGGTATTGCTGATGACCGGCTATGGTGCCTTCGCGCTCGGCGAGCATTTCTACATGCTGCTCAACCTCTTCGGCGGCCATTCGCACATGCACCTGTCGGGTATCCTCGCCTGTATTTTCGCCACGATCACGGTGCACCACGTCATGACGAAGGCTGTTGACGACGAGAATGTCCGTATCAGCCGCGACGAGGCCGAACTGCAGCAGCAGTCGGGCAGGGCGCCATCCAGGGCGGTGCGGTCGATCATGCAGCGGATCACCGCCACCATCGAGGAGCGCGACCGCCATCTGCGCACCAAGGAGGACGTCCAGCTGCTGGCGCTGGTAGCCAATACCGTGCTGTTCGTCGCCATGGCCGAGATCATCGATCCCTCGCTGTTGTGGCATTACAAGTTCGAGATTCTCGGCATGTTCGTCGCCACGACGGTTATCCGGGCGCTGATGATGGGGCTGTTCGCCTGGGTTTCGCAGCAGACCGAGCGGATGGTCGATGTCGGTTTCCGCTGGTGGGGGGTGCTGACCTTTGCCGGCATCAAGGGCGGTCTGTCGGTCGTGATGCTGATGATGATTCCGGCGAATTACGAACATCTGGAGATGTTCAAGGCCGTGGTGATCGGCGTGATTATGCTCTCCACCTTTGTCTATTCGGGCATCCTGCTGGCTATTATCGCCGCCAACCGCGACAGCTTCCGGCTGGAGGCTGAGCGGCATCACTGATCAGGTCCCTTGAATCGCAAAAGAAAAGCCCCGGCGGGGGCCGGGGCTTTTGTTATGGGGGTCTGGTACCTTTCTTTGGGGAGGGAGGAGGGATCGGCACCAGACAGGAAGAACCTTAGGGGGCGGCAGTGATGCGCCAGTGAATGGCGCATTAAAATTCGTTTAGGCCGCTTGCTCCGTCCGGTTGCCTTTCAGGCGCCGTACCATTCCCAGGATGGCATGCTTGCAATCGATCGCAATGCCGAATGCTGCCGGGATCGAAAACAGCGTGATCAGTGTCGAGAAGATCAGGCCCCACGACAGCGACAGCGCCATCGGTGCGACGAACGGATCGAAACCGCCCCAGCCGTAAGCGGTCGGCAACAGGCCGACGACGGTGGTGATGGTGGTCAACAGTACAGCCCTGAGGCGCCGCTTGCCGCTCTCCACCACCGCTTCCTGCCACGGCCGCCCATTCTCCAGCTGGCGCTGGATGAACACCGCCATCACGAGTGAGGCGTTGACGACCACGCCGGTGAGTGCCACGAAGCCCATCATTGCCATGAACGACAGCGGTTCACCGTGCAGGAAGAAGCCGACGATGATGCCGATCAGGCCGAACGGGATGGCCAGCATGACCAGGATCGGATAGCTGATGCTGTTGAACTGGATGGCCAGAATCATGAAAATCCCGAGCAGCGCGAAGACGAAGCTGAAGACCAGCCCGCGCACCGACTCCTCGCTGCGCTCCTGTTCGCCGCCCAGATGAAAGCGAAGCGTACCGGCATCGCTGCCCAGCCACTCGTTCTGTCGTGCCTTCACTAGCCGGTTGAGCTCCTGCGAGGTGATCTTCGCCTGATCGACCTCGGCCGAGACATTCAGGATGCGGCTGCCGTCCTTGTGGCGGATGCTGGTCGTGCCCTGCATCTCCTGCAGTTTTGCGATGCGTGACAGCGGCACCAGGCCGCCGCGCTGGTTGGGGATCTCCAGCTGCAGCAGGGTGGCCGGATCGTGCTGTGCGGCCTCCGGAAAGCGGATGGTGACATCCACCTCCTCCTTGCCGCGTTTGAGTGTGGAGACGCGCAGGCCGTCGAAGGCGGCGCGGATATGCATCGCCACCGTCGCCAGATCGATGCCGGAGAAGGCGGCCAGGGCGCGGTCGAGCACGACATGGATCTCCTTGTCACCCGGCTCGAGATCGCTTTCGATCGCATAGACGCCGTCGACCCCGTGCAGCATCTGCATCAGCCGCTCGGCGGCGGCCGTACGTGCCGCATCGCTGCCGCCGCTGAGTTCCACCTGCAGTGCCCGGCCGACCGGCGGGCCGGACTGTTCCATAGCAAAGCTGATGTCGGCTTGCGGGAACAGTTTCGGAATCTCTTTCTCCAGCCTGTTCATCACTGTGTAGGCCGACACACTCCGCTCGGTGAAGGGAGTGAGGATCACCCGCAGGAAACCGAAGCGGTCGCCGATCTGTTTCAGCGCTTCGCGCTGGTCAGCACTGTTCTCGCCGGCCACCATTGTCGTGGTTTCGAGGATCGCAGGGTCAATGCGGGCGCGCACCTCGCGGTCCATCGTCTTCAGCAGTGCATTTGTCTGCTCAAGCGTGGTTCCGACCGGCATGTTGACGCGCAGGTAAAAGGAGTTTTCGGCACCCGGCGGGAAGAGCTGGAATTTCATGTGGCCGGCCAGGACGAAACTGCCGACGAGGGTGGCAATCGTCAGCGCAGTTGTGACATAGCGCCGCTGTACCGCCTTTTCGAGCAGACGGCTGTAGATGTTGGCCAGCCAGGTGAACAGCCGACGTTCTTTCGGATGTCGGTCGGCACGGCTGATGTCGCGGATGTGGTTGGGCAGGATGAACAGCGCTTCAAGCCAGGAGAAGAGCAGCAGGGTGACGACGACGACAGGGATCGAGAAGACGAACTTGCCGATGATGCCGCCCATGTTCATCAGCGGCAGGAAGGCGACGATGGTGGTCAGTACGGTCGCCGACACAGGGCCGAGCAGTTCCACCGTGCCGACGATGGCGGCCCGCTCCGGCGACATGCCTTGTTCCATGTGGTAGGTGACGTTCTCGCCGATGATGATGGCATCGTCGACCATCAGGCCGAGCACCATGATGAAGCCGAACATGGTCAGCAGGTTCAGCGTGATGTCTCCCATGTAGAGTGCCAGCACGCCGGAGAAGAAGATGATCGGCAGCCCCCAGGCGGTGGTCAGCGCCACCGCCGGGCGCAGGAACAGCAGCAGCGTGGCCAGTACCAGCAACAGGCCGATGGCGCCGTTGCTGGTCAGCACGCCGAGCCGCAGGCGGGTGACGGTCGAAAAGTCATTGTAGACCCGCACGTTGAGGCCGCTGTCATATTTCTCCGGCACGGTTTTCAGGTAGGCGCGCACCTTGTCGACGGTGGTGATGATGTCGGCATCGCCCTTCTTCAGCACAATCATGTTGATCGCCGGATCCCCCTGGGCACCGACCAGCCGCGCCGGTTTCTCCAGCGTGGCGGTTACTTCGGCGACATCCTTCAATCTGAGCGACTCGCCGCGTTCGTTGGCACGCAGCACCAGGTTCGCAGCATCCGCCGCCGAACTGAATTCGCCGGTGATGCGGATGACACGCTGGCCGTCAGCTTCCTTCAACTGGCCGCCGGGCGCGTTGATGTTCCAGCCGCGGATGAGCATGACGATGTCGTTGATGGAGACTCGCTGCTGGCGCATCTTCTCCGGGTCGGGGACGATGCGGATCTCCTCTTTGCGGTCGCCCTGGATCAGAACCTTGGAGACCCCAGGGATATTGAGCACGTCGTCCTCGATTTCGTCGCCGTAGCGCTTGAGCGTCAGGTCGTCGAAATTGCCGAACAGCGAGAAGGTGAGGATCGGCGCCTGCTCCGACTTGACCTCGGTGATCGCCGGTTCGGCCGGCATATCACTGGGCAGGTCGGCGCGGTTGATCGCCTGCTGCACGTCGGAGACCAGCCGCGACCGGTCCTTGTAGGTCGGGTCGACCTCGATGGTGATCTGCAGCATGCCGGGATAGGCGGTGGAGCGCATGACGTTGATGCCGTCGATGCCCTTCAGCTCGCGTTCGATGGGGGTGAGCAGCAGCTGTTCGATCTCCTTCGGTGCCGCGCCCGGATAGCCGGCGGTGACGACGATGACGTCGAAGTTGACGCTCGGGAAGGCTTCTCGCTGGATGTTCATGCCGGCATAGATGCCGCCGCCCAGCAGCATCAGCGAGATCAGGTTGACGAGAAGACCGCGGCGGACGAAAAAGGCGATGATGTTCTTCATTGCACGGCTCCGGCCAGCTCCGGTCCGATGCCGAGGCCGTCGAGCAGCGTGCCCTGGGCCCAGGCCAGCTGTTTCTCGGCCAGGTTCAGGCTGACGCCCAGCAGCTCGGCCTGGCGCTCGGCGTTCGACAGGTCACCCTCGAACTGCACCACCGTCGCCGTATCCGAACGCCCTTCCCGGTAGCGTTTCAGCTCGGCATCGAGCTTGCGTTTTTCGGCTTCGACACGCAGCCGTGCCTGGCGGTAGGCGGGGATGCCGCTTTTCAGGCTGGTCCAGGTACGGGCGATGTCGTCGCGCACCACCTCCATGGTCTGCCGGCGCTCCTCGACGATGCGGCTGCGGCTCAGCTCGGCCTTGCGGATGCCCGCGCGGGCGCTGTTGTTGCCCAGGGCATCGCTGAATTCGAGCGACAGCTGGGCATAGTGGTTGGCAGCACCGAAGGCCTGGCCGGCGGCACTGCCAGGTCGGCTGTCGAGCGAGCGCGAGCCAAGCTGGGCGACGAGGTCGAGCTGGCTGCGTTCGGTGTCCATGGCCTGCTGCAGGCGCGCTTCAGCGGCGGCCTGCCGCGTATCGAGGATGGTAAATTCGGGGCGTTTGCGGCTGGCGGTATCCACCAGTTGCTCGAAATCAGTCGGTGCCTGTTCGGTCACGTTGCCGGGCATGGCCGGTTCGATGGGGCGATCCGGGGCAGCCAGCAGCAGCCGGTTGAGAGCTGTGCGGTCGGTTTCCAGCTGTGCCTCGGCCTGCGCCTGGTCAAGCCGGCGCGCTTCCAGCAGTGCCCGGGCCTGCAGGCGGTCGGAGGTCTCGATGAGACCGAAACGTTCGCGGAACGCCTGGTAATTGAGCAGCCGTTCAGCTCGCGCCACGGCCTGCTCGGCAAGCCGCAACTGGATGTGATCGCTGGCGAACTGGTAATAGGCATTGGTGATCTGCAGCGCCAGCGTGCGGGCGATGGTGCGCCGCTGCAGCCGGCTGGCCTTCACGTCATCCTCGGCGGCCTGCAGCGCATCGCCGTAGTCGGGGCGGTCATTGCCTCGCAGCAGCGGGTGACGGTAGTTGAGGTCGATCTGGCCACGATAGGCCGGATTGACCAGCGCGAACTGGGCAGCCACCGGGTTGCTGAAGCTTTGGCGGGCACGATTGTAGGCGAGGCTGGCGCCGACGGTGTCGCCGTTGGCCAGCGGCTTGCTGATGCCGGCATTGAGCTGGCCGGAAACCGTGCGCGACGGCTGGAAACTGCTGGCCACCGGACTCTTGTCGTCGGTGGCACCGATGCTGGCAGTGACGACCGGGTCAAGCTGCCCCTCGATGCGGAGGGTTTCGGTGGCTGCGATGTCACTGTCGATGCGGTTGAGGGTGAGTTCCGGATGGCTGGCCAGTGCCTGCCGGATCGCCTCGCCGAGGCCGAGCGTTTCTGCCGCCTGGGCAGCCGGCATGGCCGCCGCAAACGCAAGGCTTGCGAGGGTTATCCTGAGACTGCGGCTTCGTTGGGAAATCGGCCTTCCCGCGGGATTCTGGCGCATGCGGCGAAGGTAGGTTTGACCCTATGGCAAGTCAATTGATTTACTTGGTCAATCAATGACATTACGTTTCACGCATGAGTATTGAACTGCCCGAGAAATTCGAAGACGGACTAGGCTATCTGGTGCACCAGCTGATGTACGGGTTGCGGCGCAATTTCATCCGCGAATCGGAGCGCGCCGGTATGCGCGTCACACCCGAGGAGATGGTTGTCGTGGTACTGCTCTACCAGCGCGGCGGCCTGACGCAGACGGAACTGGCCGGTACCCTGGCCAAGGACAAGGCGGTGATCACCCGCATGCTGGCGCAGCTGCAAAAGCGCGGCCTGGTTCGGCGCGAGGCTGATGCCGGCGACCGGCGGGTGGTGCGCAGCTATCTGACCGATGAGGGGAAAAAGAGCTTCGAAGAGTTGCAGCCGCTGCTCGACTCCTTCATCCGGCGGGCGATCGAAGGGCTCAGTCAGGCGGAGTTCGACTTTACCCGGCTCAACCTGCGCCGGATTATCGATAATCTTGAAGCAATGGAATAGGCGAAGCGATGGAATAAAAAACGCCTGCCGCTCATGAGGAGTGGCAGGCGTTTTAGGGTATCGTCGGATCAGGCGCGCTCGATGTACTCGCCGGTTTCGGTGTTGATCTTGATCTTCGTGCCGGCTTCCAGATACGGTGGCACCATCACCGAAGCACCGGTCTCCAGCTTGCCCGGTTTGTAGGAACCTGTCGCCGTCTGACCCTTCATCGCGGCATCGCACTCGACCACTTCCAGCACGACGGTCTGCGGCAGTTGCACGTTCAGCGGCCGCTCGTCGTGGAACTCGACGATCACCTGCATCTCCGGAAGAAGGTAGGGCAGGACATTCTCCAGCATGTCGCGGCCCAGCGTGATCTGGTCGTAGGTTTCCATATCCATGAAGTGGAAGTTGTCGTCCTCTGCGTAGAGGAACTGCATCTCGCGCTGTGTCAGCGTCACGCGCTCGACGCGCTCGGTGGAGTTGAAACGCTTGTTGGTCTTGTTGCCCGTTTCGATGTTGCGCATTTCGACCTGCATGCAGGCGACACCCTTGCCCGGCGTGACATGCTGGGTCTTCATCACCTTCCAGAGCTGGCCGTCAACTTCCAGGATATGGCCGTTGCGAATGGCGGTAGAGTTGATTTGCATCTTCGGTCTCCTCGGGCACAATATGAACGGCGCAGTGCGCCGGTTTCTTGCAGGGCAGCAACATAGCCACAAGGCCGGCGCCGGGCAAGCGGCCGTCCCTGTTGGGCGTGAAAGATTGTGCTAGCGTTCGCGATCGCCCGTATCATCGACCGGAGGCAGCGGAATGAATGTACAGTTGGCATTGCAGGAATCGATGGAGCGCTTCGTGCAGAGCGAGCAGGAGGCCGATGCTGCCGAGCACCATACCGAGACCTGCATGGATGCGCTGGCCCATTACCTGCTGCATTACTCCGACCTTTACCAGGAGCCGGAAGGGGAGGAGGAGCCCGATTTCGCCGAATGGGAACATAACCTCGAGGAGCAGATGGTCCGCATGCTGGAGGGCGACGTGGAGCCCGCACTCGATCTCGGCCAGACGCCGCTTGCCGAGCTCGATCCCGAGCATATCCGCGATTTCATCGGCTGGTTCGTGCTGCGTGAGTCCGGCGATCCGGAACTGATCGAGGCCTACGCCGGGGTGCTGCGGCGCTGGTTCGCATTCATGGTACATCGCGGCTGGTGGCAGCGTGAGGAGCAGGTGGTCTTCGAGCAGGTGTTGGACGATGTGGTGCCGGAGGCGGTGCGCACCGCCCGGGCGGCACGCGTGTTCTACCATTTCGTGCGTAGCGGCGGCGGCGTGCCGCCGCGGTTGCGCGGCCAGCGCTTCTCCGAGTTCGCCGAGGGGCATGCGAGGGTGACGGCCATCCGCAAGGGGGCGCTGTGGTTCGCCTTCGACAACCACGAGGGCGAGATCGGCCCGGTGGCACTGCCGAAAGTGATCCTCGATATGGTCGCCGAGGGCGATGTTTTTGATCTGGAACTGGGGTTGCGGGGCGATGCCTGGGTGCTGGTCGATGTCGGGCCGATCTATCCGGCCTGTGTCTATGTCGAGGCCGAGGAATATCAGGACCTCGACAAGATCTCTTAACCGGGTTCCAGTCCCAGTCGCTCCCGTATCCAGCCGCCGAGCAGTCTGATCTCCTCGGCGCAGACATGGTGCTCCATCGGGTAGCTGTGCCAGTCGACGGTGCAGCCGAGCGCCTTGAGTTTGCGGCAGCCGTGATCGCCCAGTGCGTACGGCACGATCGGGTCGAGCACGCCGTGGGCCATGAAAATCGGCGTGGTGCGGCCGGCATCGGTGATCGAATCCGGTAGCGTTTCCGGCTGCAGCAGATAGCCGGAGAGGGCGATGATGCCGGCCAGTCGCTGCTGCTGCCGGAGCCCTACGTGCAGCGCCATCGCTGCTCCCTGCGAAAAGCCGGCCAGCATGATGCGGTCGGCCGGGCATCCCTGCATCAGCTCTTTCTCGATCAGCATACCGATGGCCTTGGCCGAGCGTTTGATGCCTTCGCCGTCGTGTTCGATGCCGAGGTCGGACTCCCGGATATCGTACCAGGCCGGCATGATGTAACCGCCGTTGAGGGTCACCGGCATTACCGGCGCATGCGGGAAGATAAACCGCACCGGAAGTTCCGGCGGCAGCCCGAGCTCCGGCACCACCGGTTCGAAGTCGTGGCCATCGGCCCCGAGACCGTGCAGCCAGATGACGCTGGCTGTCGGGTGCTCGCCGGTTTCGATGATCAGTGCCGGCAGCATCAGTCCTGCTCCAGCGGGACAAGCTTGTCGACCAGGCAGAGGAAGTGCTCCTTTTCAGCCCGTTTGTTGGCTTTCTTGGCGACGTACATCGCATCGTCCGCTTTCTTGACCAGCATATCGCTGTCGTCGCTGTCCAGCGGGAAGCGCGCTGCGCCGATGCTGGCGCCGATCGTGTAGCTGCGGCCGCCGAAGCTGAAAGGGTGGCCGGTCAGGGCAGTATTCATCTTCCGGATCAGCCGGATCAGGTCGTCCTCCTTCGATAGTGTCGGCAGGATGGCGACGAACTCGTCACCGCCCATCCTGGCCAGCGTATCGCTTTCGCGCACGCAGCCTTGCAGCAGCTTCGCCACCGTCGTCAGCACGCCGTCCCCCGCATCGTGCCCTTCGTGGTCGTTGACCGTTTTGAAGCCGTCGAGATCGAGGAACAGCAGCGCGAAGTTCACTTTGTAACGCTTGCCGTGCAGCAGCGCCTGCTCGAGGCGGTCGTAGAACATGATGCGGTTGGGCAGCCCTGTCAGGTGGTCGTATAGCGCCAGCTTGTGCACACGCTCCAGGTATTCGACCCGTTCGGTGGCATCGCGGATGATGCCGATGAAATAGGTGGTATCGTGTACCTGCATGACCGATAGCGACAGGTCGATCGGGAATTCGCTGCCGTCCTTGCGGATACCCGGCAGTTCGCGCGGCACACCGATCAGCTTGCTGACACCGGTTTCGAGATACCGCCGGATATGATTGTCGTGCTCGGCGGCATATTCGGATGGCATCATCCGGTTGACGCGTTCGCCGACCAGTTCGCCGTTATTGTAGCCGAACAGGTGGTGGGCGGAGGGATTGGCGGCGATGATGGTGCCACTGGTATCGATGGTGACGATGCCATCGTGGGCATAATTGACGACAGCATTGAAGTAGGCCTGGCTGCGGCTCAGCTCTTCATGGGTCTTCTTGAGACGATTCACCAGCTTCCAGATCGTGAAGGTCTCTTCGCCACCCAGCACTGCAGCAGCGCCGACGATGTCGGCTGCCAGTTCCGAAACCTCGTCATGGCCGGTCAGGTTGAAGACCATACTGTCCTTGCAGGCGTCGAGCGCTTCGTGCACGTCGCTGAAGGTCGGAATTCCGTAATGGCGGGCCAGTTGCATGCCCGGCGCTTGTGCATCCTTGTCGTAGATGCCGGCAACCTCGATTTCCGGCTCGCGGATGAACTCCTCCAGAAAGACGCTGCCGTTCTTGCCGGCGCCAAGAATCAGGATCGGCTTGGCTAATTTATCCTGCAATTTATTGCCCCCTCGCTGCCGGCGGGTCCTCCCCCCTTGCCAACCGCTTGCAGACTAGTACAGGCTTTTCGCGAATGAAACGCCATCCTGCCAATCCTGATCGCCAACATGATTTTGGTCACCTGCACATCCTGGGAATCTGCGGCACCGCCATGGCCGCCATTGCTGCGCTTGCGAAAGCGAAGGGATGGCGGGTCACGGGCAGCGATGCCGGCGTCTATCCGCCGATGTCCGATTACCTGGCCGGACTCGGTATCGACATCGCGCCCTACCATGTCGACAACCTCGCCCCTCAGCCGGATCTGGTGGTGATCGGCAATGCCCTCAGCCGCGGCAACCCGGAGGTCGAGGCGGTGCTCGATCGCGGCATTCCCTACACCTCCGGCGCCCAGTTCGTCGGCGATCATATCCTGCCCGGCCGGCTTGCGGTGGTGGCGGCCGGCACGCATGGCAAGACGACGACGGCAAGCCTCCTGGCCCATGTGCTGGAGACGGCGGGGCAGCAGCCCGGATTCCTGATCGGCGGCGTGCCGGAAAACTTCGGCGGTGGTGCTCGTCTCGGTGAAGGTGCCCCTTTTATTCTGGAAGGGGACGAATACGACACGGCGTTTTTCGACAAGCGCAGCAAATTCCTGCACTACCATGCCCATACGCTGATCCTCAATAATCTCGAATACGATCATGCCGATATCTTCCCGGATCTGGAGTCGATCAAGCGGCAGTTCCAGCATTTGATCCGCACCCTTCCATCGCAAGGGAAAATCATTGTGAATGCTGATGATACGAATCTTTCCGACGTGCTGTCGCGCGGCAGCTGGACGCCGATCATTCCCTTCGGCCAGAAAGGGAAGACGGATTCGCCATCCGAACCCGAGTGGCAATGGGAAGCAACGGCCGACGATGGTACCTCCTTCCGTCTTTACCGGGGTGGTGAGTGCGTGATCGAGGCGAACTGGGGCATGATCGGCACCCACCATGTGGCCAATGCGTGTGCGGTGGCGGCGGCGGTGACGACGCTGGGCGTCGATGCGGTGACGATTGCCAAGGCTTTCGAAACCTTCGCTGGTGTGCGCCGGCGCATGACGCTGGTCGGCGAGGCGCGAGGGATTCGCATCTTCGATGATTTCGCCCATCACCCGACAGCGATCGCCGGCATCGTGCAAGCGGCGAAGGCAGCGATGAAGGGTGCGGGAAGGCTGTGGGTGATCGTCGAGCCGCGCTCCAACACCATGCGCACCCGCATCCATCAGGAGCGGTTGCCCGGTTGTTTCGGCGGTGCCGATCGGGTGATTTTCGTGCCCGCCTCGGCGCGCAACCTGAAAGCTGACGAAGTGCTCGATACCGGGGCGGTCTGCCGCGCCATAGGCGCTCATGCCCAGGTGTTGCCGGATGTGGCGTCGATCATCGGTGTCGTCGGCAAAGATGCCCGCCAGGGAGATCATGTGCTGATCCTCTCCAACGGCGGCTTCGACGGCATCCACCAGAAAATGCTCACCGCTCTGCAGACCCGAGCGAATTAAGCTCTAAATCTCCGATGACCGCTTTCGGCCAAAAGCAGTCAGCCAGCCGATGTCTAGGCTATAGTCGATAAGCTATGGAGTATGTTTCAATATTCATATCTGTATTAGCTCTTGGTCTCAGTGC
>DATLWR010000131.1:0-6241 GCA_035576205.1 Mariprofundaceae bacterium
ACGCTCAAGTTCGCTAAAAACAGTGAGAGAATGCCTACTTCCATGAACCGTAACTTCAAATGCGGCACTACCTGATGGGCCACTGTACTTGACCATATATCCTAACCAACCGAGATGAATACTAGTAATGGGGCCAGAATAATTTTGGACTTCCTGAGACGTCTCGACCGCCTGTTTCATAACTGAGAATGGCTCACTCCTAAGAGCAATTTCGTGACCAGCGATGAATGAGGCAGGTGTCACGATCGCAATTGAAATGAGTCCGTACTTTATTTTCTTGTTCATCTGCTAATTTCACCATCGCTTGTGAATGACCGATTTGGGTCGAAAGCGGTCATTCATGCTTCTCCGGCGCCTTGCTTTCGTATTCCGTTTTCAGCCGCTCGATGTGGCCGTAGATCACCAGTTGATCTCCCACCTCGACAGGCTCCTTCATCTGCCGGGCAGGGATCCAGCTTTTGCCGCGTTCGACGCCGAGGATCAGCGTGTCCTTCCGTGTACTGCCGATCTGGGCGATGGACTGGCCGACGAGGAGCGAATCCGCGGTGATCTCCAGCTTGACCAGGCCAAAGCCCTCGGCGATATGCAGCAGCTCTTCGGCCGGTTCGTATTCGAAGACCAGCCGGTGGCGCAGGAAGCGCTCGACGAAACCCTCCCAGCGCTGCATGAGCCCGGTGGAGCGGGCGATCAGGTAGATGACGATCAGGCCGACGACGAGAACCAGAATGGTGCGTGGCAGGTTGCTGGCGGTACTGAAGGCCAGCGTGCTGGTGCCGCTGACGAGCACGGCGGCGATACCCGCGTAGCCGCCGATCATCAGCGTGCTGATGATCTTGCGTCGGGTCGGGTGGTTCACCACCTTCTCGGCCTCGCGGGTGGTGAAGCCGGTGGCGGTGAAGGCGGAGAGTGCCTGGAACTTGGCCTGTTCGTAGTGCATGCCGGTCATCATCAGGGCGATGGCGCCGGCGCGCACGAACAGCATCGAGATCAGGATGGCCAGCAGCGTGGGGGCGAGGAAATAGAGCCCTTCCATGTCAGCTCGCCCTCATTGCCGGATGTGTCACGATGGTCAGCAACGCAATCCCCCTATCGATATAGGGTCAGTATAGCCCATGGCAGGCGGCCGATGTCGAGAATAAAACAAAAAAGGGAAGGCCGAAGCCTTCCCTTTGAAGCGGTGAGTTCCCGAGCTTAACGCTTGGAGAACTGCGGAGCGCGACGAGCCTTCTTCAGACCGGCCTTCTTACGCTCAACCTTACGGGCGTCGCGGGTCAGCATACCGGCGGCCTTCAGGGTCGGACGGAAACCCGAATCGTACTCGATCAGGGCGCGGGCCAGACCGTGGCGCACTGCACCGGCCTGACCGGAAACGCCGCCGCCCTCGACGGTCACGCGCACATCGAGGCGACCGGAGGTCTGGGTTTCGGTCATCGGAGCCAGCGCCTGCTGACGGATGATCTCGACCGGGAAGTAGTTCTCGACATCGCGACCGTTGACGGTCACTCGGCCCTTGCCCGGCTGGATGATGACGCGTGCCGTGCTGGTCTTGCGACGGCCGGTACCGCGGTAGATTGTTTCTGCCATTTTCGTATTCCTCTTAACGGCTTAGTTCAGATTCAGTGCTTCGGGCTGCTGTGCAGCATGCGGATGATCGCTGCCGGCATAGACCTTCAGTTTCTTCAGCATGGCGCGGCCCAGCGGACCACGCGGCATCATGCCCTTCACGGCCGCTTCGATGATGCGCTCCGGGAACTTCTGGCGCTGCTTGTCCAGCGAGATGCTCTTCAGGCCGCCAATGTAGCCGGTGTGATGGTGATAGACCTTCTGCGTTTCCTTGTTGCCGGTGACGCGGATCTTGTCGGCGTTGATCACGATGACGTGATCGCCGCAATCGGCATGCGGCGTGTACTGCGGGCGATGCTTGCCGCGCAGGACCGTGGCGATCTGGGTCGCCAAGCGGCCGAGAACCAGATCCTCGGCATCCACAATGTACCATTTGCGCTCGATATCGCCGGGGCGAACTGTCCAAGTACGCATGATTTTCTCCATTTCCTCAGGTTTCCCTGCAATTCCAAAGGCGGCGCAGTATATGCCGGGCATGGGCGATGTCAAACACCCGCAGGCGGCGAATCTGGCCTCATCGTCGGGCAGGTTGTCAATGGCACTGTAGGGGGTAGAGTGCCAGACCGATGCCGTCAGGCATGGTATCCTACCCAATAATGTCAGCGAACGGGAACAGATGAAGGAACGTCACGAACATATTCTTGGCGAAGTGGTCCGCGCCTATCTCGATACCGGTTCGCCGGTAGGCTCGAAGCTGCTTGCCGAACAGGGCGAGCTGGGGCTCAGCCCGGCCTCGATCCGCAACGTCATGAACGATCTCGAAAAGCTGGGGCTGCTCTATTCGCCGCACACCTCGGCCGGCCGCGTGCCGACCGATACCGGCCTGCGCTACTTCGTCGATACGCTGATGGTGGTCGATCCGGACATGCGCCAGACCATGGAGCATGCGATTTCCGATCACCTGCACGATGCCTCGGACAGGCAGGCGCTGCTGCAGCGGGCGACCAGCGAGCTGGCCAGCCTGACCCATTTTGCGGGGCTGGTGTCGGTACGCGAACAGGGGGTCAGGCGCATCCAGAGACTGGAGCTGATTCCCGTCTCCAGCGAGAAGGTGCTGGCGGTGATCGTCACCGACAGCGGCGAGGTGCAGAACCGCCTGCTGGCCCGGCCAAACAGGATTCAGGATGCCGAGCTGCATCAGGTGTCGGTGCGGCTCAACGAGCTGCTGCGCGATTGCGAGCTGGCCGAGGCACGCCGCCGGCTGCGCATGGAGATGGAATCGGACCGGCTGCGTGTGCGGCAGTTGCTGCAGGACTTGAAACGCTGGGCGGACGCCCCTACACAGAACCAGTCCGAGCTGTTCGTCAGCGGCCAGCGCCAGCTCTTGGAGATGCCCGAGTTCGGCGTCATCGATACGGTGCGCTCGCTGATGTCGGCCATCGAGGAGAAGGGACGGCTGCTCGATCTGGTGGCCCAGGTCGAACAGGAGAAGAGCGGCGTGAAGGTGTTCATCGGCAGCGAGCATGCGCTGGTGCACATGGAGCAGGTCTCCGTGGTGCTCTCCCGCTACGAAGGGGCGGGCAATGTCGTCGGCACGCTCGGCGTCATCGGGCCGCGCCGCATGCATTACGACCGGGTGCTGCCGATCGTCGACTGCACGGCGAAATGGGTGAGCCGCATGCTCGGCGCCAACTGAACAAACCCGTCGGAACAGGGAATTCCGCAGGAGGAGATACATTGACCGGAAAGAAGAAGCACGAGGAAACGGCGAAGCCGGAAGTGAAGAATGAAGAGGTGGTTGCCGAGATCGTAAACGACGAAGCCGTCGGTGAGTCCGATTCGTTCGAAGCCGCCCAGGCTGAGATCGCCGAGCTGAAGGACAAGCTGCTGCGTACCCATGCCGAGATGGAGAACCTGCGCCGCCGTACCCAGCGCGAGGTCGAGGATGCCCGCAAGTTCGGCATGGAGAAGTTCGCCACGAGCCTACTGGACGTGGTGGACAATCTGGAGCGTGCGCTGGCCGCCGAGGCCGGCAACGAGCAGGCGTTGCGTGACGGTGTGCAGATGACGCTCGACAGCTGGCACAAGATGATGACGCGTTTCCAGCTGGAGCGCATCGATGCGGTCGGCGAGCAGTTCGATCCGCACCGTCACGAGGCGCTGTCGCAGATGCCGTCCGAGCAGCCCGAGGGCACGGTGATCGCGCAGCACGTCGCCGGCTACACGCTGCACGGCCGCCTGATCCGCCCGGCGCGCGTGCTGGTATCGAGCGGTCCGCAGAAGTGATTGATTGGATATGGCCTCGGAGCGTCCTGCCCTCGGCCTTTGACGCGGGATAAAACGCGCGAGTTTTATCCCGCTCACTAAAGCAGTGCATCCGTGCGCTGGGGCGGTTACTCCAAGCGTTTTCTGCGGATGAAATAATGACCGGCAGGGGGTTGAAACACTGTTTCGTCGACCCCATATAAGCCTCAACAGATTTGGTTTTGACCCCTGAGCGGGTTGGAAAGAACAGGAGATGATGAAATGGGAAAAGTAATTGGAATTGACCTTGGCACCACCAACTCGTGCGTGGCCGTCATGGAAGGCAAGACGCCGAAGGTGATCCCGAACAGCGAGGGCGACAACACGACCCCGTCGGTGGTCGGCTACGCCAAGGACGAGCGCCTCGTCGGCGCCTCCGCGAAGCGCCAGATGGTGACCAACCCGGACAAGACCTTCTATGCCGTGAAGCGCCTGATCGGCCGCAAGTTCGATTCGGCCGAGGCGAAGCACCATCGCGAGCTGGTCTCCTACCCGGTCGTCAAGGCCGACAACGGCGATGCCTGGGTGGAGCTGGACGGCAAGAAGATGGCGCCGCAGGAGATCAGCGCCGTCGTGCTGCAGAAGATGAAGCAGACCGCCGAGGACTACCTGGGCGAGAAGGTGACCGACGCGGTGATCACCGTGCCGGCCTACTTCAACGACTCGCAGCGCCAGGCGACCAAGGACGCCGGTGCGATCGCCGGCCTCAACGTGCTGCGCATCATCAACGAGCCGACCTCGTCGGCACTCGCCTACGGTCTCGACAAGACCGAGGAAAATCACCTGATCGCCGTTTACGATCTGGGCGGCGGCACCTTCGACATCTCGATCCTCGAGATCGGCGACGGCGTCTTCGAGGTGAAGTCGACCAACGGCGACACCTTCCTCGGCGGCGAGGATTTCGACCAGGCGCTGATCAAGTATCTGGCCGAGGAGTTCAAGAAGGAGAACGGCGTCGACCTGACCAAGGACAAGCTGGCCCTGCAGCGACTGAAGGAGGCTGCCGAGAAAGCGAAGATCGAGCTCTCCTCCAGCACGCAGACCGAAGTGAACCTGCCGTTCATCACGGCGGACGCATCCGGTCCAAAGCACCTGCTGATCAAGGTGACCCGCGCCAAGTTCGAGAACCTGGTCGGCGAACTGGTCGAGAAGTCGATCGCCCCGTGCAAGCAGGCGCTGAAGGATGCCGGTGTGAAGGCCTCCGACATTCACGAGGTGGTGCTGGTCGGCGGCATGACCCGCATGCCGCTGGTGCAGCAGAAGGTGAAGGAGTTCTTCGGCAAGGAGCCGCACAAGGGTGTGAACCCGGACGAGGTGGTGGCGATCGGTGCCGCCATCCAGGGTGCGGTGCTGACCGGCGAGGTCAAGGATGTGCTGCTGCTCGATGTGACCCCGCTGTCGCTCGGTATCGAGGTCGAGGGCGGTATCTTCAACAAGATCATCGAGAAGAACACCACCATCCCGACCAAGAAGAGCCAGGTCTACACGACCGCGGCCGACAACCAGACGGCGGTGACCATCAAGGTGGCGCAGGGCGAGCGAGATATCTTCTCGCACAACAAGATGCTCGGCCTGTTCAACCTCGAGGGCATTGCGCCGGCGCCGCGCGGCATGCCGCAGATCGAGGTGACCTTCGACATCGATGCCAACGGCATCATGCACGTGCACGCCAAGGACAAGGGCACCAACAAGGAGGCGTCGATCCGCATCGAGGCCGGTTCCGGCCTCTCCAAGGATGAGATCGAGCGCATGCAGAAGGATGCCGAGGCTCATGCCGAGGAGGACAAGAAGCTGCGCGAGCAGATCGAGGCGAAGAACCGCGCCGACGCGCTGGCCTACTCCACCGAGAAGGCGCTGAAGGAGCACGGCGACAAGGTCGACGAGGCCACCCGCAACGAAATCCGGGAAGCGCTCGACGAGCTGAAGAAGACGCTGGAGAGCGGCGATACCGACGCCATCTCCAAGGCCGAGGAGAATCTGGCGCAGAAGTCGCAGAAGCTCGGCGAGGTGATCTACAAGCACATGCAGGAGGAGTCGCAGGCCTCCGAGGCTGCCGGTGCTTCGGGCGAAGGCAGCGCCAAGGATGCCGACGTCGTCGACGCGGAAGTGGTCGATGACAAGGACAAGAAGTAAGGCATTGTGAATGCGGCCGGGAGCAGGACGTGATCGTCCTGCTCCCGTTGTGTTTGACGGCATCGGGTTAGGGAAAGGCCCTCAACGGAAAGGAGATTGGCGTGGCCAAGCGCGACTATTACGAAATTCTGGGTGTGGCGAAGGATGCGGATGAGAACACCATCAAGCGCTCTTACCGCAAGCTCGCCATGCAGTATCACCCGGACCGCAACCCGGACAATCCGGAGGCGGCGGATAAGTT
>DATLWR010000132.1:0-15767 GCA_035576205.1 Mariprofundaceae bacterium
TAGGCTCGCAATACTTTTGGCGTGCTTGATGTCGTCAGCGGTCCACTCCGGATTTTCCTTGTCGACAAGCTCAGGATTGGGGCGCTTGTTCATACAACTTCACCTCTCGTTTGTTCGCTTTGCGGAAACTGATGACGCGAATGCCGTTTTCCGTCTCCACAAAGACCAGTGCATGCAGGCGTTCCTCTAAAAGTCCCAAGGCACGCCAGCGGGTCTCGCCGTAATCATGCCGGGTATCTTCCATGAAAACGGCCGACTCGAAATCGAATTCCGCTACTGCTTCGAATGACAATCCGCGTTCGCGGATGTTCTTCTCATTCTTGGCAGGATCGAATTCGATCTCCATGTGCAAATTGTATATACGATTTATTGGGCGTCAATTGCAGGCCGTTGGCCGAGAGCTTAAAACTCGCCGCTGTGCATCTGCCGGATGCGCAGGATATCGGCGAATGCTGCGGCACCGGCCCGCATGCTCACCTTCGAGTTCGGCTCGTTCACCCAGCGCACCGGAATCTCCACCGTCTTGAGGCCCAGCTTGTGGGCCAGATAGAGGATCTCCACATCAAAGCTGAAACCGTCGAGCTTCTGGCGGTTGAAGATCGCCTCGGCAGCCGGTGCGGTGAACGCCTTGAAGCCGCACTGGGTGTCCTGCATGTCGAGCCCCACCATGGTGCGCATCAGGAGATTGAAGGACTTGCCCATGTTCTCGCGCAGCCACGACTGGTGCTGGTGGATATTCGACTCCGGATGCTGGCGCGAGGCGGCCACCACGTCGGCTCCCGCCTGGATCGCCGGGAACACCTTCTCGATCTCGCTGATGTGGGTGGAGTGGTCGGCATCCATGAACAGCCGCACATCGCCGCGCGCCTCCAGCATGCCGCGCCGCACCGCCGCACCCTTGCCGCGGTTGACCGGCTGCTGGACCAGTTTCAGTTCCGGCATGTAGGACATCAGGCCGCGCACCTTGTTGCAGGTGTTGTCCGTGCTGCCGTCGTCGACGACGAGAATCTCGAACGTCTTGCCGGAATAGGCGGCGAGCCAGGCATGAGCGTCGCTGAGCGTGGCCGGCAGGCGATCCTCTTCGTTGTAGGCGGGGATGATGACCGAAAGATTCATGACCCCGCCTTTCTCGCAGTTGTGACCACATAGAGCAAGTAGCCGCCCCGGTCGACGGACGGCGTCTGCGTGGCGAGCCACGGCAGCTGCTTCTCAAGCTCCGGCAGCGATTCGCTGCGCAGCATCAGCGCATAGGGAGGCTTGGCGGCGGCCAGTTCCGCCGCTCCCCTGGCATCGAGCTGCAGCGCGTAGTTGCGGCCGGCATAGAAGGAGGCGGAGGGGGCGTTGAGGTTGTAGCTGTAGAACGCCACGTTGGCCGGCAGCGCGCGCACGGTGTCGGCGATCTGCATGGTCGGCGCCTGCATGATCCTGGCCGCGAAGGTGCCCAGCCCCACCAGCAGCGAGAACTGCAGCACCATGCCGACGACGACGAAACCGGCCAGCAGATGGCGCGAGTGGCGGTAGCGGACCAGCCAGGCGAGTGCGGCCAGCAGCACCGCACCGAAGGCGGTGATGGCATGGGTGGGATGGATATCCTGGGCGAGGATGGCGACGGCGCGCGGATGGTGGACCATCGTCTGCAGCCAGGGATAGAGCGCCGGGAAGGCGAGCAGCAGCAGGGCGATCGGCAGCAGCAGTACTGCCGTCACGCCCACCAGCCGTGTGGCGCGGCTGCCGGCCGGTGAATCCTGCAGCCAGGCGGCGGCGATCAGCATCGCCACTCCCGGATAGATGCAGGAGATGTAGTGCGGCAGCTTGGTCTGCGCGAAGCTGAACAGCACGATCACCAGCGCCGTCCAGACCAGCGCGAGGCGCGCCAGCACGGAGAGCACGTCGTCGTTGCGGTGCAGCGGCCAGGCCTTCTGGAAGGCCCACGGGATGGCGGCGAGCCACGGCAGCACGGAGACAGCGAAGACGACGATGTAGTAATGCCAAGCGCCGCCGTGCCCCTGCATCGGGTTCAGCGCCCGGCCGATGTTGTGCACCCAGATGAACTCGTAGAGGAACTCCGGGCCGTTGTCGATCAGGATCATCACGTACCACGGGATGGCGACGAGCAGGAACAGCGGCAGGGCGGTGAGCCACGGGATGTCCTTGATGAGCCGGCCGAAGTTGCCGGACAGCAGCCGCTCGATGACGATCACCAGCACCGGCACGACCGCACCGACCGGCCCCTTGATGCTGACCGCGGCACCCATCATCGCCGCGCACCACAGGGCGTGCTTGCGCGAGGTGGTCTGCAGCCACAGCGCGTAGTTCAGCAATGTGGCGGCAATGAAGAAGTTGAGCACTGCATCGAGGATGGCGGCGTGCGCCAGGAAGCCGACCTCCAGCATGCTGAGGAAGATGGCGGCTGCCGCGAAGCCGAAGCGGCGGCTGTGCAGGCGGGTGCCGAAGTGGAGCAGCAACAGCGCGGTGGCGAAGCTGAACAGCGCCGACGGCAGGCGGGCGGCGAAGGCGTTGTCGCCGAAGATGGAGAAGCAGAGGTCCATCATGTAGTAGGTGAACGGCGGCTTCTCGAAGAACTGCATGCCGTTGGCGACCGGCACCACCCACTGGCCGTGATGCATCATGTCGATGGCCGTCTGCGCGTAGATCGTTTCGTCGTAGTCGAACAGCGGTGCCAGCCCCAGCGTGGCCAGCGTCAGGATACCCCAGGCCCATAGCAGCCAGGCGGGCAGGCGGTCGTTCGAGATGGTCTGCATGCGTCGCAATCTAGAGCGGATGTGGCCCGGATGCATGCCTGTATTTCGGGGGTGAAATCCGGGGCGAAGTTCAGGGTAAAATGGCTTCTTGCTCCCTGCCGGCTGTGATACGTTTGCGGCATGCCCGTCAAAAGATCGCATCTGCTCTTCCTGCTCAAACTGTCGCTGACCGTCGGCCTGCTCGTCTTCCTGTTCCGCTCGGTGGATTTGCACGACGTCTGGGCGCGCATCGCCGGCATCAATCCGCTGTGGCTGGTCGCCGCCATGCTGCTGGTCGCCACGGGCTATGTGCTGTGCGGCCTGCGCTGGGCCTGGATGTCGCAGGGGCTCGGCATCGAGGTGTCGCCGGCACGCAAGATCCGCCTCTATTTCCTCGGCATGTTCGCCAGCCTCTTCCTGCCCTCCACTATCGGCGGCGACGTGATCCGCGGCGTGCTGCTGGCGAGGGGCGAAGGGCGCGAGGGTATCGGTCTCGCGGCGGCGGCCAGCGTCATCCTCGACCGGGTGAACGGCCTCTATGCGCTGCTGCTCCTGCTGACCATCTGCCTGGCCATGGTGCAGGTACCCGCCGCCTGGTGGTGGGGCTGGCTCGCCTTGGTGGCCGGCATGTGGGCGGTACTGCCGCTGTTGCCGCGCCTGGTCGGCTGGCTGCCCGAGCGGCTGGCGGCGCTGAAGATGCTGCCGCTGCGCGAGCCGTTGTTCCGGCGCATGTGGTGGCGGAGCATGCCGGTCTCCTTCGTGTTCCAGATGATGATCGTGCAGGCGCATGTCTTTCTGGGGGCCGCGGTCGGCCTGCACATGGCCTGGCCGGCCTTCGCCGTGATGGTGGGGCTGGTGGCGGTGGTGACCATGCTGCCGATTTCTCTGAACGGTTTCGGCCTGCGCGAGGTCGGCTATGTCGGCTTCGCCGGCTATTTCGGTGGCGATTCGGCCGCCGCTGCGGCGATGGCCGCCCTGTGGGTGATCGTGCTGGCGCTCTCCTCATTGCCGGGGCTGTACGTGCTGTGGCGCATGGGCGGCCGCCGGCGGATGCAGGCGACCCTGCAGGATGCAGCGACGGAGTAGGTCATGGCTTACTTTGACGTATTCAACGGCGATGCCGACGGTATCTGCGCACTGCACCAGTTGCGCTTGGCTACGCCGCGCGAGGCGACGCTCGTTACCGGCGTGAAACGCGACATCGCGCTGCTGGGCCGCGTGCCGGCCGGCAAGGGCGATGTGGTGACCGTGCTCGATATCTCCATGGACAAGAACCGCGACGATCTGCTGATCCTGCTCGCGGAAGGTGCACAGGTGGAATATTTCGACCACCACTTCGCCGGAGACATCCCGGACGATGCCAGGCTCGTCGCCCACATCGATACCCGCGCCGAGGTCTGTACCAGCCTGCTGGTCAATGACTGCCTGCAGGGGCGCTTCCTGCCCTGGGCGGTGACGGCCGCTTTCGGCGATAACCTGCATGCGTCGGCATGCGCTGCCGCCCGGCCGCTGGGTCTGGATGATGAGCAGCTTGCGCAGCTCTGCTATCTCGGCGAACTGATCAACTACAACGGCTACGGCGTCACGCTGGACGACCTGCACATGCATCCGGCCGATCTCTACCGGGCCGTGGAGCCCTACGCCGATCCGTTCGCCTTCATCGCCGGGGCGGAGGCGTACAGGTTGCTCGATGCCGGCTTCCAGTCCGATATGGCCGAGGCGCGCAAGCTCGGGCCCGAGGTCGAGGAGGCGGCGATCGCCGTCCATATCCAGCCGGATACCGCCTGGAGCCGGCGCGTCTCGGGCGTGTTCGCCAACGAGCTGGCGCGTGCGGCTCCCAATCGCGCCCATGCGTTGCTCACGGCGCTGCCCGGCGGCGGCTATCGCGTCTCCGTACGTGCTCCACTCAATGATCCGGCCGGCGCCGACCAGCTCTGCATGAAGTTCCCGTCCGGCGGCGGCCGCAAGGCGGCAGCCGGCATCAACGAGCTGCCGGCATCGCGGCTGGATGACTTCATTGCTGCTTTCCGGCAGCAGTTCCGGGGCTGATGATCGATAGCCTGGCTCCGGCTCCCCGCATGCCGGGCTGGTAGATTCTGATACTGTTGCGGCCTTCGGCCTTGGCATGGTACATCGCCGTGTCGGCATATTTCATCAGTTGCAGCTGTTCGCGGGCATGTTCGGGGTAGATGGCAATGCCGATGCAGGACGAGATGACCAGGCTGTGGCCGGCCAGTTCGAAAGGCGCCTTGATGGCGCTGTGAATCTTTTCCGCCACCGCCAGCGCGTCCTGTTCCTCGCTTATCTTGGGCAATAGCACGATGAACTCGTCGCCGCCGATGCGCGCAACGGTGTCGGATTTGCGCAGACATCCATGGATGCGTTGCGCCACCTCCTGCAGCATATGATCGCCGATATCGTGGCCATATTCGTCGTTGACGGGCTTGAAGTCGTCCAGGTCGATGAACATCAATGCCAGCGATGTGTTGTCTCGGTCGGCGATGGCAAGGACGTATAGAAGGCGGTCGGCGAACAGGTTCCGGTTTGGCAGGCGGGTCAGGGGATCGTGATCGGCAAGGAATTGCACCTGCTCCTCCATCATCTTGCGCTCGGTGATGTCCTGTACCGTGCCCCGCGAACGGATGGCCTTGCCGTCTTCGTCGATGTCCGTTTCGCCATGTTCGTGGACATATTTGACCCGCCCGTCCGCCAGTAGCAGGCGATGATCGATGTCGTAAGGTTTCCGACTGACAAGCGAATCGGTGTAGGCCTTGTTCACCATGTCGCGGTCGTCCGGGTGAACGGCGTTGAGAAATGCCTCGTAGGAGGCAGTGAACTTGTCCGGCTCGATTTCGAAGATGCGGTAGATCTCGTCCGACCAGTAAAGCTCGTTGCGCACCAGGTCGAGCTCCCAGTTGCCTATATGGGCGATGCGTTGGGCCTGGTTCAGTCGCTCCGCGCTGTGGCGCAGTTCCTCCTCGTCTTCCACCGCCTTGATGCGCAGCAGCACATTCTCGGTGAGGTTGCGCCGCGAACGTATGGCACTGCCGGCAATGAAGAACAGGAACAATGCAACCATTCCACTCATGCCGAGGCCAACCTCGCTGTTTTCCGTCGCAAAGAATGCGACGTATGGCAACAGTGCCGGCAGTACGAAGCCGAAGGTGGAGATGCGGTCGATCGCCAGCGATGTGATGGCTCCGCCGGTAAGGCCCGCCAGTACGAAGGCCACATAAACCTGCCGGGACATGTCGTCAGGCGGGGAAAGCAGGATGGCGCCTGTTCCCCACGTCACGCCGGTAGCAATGGCACTGGCCCGGAAATGCAACAACCAGTGTGAAGCGTCACGGGCATCGGGGGCGCGGCGTTTCCAGGCAACCAGCTGTACGGCCCTGGCTAGCTGAACGACGCCGAGCACTGCAAGCCAGCCAATTAAAGTGCCAGTAGCAATGGCCGGCCGTTGGATGCCGGCGAGAAGCAGGGCCAGCAGCATGTTGACGATGATCGATGTCGGCAGGTTGGCATAGAGCAGCCTGACCTGCGCCTCGTGCAGGGCGGCACGTTCCTCCTTGCTTTGGATGCCTGGTCGGGAAGCGGTGCTTGCGGTCATCGGTTTCTCGGTTTCATTGATTTTCATCGACAAGCCTAGTTTACAGAATAGCTGCCGGATTCGCGAGGCACGATCGGGACGGCAAAACAGCTGCGGCTGCCAATCGGACCATTCAGAACAGCGACGGTTGGGCCATGCGGCCGGGGACGTGGAAGTGTTCGGTGGTGAGTTCCGGCAGCGGTTTGTCCAGCCCATAGCGGCGGCGTGCCTGTTTGAAGCGCCTGGCGAGTAGCTCGGCGCGCACGCCGCGGCCGGTCATGCGCACCCCGAAATCCGCTTCGTACATCTTGCCGCCACGCAGTTCGGCGAGCTGCCGCATCACCGCCTCGGCACGCTGCGGGAAATGTTCCCGCAGCCAGGCCGGAAACACCTCGACGAGTTCGTGCGGCAGGCGCAGCAGGCCGTAGCCCGCCGCGCGGGCGCCGTGATCGCGCGCCGCCTCGAGGATCGACTCCAGCTCGTGATCGTTCAGATGCGGGATGACCGGCGCGATCAGCACGCCGACCGGGATGCCGGCATCGGCCAGGCGCTGCATGGCCTGCAATCTTCTCGCGGGTGTCGCGGCGCGCGGCTCCATGCGCCGGGCGAGTGCCCCGTCCAGTGTCGTGAGGCTGAACATCGCCATGGCGAGGTTGCGACTCGCCATCTCCGCCAGGATATCGGTATCGCGCACGACGAGCGCCGACTTGGTGACGATGGAGACCGGGGCGCCGAACTCGGCCAGCACCGACAGGATCTGCCGGGTCAGGCCCAGCTTTTTTTCCACCGGCTGGTAGGCATCGGTATTGATACCGAGCGCGATCGGTTCCGGGCGGTAGCCGGGTGCCGCGAGCTCGCGGCGCAACAGCGCCGGCGCCTCCGGCTTGTAGAAGATCTCCGTCTCGAAATCGATGCCGGTGGAGAGGTCGAGATAGGCGTGGCTGGGACGGGCGAAGCAGTAGGGGCAGCCATGCTCGCAGCCGCGGTAGGGGTTGATCGACTGGCCGAACGGCACATCCGGCGAGCGGTTGCGGCTGATGACGCTCTTCGCCGTGTCGATGTGCAGCCGAGTGCGTGGGGCCGGCTCTTCCTCCTGCCACCAGCCGTCGTCGACGGTTTCGCTGTGCTGGCGGGCGAAACGCCCCGGGGTATCGACGGTGGCGCCGCGGCCGCTGATCTTCTCCATGTCTGTCAGCCTGCCGGATGTCCCCCGGAGTGACAATCGGGCCGGCAACCGTACCGGACTGGCCCCTGCAAGCCGGGTGTGCGGGAGCACCGTTGCCGCTATGCTTCGGCCCATGCAACGAACACTCGCCGGCATCCATGCCGTCAAACATGCGCTGGAAGCCGGCGAAGCCGTCGATCAGCTGCTGATCGAGAAGGGCAAGCAGCATCCGCGCCTCAACGAACTGATCCATCTGGCCAGAAAGGCCGGTATCCGCGTCTCCTTCGTGCCGAAGGAGCAGCTGCAGCGGCTGGCGGCCGGCGTGCCGCATCAGGGGGTGGTCGCCGAACTCGCCACGGCCGGCGTGCCGGCGCAGGGCTTCGAGCAGTGGCTGGAAGCGCTCGATGTGGCGGCAGGGCCGCTGGTGCTGCTGCTCGACCAGGTGACCGATCCGCACAACCTCGGCGCCTGCGTGCGTACCGCCGAGGCGGCGGGATGTGCCGGCGTCATCATTCCGAAGGACAATGCCGCCGACCTGAATTCGCCGGTGGTGGCGAAGAGCGCCTGCGGGGCACTCTCCCGCTTGCCGGTCATGCGGGTGACCAACCTGACGCGCAGCATCGAGGCGCTGCAGAAGAAGGGTTTCTGGGTGATCGGGCTGGCCGGCGAGTCGGAGCGCATGCTTTACGATGTAAAGCTCACGGGAGCCATGGCCCTGGTGATGGGCTCGGAGGGCGAAGGCCTGAGAAGACTGGTGCGCGAGGCGTGCGACGAGCTGGTCGGTATTCCGATGCCCGGCACGGTCGAGTCGCTGAATGTGTCGGTGGCGACGGGTGTCGCACTATTCGAGGCGGTGCGCCAGCGGCGCAGCCAGGTCGGCAGTTAAGTCGGCTGTTAGGCCGGTTAAGGGGTCAGGCGGCGGCTTTCTCGCCGTTCTTGTCGACGGGCAGGTAGACGAAAAGCTGGCCGCAGTACTGGCAGCGGCCCTGGCCGTTTTTCAGGCAGATATAGACCAGCGGATGCTGGCCGTTGTCGGAACAGGAAACGATGTCTTCGGTGACCTTGATCGGGTCTTTGCCCATACTCTACCCCCCGTCGAAAGGCGGCGAATTGTGTGGTTGCATGCCTGTGTGTCAAGCTTTGCGACCAGATTGCGTCGGAAATGGGGGGGCGAATGGCGGCAAACGACAGGGTTCTGATCGAGGGGCTGGAGGTCCGCACGGTCATCGGCATCTACGATTGGGAGCGGGAAATCCGCCAGACGGTGCGGCTCGATCTGGAGATGGCCTGGGATACTTCGAAGGCGGCGGCGAGCGACGATATCGCCGATGCGCTCGACTACAAGGCGGTCTCGAAACGACTGATAGCGTTCGTCGAGACGTCCAGCTTCGGCCTGATCGAGGCGCTGGCCGAGGAGTGCGCGAAGATCGTCATGAACGAGTTTTCCGTGCCGTGGCTGCGGCTCAAGCTCTCCAAGCCGGGGGCGGTGCGCGGCAGCGAGAATGTGGCGGTGCTGATCGAGCGCGGCGAGAGCAACTGATGCCCGAGATATTGCTGGGGCTCGGCTCGAACATCGAGCCGGAGGCGAATCTGCACCGGGCAGCCGAAGCGCTGCGCCGGCTGTTCGGCGAGGTGCGCTTCTCGGCCGTCTACCGCTCGGCGGCGGTCGGCATGCAGGGCGACGACTTTCTCAATGCCTGCTGCCTGCTGCGCTCGCAACTGCCGCTGCATGAGCTGAAACAGCTGCTCAAGCGGCTCGAGGATGCACAGCAGCGCGATCGTTCGCAGGGCTCCTGGAAGCCGCGTACGCTCGATCTCGACGTGCTGATGTACGGCGGCGAGGTGGTCGATGACGAGCTGTACAGATATGCGCACGCCTATGTGCCGGCGGCCGAACTGGTGGATCTCGAACTGCCGGTCGATGAGGCGGGATGCGTGCGCCGGCACGCTTTGCGCTTGTAAAACCATCGCTGACTTTTACAATGCCCGGCTCGATCCGGGCGGGCGCCCATCCCAGCGGGGGGAATGATTCAACATGTTGATAGCGGTTCCGGCCGAAACTCTGGCCCATGAAAAGCGCGTCGCGGCGACACCCGAGACGGTGAAGAAGTTCGTGGCTGCCGGCTGGAAGGTGCGAATCCAGAAGGGTGCCGGTGCTGCAGCCAACCTGCCGGATGCGATGTATGCCGAGGCCGGCGCGGAGCTGGCCGACGGTTTTGCCGCCACCTGTGGCGATGCCGATCTGGTGCTGAAAGTGCGCGCTCCCGAAGCTGGCGAACTGAAGTCGTTGAAGAAGGGTGCGGTGGTCGCAGCCATCTTCGCGCCGTTCACCAATCCGCTGCTGAAAGATTACAATGCGCAGGGTATCTCCTGCTTCTCGATGGAGATGATCCCGCGCATTTCGCGTGCCCAGAGTATGGATGTGCTCTCCAGCCAGGCGAACATCGCCGGCTACAAGGCGGTGTTCCTCGCTATCGAGCATTACCAGCGCTTCTTCCCGATGCTGATGACCGCTGCCGGCACCGTGCAGCCGGCGAAGGTGCTGGTGATGGGTGCCGGTGTCGCCGGCCTGCAGGCGATCGCCACGGCCCGTCGTCTCGGTGCGATGGTCGAGGCGTTCGACGTGCGCCCTGCCGCCAGGGAGCAGGTGCAGAGCCTGGGTGCGAAGTTCATCGAAGTGCAGGCCGACGAAGCCGGTGAGGATGCCGGCGGCTATGCGAAGGAGATGAGCGAGGATTACAAGCGCAGGCAGTCCGAGCTGGTCGCCCAGCATGCGGCGAAGTCGGATATCATCATCACCACGGCCCTGATCCCGGGCAAGCCGGCCCCGGTGCTGATCACCGGGGAGATGGTGAAGAGCATGAAGCCGGGGTCGGTGATCGTCGACCTGGCCGTCGAGGCCGGCGGCAACTGCCCGCTTTCCGAGAAGGACAAGGTGGTGGAGAAACACGGCGTGACGCTGGTCGGCGTCTCCAACATCCCGGCGCTGATGGCGGCCGATGCGAGCAGTCTCTATGCGCGCAACATGTTCAATTTCATCAGCCTCATGCTCGACAAGGAGTCGGGCGGGCTGAAGATCAATATGGAAGACGAGATCATCGCGGCCTCGCTGCTCTGCCGGGACGGCGAGTTTCTTAAGCCGCAGTTCCTCGAAGGAGGCAAGTCATGAATCCGGCTCACGCGCAGGCTGCCGTGGATGTGGCCGCACCCGTGGCGCACCACGCCGCCGTCGATCCGTTCGTCTTCTCGTTCACGGTGTTCGTGCTGGCGATCTTCGTCGGCTATCACGTGGTATGGAACGTCACTCCGGCGCTGCATACGCCGCTGATGAGTGTGACCAACGCCATCTCCAGTATCATCATCGTCGGCGCGCTGCTGGCCGCCGGCCCGGCCGACCTGAGTCTTGCCACCGTGCTGGGACTCGTGGCCGTCGCACTCGTGTCGGTGAATATCTTCGGCGGCTTCATGGTAACGCAGCGCATGCTGGCCATGTTCCGCAAGCGCAAGTAAGGGGGAAGCGTGCTCTCTTCGAATCTGGTGGCGCTCCTCTATCTGGGCGCGTCCATTCTGCTGATCCTGGCCCTGAAGGGGCTTTCGAGCCCGGAGTCCTCCCGGCGCGGCAATCTCTACGGAATGGTCGGCATGGCCATCGCGGTCGCCGTGACGCTGCAGCTGGCCGGCGTACAGAACTACGGCTGGATATTCGGTGCCGTGCTCGTCGGTGCGCTGGTCGGCGGTACGGCGGCGCGCAAGGTACCGATGACCCATATGCCGCAGACGGTCGCCTTCATGCACTCGCTGGTCGGTTTGGCTGCCGTGCTGATCGCCGTCTCCGCCTTCTACAACCCGGTGGCCTACGGCATCGCGGCACCCCACGGTGGCCTGTTCGTCGCCAGCCGCATCGAGCTCTTCCTCGGTACCTTCATCGGTGCGATCACCTTCACCGCCTCGCTGGTCGCCTTCGCCAAGCTGCAGGGGCTGGTCTCCGGCCGGCCGCTGGTCTTCAAGGGGCAGCATCTGCTCAACCTGATTCTGGGGCTCACGATGATCGGCGCCGGTATCCTGTTCGCCGTCAACGAGGCGTGGCTGCCGTTCCTGATCATGCTGGCCATCGCGCTGGTGCTGGGCGTGCTGCTGATCGTGCCGATCGGCGGCGCCGACATGCCGGTGATCGTCTCGATGCTGAACTCCTACTCGGGCTGGGCGGCGGCCGGTATCGGTTTCACGCTCGGCAACAACATGCTGATCATCGCGGGAGCCTTGGTCGGTTCTTCGGGTGCGATCCTCTCCTATATCATGTGCCGGGCGATGAACCGCTCGCTGATCAATGTGCTGCTCGGCGGCTTCGGCGGCGAGGCGGCAGCAGGCGGCAGCTCGAAGGGCGGCGCCGAGCGGCCGGTGAAGAGCGGTGCCGCCGAGGATGCCGCCTTCCTGCTCTCCAATGCGCGCAGCGTCATCATCGTTCCGGGCTACGGCCTGGCCGTGGCGCGTGCCCAGCACGCTCTGAAAGAGGTGGTCGACAAGCTCTTGGCCGCGGGCGTGCATGTGCGCTTCGCCATCCACCCGGTGGCCGGCCGCATGCCGGGCCACATGAACGTGCTGCTGGCCGAAGCCGACGTGCCGTACGACATCGTCGCCGAGATGGATGAGATCAACGCCGAGTTCGCCGATACCGACGTGGCGCTGGTGATCGGCGCCAACGACGTCACCAACCCGGCGGCGAAGACCGATCCCACCAGTCCCATCTACGGCATGCCGGTGCTGGATGTGGCCAAGGCGCAGCATGTGGTGTTCGTGAAGCGCTCGCTGGCGGCGGGTTATGCGGGGCTGGACAACGACCTGTTTTATATGGACAAGACCATGATGCTGTTCGACGACGCCAAGAAGGCGTGCGAGGCGATCCTGCAGTCGCTCGACTGAGTCGATCCGGTTTGTGAGGGGAGGGGCACAGGCATGCCGCAGGGCATGCCTGTTTGCTTGTAAAAGCGGGTGGAAATCAAACCTGCACATTCGTCCCTGAAACCGGTTGACAGTGGAAAGGCGCGCCACTATGTTTCGCGACCCTTCGACGGAGCTGTCGGTTCCGGGAAGTAAAGTTTGGAGAATGTAACGATGCCAACAATCAACCAGTTGATTCGCAAGCCGCGCAAAGACAAGCGCAAGATCAACAAAGTGCCGGCTCTGCAGGCTTGTCCGCAGCGTCGTGGCGTGTGCACCCGCGTGTACACCACGACCCCGAAGAAGCCGAACTCCGCGTTGCGCAAGGTGGCGCGTGTGCGCCTGACCAACGGTCATGAAGTGACGGCTTACATTCCGGGCGAAGGCCACAAGCTGCAGGAGCACTCGGTGGTGTTGATCCGCGGCGGCCGTGTGAAGGACTTGCCGGGCGTGCGTTACCACATTCTCCGCGGCGTTCTGGATACCACCGGTGTTCAGGACCGCAAGCAGGGCCGTTCGAAGTACGGCGCCAAGCGTCCGAAGTAAGAGGAGTTTGAGTTATGCCGCGTAAAGGTCCAGTTTCCCGTCGCCCGGTGACCCCGGATGCCAAGTATGGCGATGTGCGCGTTTCCAACGTGATCAGCAAGGTCATGTGGGACGGCAAGAAGACGACCGCCGAGGCGATCGTGTACGACGCCATGGAAATTGCCTCCAAGAAGGCTGGCGTGGAGCCGCTGAAGGCAATGCATCAGGCGCTGGAGGCCGTGAAGCCGCTGGTGGAAGTGAAGTCCCGCCGTGTCGGTGGTGCCACCTACCAGGTGCCGATGGAAGTTTCCGAGCGCCGCCAGAACTCGCTGGCCATCCGCTGGCTGATCGAGTTCGCCCGCAAGCGTTCCGAGCACACCATGGCCGAGCGTCTGGGCAACGAGATCGCCGATGCGATCGCCGAGCGCGGTGGTGCCTTCCGCAAGCGCGACGAGACCCATCGCATGGCGGAGGCGAACAAGGCGTTCTCGCACTTCCGCTGGTAAGTTGCTGTAAGTTTCATTTGTAGTTTTTGTTCTTTTTGAATTTGAGTGGATTGAAGGAGTAAGGGACGTGGCCCGTAAGACCCCATTGGATCGTTATCGCAATATCGGCATCATGGCCCATATTGACGCTGGCAAGACGACGACGACCGAGCGTATTCTTTTCTATACCGGCGTATCTCACAAAATCGGTGAGGTGCACGATGGTGCTGCGACCATGGACTGGATGGCGCAGGAGCAGGAGCGCGGCATCACCATTACTTCGGCAGCCACGACCTGCACCTGGAAAGATCACCAGGTCAACATCATCGATACCCCTGGCCACGTGGACTTCACCATCGAGGTGGAGCGCTCACTGCGTGTGCTCGACGGCGCCGTCGGCGTTTTCTGCGCCGTGGGCGGCGTGCAGCCGCAGTCCGAGACCGTCTGGCGCCAGGCCGACAAGTACCACGTTCCCCGTATTGCATTCGTCAACAAGATGGACCGTACCGGTGCCCGCTTCTTCGAAGTGGTCGAAGAGATCCGCGAGCGTCTGGGCCACAACGCCGTTGCGCTGAACCTGCCGATCGGCAACGAAGAGAATTTCAAGGGTGTCGTCGACCTCGTTTCCATGAAGGCCATCGTCTGGAAGGACGAGGCCATGGGCGCCATGTACACCGTTGAGGAGATCCCGGCCGACCTGGTCGACGATGCCAACGAGTACCGCGAGAAGCTGCTCGACTCCGTGCTGGTCTATGACGAGGCACTGATGGAGAAGTACCTCGAGGGTGAGGAGATCACCGAGGCCGAACTGAAGTCCTGCATCCGCAAGGCTGTGATCGCCATCGAGATGATTCCGGTGCTGTGCGGTACCGCCTTCAAGAACAAGGGCGTGCAGACCCTGCTCGACGCCGTCGTCGACTACATGCCGGCTCCGATCGACGTGCCGGCCATCAAGGGCGTGCATCCGGATACCGACGCTGAGGACAGCCGTCCGTCTTCCGACGACGCGCCGTTCGCGGCCCTCGCCTTCAAGGTGATGAACGATCCGTTCGTGGGTTCGCTGACCTTCATCCGCGTCTATTCGGGCGTGCTCGAGGCCGGCTCCTACGTGATCAACTCCACCAAGGACAAGAAGGAGCGCATCGGCCGCCTGCTGCAGATGCATGCCAACGAGCGTTCCGAGATCAAGGAAGTGCGTGCCGGCGATATCGCTGCCGCCGTCGGCCTGAAGGTCACCACCACCGGCGATACGCTGTGCGTGGAAGACAAGCCGATCATTCTCGAGCGCATGGAGTTCCCGGAGCCGGTGATCTCCGTGGCGATCGAGCCGAAGACCAAGGGCGACCAGGAGAAGATGGGTATCGCGCTGGGCCGTCTGGCCGCCGAGGATCCGTCCTTCCGCGTGCGTACCGACGAGGAGACTGGCCAGACCATCATCTCCGGCATGGGCGAGCTGCACCTGGAAATCATCGTTGACCGCATGAAGCGCGAGTTCAAGGTCGAGGCCAACGTCGGCAAGCCGCAGGTGGCCTACCGCGAAACCATCCGCAACAAGGCCAAGGCCGAAGGCAAGTTCGTCCGCCAGTCCGGCGGTCGCGGTCAGTACGGCCACTGCTGGCTGGAGATCGAGCCGCAGGAGCCGGGTGCCGGCTTCCAGTTCGTCGACGCGGTCGTCGGTGGCGCAATCCCGCGCGAATACATCCCGGCCGTTGGCAAGGGTGCCGAGGAAGCGATGGGCAACGGCGTTGTCGCAGGCTTCCCGATGGTGGACATCAAGGTGACCGTCATCGACGGCTCCTACCACGATGTCGACTCGAACGAAATGGCCTTCAAGGTGGCCGGCTCCATGGGCTTCCGCGCTGCAGCCGCACTGGCCAAGCCGGTGCTGCTCGAGCCGATCATGGAAGTCGAGGTAATTACGCCGGAAGACTACATGGGCGACATCGTCGGCGACCTGAACCGTCGTCGCGGCAAGGTGCTGGGCATGGGCGACCGCGGTAACGCGAAGGTTGTCGACGCTGAGGTGCCGCTGTCCGAGATGTTCGGCTATTCGACCAACCTGCGCTCGATGTCGCAGGGTCGCGCCGTCTACACCATGCAGTTCAAGCACTATGAAGAAGTTCCGAACAACATTGCCCAGGAAATCGTCGCGAGCGTGAAGGGCTGAGGAGAAGGAGAAGCAAATGGCAAAGGCAAAATTTGAGCGTACGAAGCCGCACGTAAACATTGGCACGATTGGTCACGTTGACCATGGCAAGACGACGCTGACCGCGGCGATCACGAAGGTACTGTCGGAGCAGGGCAAGGCCCAGTTCAAGGACTAC
>DATLWR010000133.1:0-5813 GCA_035576205.1 Mariprofundaceae bacterium
GCATGCTTTCTTCCGCGCTATGGATCTGGGAGCTCTTTCGCTTTCGCACTGCTGCATGGCTGCTCTGCCCGGCATCCGCAAGCTGCTGGGCTGACGATGCGTCCGCCACACGGACGCTTTATCTCCGGCCAGCGGGGAGGCAGCATTCCGGCATGAACGAGACGCCTATCACTCCCGCCGAATCCGCCCGCCTGATGCGGCTGGCTACCTATGCCTCGACGGCGACGGCAGTCACGCTGATCGCCGCCAAGCTGGTGGCCTGGTTGATGTCCGACTCGGTCAGTATGCTGGCAACGCTGATCGACTCGAGCCTCGATGCGCTGGCTTCGCTGCTCAACCTGTTCGCCGTTCGCCATGCGCTGACGCCGCCCGACAAGCAACACCGCTTCGGCCACGGCAAGGCCGAGGCGCTGGCCGGTCTCGGCCAGGCGACCTTCATCACCGGTTCGGCAGCCTTCCTGTTCCTCGAGGCGATCGGCCGCTTCCTGCGGCCGGTGGAGATTCAGGCGGTCGGTACCGGTGTGGCGATCATGCTGTTCTCCATTGCCGCGACCGTCGCGCTGCTGACCTTCCAGCGGCATGTGATCCGGATGACCGGCTCCACCGCCATCAAGGCCGATGCGCTGCACTACAAGACGGACCTGCTGGTCAACGGCAGCGTTATCGTCGCACTGCTCCTGGCGGTCTACGGCTGGCCGGGCTTCGATGCCGTGTTCGGTATCGCCATCGCCTTCTACATCATCTACAGCGCCTGGGAGATCGTGCGCGAGGCGCTCGATCACCTGATGGACAAGGAGCTGCCGGCTGAGGACCGCGAGAAAATCAAGCAGATCGCGCGCCGGCATCCGGATACCCGCGGTATCCACGACCTGCGCACCCGCCAGGCCGGCAATACCGTCTTCATCCAGCTGCATCTCGAGCTCGACGACCAGCTGACGCTGCTGAAGGCGCACCGTATCGCCGACGAGGTCGAGGCGGAGCTGATGCAGGCCTTTCCGGGGGCCGAGGTGATCATCCATGAAGATCCGGTCAGCCTGAAGGAAGTGCAGCCGGAATTTATCGAGGTGAAAGAGTAGCCCCTGTGCTGCGCCTGCCGTTGCTGCTTTTTTTGCTGCTCGCCGGCACGGTCGCCCATGCCGAGACGGCCGTCGTCGAGGTCTATTACCTGCCGCTGGCGGAGGCCGAGTCGGCGGTCCGCACCCAGCTTTCTCCCGCCGGTTCGGTCACATCCATGCCGTCGCGGCGGCTGCTGATCATTCAGGACGATGCTGCGCACATCGAACAGGCCACGGCGCTGCTCAAGCGCCTCGATGCCAGGCCGGTGCAGTATCGCGCGACGGTGACGATCAGCCAGGGCGAACAGCGAAGCAGCCTTGCCGCCGGCGTGCAGGCGGTATTGCCGGGCGGCTGGGTCCGCCTGACGGCCAGTGCCTCGGCCGACTCCATGAGCGACAACCGCAGCTACAACCTGCGGCTGCAGTCCGGGCAGCCGGCCAATATCGAGGCCGGCGAGATCGTGCCGCTCACCACCGAGGTGCAAAGCTGGCTGGCCGGCTACGGGATCGTGGAAACGGTGACGCTGGTGCCGGTGACCGGCGGTTTCGACGTGCTGGTGCAGCCGGCCGGCGGCAATATGGTGCGCGTGCAGTTGCGGCCGTGGCTGCGTCGCCTGCAACCGGGCATGCATGGCGAGGGCGGTAACATCGCCGTGGCGGCTGCCGATACGGAACTGACCATCCCATTGGGCAGCGAGGTGGCGATCGCCGCCACCAGCGCCGATGCGCGAATGCTCGGGGTCGCACTGGGCGCCGCACGCGCCTCATCCGGCAGTAGCCAGCTGCTCATGAGGCTGAAGGTGGAGCAGCTGCCCTAGCAGGCCGCTCCGTTGGGAGCCGGGTTAGCGACTCAGGCGGTAAAGCTGTGCCATGCGGGACTGCCAGAACTGCCGGTATTCGTCGGCCGTCACCTCACCGTCGCCATTGGCATCCATGCTCTTGAAGCGGTCCTGGGCGCGCTGCTGCACCATGACCATGTACTCGTCGAACGAGACGCCTTCGCTGGCGTTGGTATCCAGTGCCATGAAGCGGTTGACGATCTTGTCGGTGGCGCTCAGCGGACCGGTAGTGCCGGGCGCGGCTGCCGCTCCTCCCTCTCCGGGAGCTGCCGGCGCTTCCTCGTCGGTCGGGGCGGCCGACTCGTCGGGGGTTGCAGCATTCGCCGGGACGGTGGCGGCTGGCGGGTTGTTCGTGCCACCGCCGGCCGGGGGCTGCGCCCAGGCCGTCGTTGCCCCGAGCATCAGAATGGCCGCCAGTATCCATCGCGTGATCATCATGCACTCCTGTCACTGCCGCCTTGCTTTGGCCGCGGCAGAGGGCAGCATAGCCAAGACTTCAGTGGCAGGCGAGGGAAAAAGGTGAGGGCGTATCTCGATTTTCTGCAGCATGTGCGCGATCACGGCACGAAAAAGGGGGATCGCACCGGCACCGGCACGGTCTCTGTATTCGGCTACCAGATGCGCTTCGATCTCTCCGAAGGCTTCCCGCTGGTCACCACGAAGAAGGTGCACCTGAAATCGATCATCCACGAGCTGCTGTGGTTCCTGAAGGGCGACACCAACATCGCCTACCTGAAGGAGAACGGCGTCTCGATCTGGAACGAGTGGGCTACCGAATCGGGTGATCTCGGCCCGGTCTACGGCTACCAGTGGCGCAACTGGCCGGCACCGGGCGGCAGCCATCTCGACCAGATCGCCGCACTCATCGAGCAGATCAGGGCGAGGCCGAATTCGCGGAGATTGATTGTCTCGGCCTGGAACGTCGCCGACCTGCCGGACGAATCGATCAGTCCGCAGGCCAATGTGGCGCAGGGGAAGATGGCGCTCGCTCCCTGCCATGCCTTTTTCCAGTTCTATGTCGCCGACGGCAGGCTCTCCTGCCAGCTCTACCAGCGCAGCGCCGATATTTTCCTCGGCGTGCCGTTCAACATCGCTTCCTATGCGCTGCTCACGATGATGGTCGCACAGGTGACGGGGCTTGAGCCGGGCGATTTCGTGCATACCTTCGGCGATGCGCACATCTACCTGAACCACTTCGAGCAGGTGAATACCCAGTTGTCGCGCGAGCCGTTCGGCTTGCCTACCATGAAGCTCAATCCGGAGGTGAAGGATATCTTCGACTTTACCTATGAGGACTTCGAACTCTCCGGCTACGAAAGCCACCCGGGCATCAAGGCGCCGATCGCTATCTAGGACACGTCACTTCCTGGCTTTGTCGTATACGGCCGCGGGCCTCTCCGCTTTGAGATAGTTGGCGTCAGGACGGCCGGACTTGATATAGGAAGCATCCGGTTTTTTGGGCGTGGCCGATGATGACGTTGCCTGATTTGCATTGGAGGGTTGTGTTGTGGCTTGGGATGGAGGGTTGTTGCCCGGCGGCGCGGCCAGTACGTCACCGACGCTGATACCCATGGTCATGCCAAGCGTCGCTGCGGCAATGGCCAGCCGCAGCATTCCATCACGGTCAGTGGCAGACGTTTCCGCTACGGATTCATGTTCGCTGTTCATGCTTGCCTCCCGTCAGTCCATCCAGCCAGATATCGATGGCGGCGATATGCAGCTCCGCCTTCGCGGCCGGATTTTCCGGCATCTCCAGACGCTGCTTATCGCAGTAATGGCCGACAATCTGATCCACGTCAAGCCACTCCATGAAGGCAGGAGTATCATCGCCGGACAACATGGCCGACGGCACACTTTCCGCCAGCTCCGGGGCGCTCTCGAACGCCGGCTGCAGCGCATCAAACATCCGGTAAAACAACGCCTGATAACGGTCGGCGACTTCCATGTAGGGATAAGCCCCCTGTCGCGTCAGGAATGCGCCGATGCTGCCATCCTGCCCGTAGACGCCTTCGGTCTGCGGGTGCGGGGCGAGTTCGACAAACGTCTCCTCGCCGGTGGCGCTGACACGCCGGCCGAGCGGATAGGTCCTGCAGGCAAGCGGCCGGTCAGCATGGACACTGCACTGTTTGCCGTCGAGAAAGATACAGGCGTCGTCATCCGTAGCGCGCAGATAGGGGCCGTTTCTTTCAAGATGACGGCGCACGAAATCCCCAGTGGAAATGCCCAGGTTCCTTGCTAACCGGAGTATTTCATACGGGTTGACCTGGATACGCTTGTGATAGCAGCAACGTCCGCAACCGTTGCATTGGTACGAGAACGGGGTGTCCTGCCGCAGGGGAGACATCAGGGCTGATTACGCATGAAGTCCGCCACCTTGTAGAGGGCGGTGGAGATTTCGGCACGCAGCGCCTTGTCCTCGACCGTATCGGCCAGCGCCTGGTTCATGCACAGCATCCACTGGTTGCGTTCCGATTCCGCGATGGCGAACGGCATGTGCCGCATGCGAAGGCGTGGGTGGCCGTATTTCTCGCTATAGAGCGGCGGGCCGCCCAGCCAGCCGCAGAGGAACTCGAACAGTTTCTCTTCGGCGCGGCCGAGGTCTTCGTGCATGCCGCGGATGCCCTGTGCCTCGGGCAGCGAGTCCATCAGCTCGTAGAAACGCTTCACCAGCCGGCGGACACCCTCCTCGCCGCCGATGCGTTCGTAGTGGGTTCGGGTATCGCTGCTGATCTGCATGGTTCGGCCATCATGGGGAACGGGCAGCATCCGATCAATAGCGGGCAGGAGAGGAATTGCCCGCGCAGTTTATGCTGGCGCCAGGCGGCGTGACGGCAGTATGGAGATGCTGACGCCGATCAGCACCAGCAGGCCGCCGGCCAGTTGCGAGGCGGTCGGCGGTGCGGCGACGACCGCGCCGAGCAGCATGGCGAACACCGGCACGAGGTTCAGGAAGATGGCGGTGCGCGCCGCTCCCAGCCGCACGATGCCCATACTCCAGAACAGGTAGGCGAGCACGGTGCCGCCGACGGCCATCACCGCCATCGATATTTCGGCTTTGGCATGCGGCCAGGCCAGATGCTCGCCGCTGCCGAGCGCGATGGTCAGCAATACGGCACCACCCGCCGCCATGATCCAGGTGGTGTTCACCAGCGGCGAGCCCGGCGGCATGTAGCGGCGGCAGAAGACGTTGTACAGCGCCCAGAAGAGATTGGCCGCCAGCATCAGCAGGTCACCGACGGAGAAGTGCAGGGCGAGCAGGTTGGCGAGGTGTCCTTCGGTCACCACCACCGCCACGCCGGCCAGGGCGACGGGCAGCGCGACGAGATGGCGCAGCCCCGGCCGCTCGTTCAGGAGCAGGGCGGCCAGCAGCGTGGTGAGCAGTGGGTTGGTCGCCATGATCAGCGCGGCATTGTTGGCCGAGGTGTCACGCAAGGCATAGAAGAAGAACAGGTTGAAGGCGACGATGCCGACTACGCCGAGCATCAGGTAGGTGGCGCCGTGCCGCCTGAGCGGTGCGAACAGCGGCTCGCGGGCAAAACCGGCGATGGCGAGCATCAGGGCGGCGCCCAGCACGAAACGCATGGCCGCCGCCCACAGCGGCGTCATGTCCTGCAGCACGAAACCGCCGAGCACGAAATTGGCACCCCAGAAAAGGGCGGCGGTCGTCACGAGCAGGTAGGTGTTGGCGTTCGCCATCGGTTTCCTCAAAGGAAGTGGTCTGTTGCGGCGCACTGTATTGGCCGCCGCCGGGTTCCACAAATGTCACGATGACGGATTCCGGTTCTTTTCGATGGCAGATATTTGCTAGGCTGGCGCCATGACGTCGATATGGAACGAACGGCCATGAGTCAGGCGGCGATGCTGAGCCTGATCTGGGCCATGGACGACAACCGCCTGATCGGGCGGGAAAACCGGCTGC
>DATLWR010000134.1:0-2286 GCA_035576205.1 Mariprofundaceae bacterium
CGGGCCGGCGCTTTCGCGGGCTCCGCGGCAGTTGCCTTTTTCGGCGCTGCCGCCGGCGCGGCTCCGGTCAACGGCTTGTCGGCCGGCCAGTCGGCGAACGGGAACGGCCGCTCCTCGCTGTTGTAGGTCAGATACGAGAACACCTGGTAGGCGTAGGTGGCCAACTGCGCCCCCAGCGACAGCACCTTGGCGTTCTTCCTGCCGGTGATCAGTACCGACAGGAACTGGAAGATCACCACTACCGTCAGCACCATCTCCGCCACGCTGTAGAGCACGGCGAACAGCAGCATGAAGAGCAGCCGCATCCAGGCACTGCTGTTCTTTACATTCTCCTTCAGTTGTTCGTCACTCATTTTCAAACTCCTTTGCTTATCTCTTTACTTATCCCAGCAACGGCGCGATCACCAGCGACACGATCGCCATAACGTTGATCAGGATGTTCATGGCCGGACCCGAAGTATCCTTGAACGGGTCGCCGACCGTATCGCCGACCACCGCCGCCTTGTGCACATCCGATCCCTTGCCGCCGTGATGCCCTTTCTCGATATGTTTCTTGGCATTATCCCAGGCTCCGCCCGCATTGGCCATGGTCAGCGCCAGAAGCACGCAGCCGACCAAAGCACCCCCCAGCGTACCGCCCAGTGCCTCCGGGCCGAGTCCGAAGCCGACGGCAACGGGTGCGGCCACGGCCAGCACGCCGGGCAGGACCATGCGTTTCAGCGCCGCCGTCGTGGCGATATCCACACAGCGCGCCGTGTCCGGCTTGCCGGTTCCTTCCAGCAAGCCGGGGATCTCGCGGAACTGGCGGCGGATCTCCTTGATCATCTCGAAGGCGGCATCACCGACGGCGGTCATCGTGATGGCCGTGACCAGGAACGGAAAGACGCCGCCGATGAACATGCCGATCAGCACGCGCGGCTGGTCGATGGAGAGCGAGAAATCGGGCACGTGCGCCTTCACCGTGCTGACATAGGCGGAGATGATGGCCAGTGCGGCCAGCGCCGCCGCCCCGATGGCGAAGCCCTTGCCGATCGCCGCCGTCGTGTTGCCGAGTTCGTCGAGCGAATCGGTGATCTTGCGGGTCTGTTCGCCGTAGCCGGCCATCTCGGCGATGCCGCCGGCATTGTCGGCCACCGGACCGTAGGCATCGATGGCCATGGTGATGCCGACGGTGGCCAGCATGCCGACAGCAGCGATACCCACGCCATACATGCCGCACAGCTCGGTGGAGACGAAGATCACCGAGCAGATGGCGAGCATCGGCACGGTCACCGAATGCATGCCGAGTGCAAGGCCGGCGATCAGCACCGTCGCAGGCCCGGTCTCGCCCGATTTCGCCAGATGCTCGATCGGCGGACCGCCGGTGAAATATTCGGTGACGAGTCCGATGATGATGCCGCCGACTGTACCGGCCAGTACCGCCACCCAGACATGCGCATCCACACCGACCGACACCACCACCCAGTAGGAGGCGACGATGAACAGGCTCGCCGCACCGATCGTGCCGTAGCGCAACGCCACCTGCAGCGGCCGCCGGGAGAGCAGGCGCACCAGCAGGATACCGAGCAGCGAACAGACCAGCCCCGCCGATGAGAGCGCCAGCGGCAGGAACATCAGGCTTTCGCGATTGCCCAGCGGATCGAGCACGTCACCTGACAGAGTCGAGGCCATGGCGATCGTGGCGATCATGGCACCGCAGTAGGACTCGAAGATATCGGATCCCATGCCGGCCACGTCGCCGACGTTGTCGCCGACGTTATCGGCAATCACGCCGGGGTTGCGCGGATCGTCCTCCGGGATACCCGCCTCGACCTTGCCGACCAGATCGGCGCCGACATCGGCCGACTTGGTGAAGATGCCGCCGCCGACGCGCGAAAAGAGCGCCACCGACGAGGCGCCGACACCGAAGCCGTGGATGGCATGTGCCGTCTGCGGGTCGCCGCCGAAGAAGAGGTAGAGCGAACCGAGCCCCAAGAGGCCCAGGGCGGCGATGGTCAGCCCCATCACCGAACCACCGAAAAAAGCCACGGTCAGCGCATGCGCCGACCCTTCCTTATGCGCAGCCACGGTGGTACGCACATTGGCGCGGGTGGCTGCGAACATGCCGAAATAGCCGGCGGCGGCCGAGCAACCCGAACCGAGGAAGAAGGCGATGGCGGTGTGCAGCCCGAGGAAATGCCATAGCAGCGCGCCGACGACCAGCACGAAGACGATCAGGATCGAGTATTCGCGCTTGAGGAACACCATGGCGCCGAGGTGGATCTGCTCGGCGATCTCGGCCACCCG
>DATLWR010000135.1:0-1852 GCA_035576205.1 Mariprofundaceae bacterium
TGCTCCCTGAACCCGGGCTGCCGCTCTGGCTGCTGCATCACCGGCGGCTGCCGGTAGCGCTCCGGCCGCTGGCCGGTCGGCCGCGGATGCGCCACGTAGCGGCCCTCGTCGAACATGTGCCGCCCTTCCTCGTAGCCGCGCCAGAACTGCTGGTGGCCGTAGCCGCTGCAGACGCCCATGTACTCCTCATCGCCCTGGCCGACATAGAGGCCGGAATCGTAGGTGCAGTAGACGCCGTTGCCCTGCAGCCAGCCGTCGCGGTAGCCGGGTCGGTCGCCCGCTAGGCCGTAGTTGCGGCAGACGCCGGCGATCTCGAAGCTGCGGTCGGCGTTGCCCGCCTCACCGTCACGGTAGCCGGCATCGAACCAGTCGGCGTTCATGCAGGCCTCCAGCGCGATCACCGTGGCATCGCTGCGGCGCTCCTCATGGCGTAGCCGTGCCAGTTCGTGCAGCAGGTTGCGGTAGCGGCCGGGATCGTTCTCGGTAGCCAGAGCCTGCTCGGTGCGGTTCTCCTGCTCCTCGAGGTATTGGTGGTTGGCGCGCGCCTGGCGCACATCAACGCCCAGCCGGTAGATGTTCTGGAACTGGCCGGCCAGGTCGGGCGGGCAGACGCCGCGGTAGGGGTAACCGTTCAGCCCCAGCTGCAGCGCGTTCTCCGGCACACAGTACTGGCGCACGCCCTGCTGCCAGCCGGAGAGGAAGGCGGGCTCGACATCGGGCGGGCAGATGTTGTTGTAGGGCTGGCCGGCGCTGCCGACCTGGAAACCGGTGTCCGGCGTGCAGTAGCGACGGATGCCCTCGCCCCAGCCGTTCATGTAGGCCGTGTCGTCCGGCACGATGTTGTACTTGCTGCAGCTGTCCCGCCGCTTCTCGAGGTTGCTGTAGTAAATGCCGCGGGCACCGTCGCTGTAGCCGAGCGAGCGCCAGTCGGCGGTCTCGCACTCCTTCTTCGACATCGTGGCGCAGCCGGCCAGCAGACCGAGCAGCAGCAGGATAGGAAGGGACAGTCGTTTCATGGGCGATCTCCGTGCAAATCGAACTGGAATGGGAGCATGGACCGGTTACCTGCGGCGGGCAAGCGGATCGGCCTCAGAACGGCGTGAGCTCGAGGCTGTCCAGCAGACTCCCGGCCTTGGCGTCGAAGTCGGGGTCGCGGTTGCCGGAGTAGTAGCGTTGCGAGTAGCCGAGGTAGGTAACGATACCGTCGTTGCCCGGATGCCGGCAGAAGAGTTCGGCGATCTCGAGGACCATGTCGCCCGGCTTGCCGGAGCGCTTCTTCGCCTGCCGGTCGATACTGGTCATGTGTACGCGGGCGCAGTCGCTGCCCTGCCTGCGGAGCATCGTCAGCTCGTTGCGGGTCACGCTGAAGCGCTCGGCGGGGCCGGAGTCGGAGATCATCCGGTCGCGGATAAACTGCTCGAATTCCTTGCTGGAGCGGAAAGCCTGTGCAAGGGCGTGGCCGGACATGATGATCACCGTCTCGTCGGGGGTGGCCCCGACCTTGCCCAGCACCAGCCGGTTGCCGTCGCGGCCGGCCACACGCCAGCCCGGCTCGGCGGGCGGCATGAAGGAGTAGCCGTACATCACCAGTCGCTGTGGCGGTTGCGGCAGCTCCGGCATCTGCGACAGGTTCGGCGCGCAGGCGGTGAGCAGCAGGGCAGACAGCAGCGCCGGCAACAGCAGCAGGTATCGGATCGTTCGCATAGCCCAACCTCCCCGGCGACACATGGTCGTCAGTCTCCAGTTAAGCAGCTTTTTCAGGTTTGTGGCGAGCTTGCCGCCTCAGCGGCCGGACTCCGGCGTGAAGACAAAGCTGGTCATCACCATCTCGGCGATCGACAGGATAATCACC
>DATLWR010000136.1:0-35539 GCA_035576205.1 Mariprofundaceae bacterium
CGAGATGGTGATGCCTGGCGACAACATTTCCGTGGAAGTCGAGCTGTTCACGCCGATCGCCATGGACAAGGAGCTGCGTTTCGCGATTCGCGAGGGCGGCCGTACTGTCGGTGCCGGCGTCGTCACCGATATCATCAAGTAAGGGGGCCGAACGTGGCATCTCAGAGCATTCGTATTCGCCTGAAGGCATTTGACCACCGCATCCTGGACAAGAGTGCGGCGGACATTGTTGCAACGGCCAAGCGCACGGGCGCAGAGGTTCGCGGACCGATTCCGATCCCGACCAAGATCCGCAAGTTCTGCGTGATCCGCAGCCCGCACAAATACAAGGACTCGCGCGAGCAGTTCGAGATCCGCACGCACAAGCGCCTGCTGGATATCGACAAGCCGACGCCGCAGACCATCGACGCATTGATGAAGCTGGATCTGCCGTCGGGCGTCGACGTCGAGATCAAGCTGTAAGGGGCGGACCATGACTATTGGACTGATCGCCCGCAAAGCGGGTATGACACAAATCTTCGCCGAGGACGGCAGCGCCGTTCCGGTGACCGTGCTGAATGTCGAGCCGTGCAAGGTGATTGCACGCCGCAGCGCCGAGAAGGACGGCTATGAGGCCGTACAGATCGGCTTCGGTGCAGCCAAGAAGGTGAACAGCCGTGCACTGCAGGGCCACTACGCCAAGCAGGGCCAGGAAGTGATGGGCGGCCTGATCGAGTTCCGCGTGGATGCGGGTGACTCCTTCGAGCTGGGCCAGGAGCTGAAGGCGAACATGTTCGCAGCCGGCCAGAAGATCGACGTTTCCGGCACCTCCAAGGGCCGCGGCTTCGCCGGTGTCATGAAGCGTTACAACTTCGCCGGTGGCCGCGCCAGCCACGGTGCCGAGAAAACCCATCGCCAGATGGGTTCGACGGGTCAGAACCAGGACCCGGGCCGCGTGATCAAGGGCAAGAAGATGCCCGGCCACTACGGCGATGTGCGCAAGACCACCCAGAACCTGACGGTCGTGCGCATCGACGAAGAGGCGAATCGTATTCTGGTCAAGGGTGCTGTTCCCGGTCCGCGCGGCGGCCTGGTCGAACTGCGTCCGGCCGTGAAGGGAGCATAAGATGGCAAAGATCGATATCGTTGATCAGGCCAACAAGAAAGTCGGTACGCGTGAGCTGAACGCCGCCGTCTTCGGTCTGGAGTCCGATGAGGGCTTCGTGCACCGCGTCTACGCCACGCTGGCCAGTGCCCAGCGTGCCGGTACCCGCGGCACCAAAACCCGTGCGGACGTTTCCGGCGGCGGCAAGAAGCCGTTCAAGCAGAAGGGAACCGGCCGCGCCCGTCAGGGTTCGACCCGTGCCGCCCAGTGGCGCCACGGCGGTACCGCCCACGGTCCACAACCGGGTTTCTACGAGACCCGCGTCAACAAGAAAGAGCGTCGTCGCGCCCTTTGCCTGGTGCTTTCCGATGCGCTGCGCGAGGGCAAGCTGTCGGTCGTCGACAAGCTGGAGCTGAAGGCGATCAAGACCAAGGACATGGCCGGCGTGCTGAAGGCGTTCAACGCCAATGCCGGTCTGGTGGTGCTGGCCGAAGGCAACCGCGAGGTCGAGCTTTCCGGCCGCAACATCCCGAACACCAAGGTGGTGCTCGATGGTCAGCTGAACATCCACGATCTGTTGAAGAGCGATCGCGTGATCCTGACCGAGGCGGCCATCGCCAAGCTTGAGGAGCGTCTGTCATGAGCGCGAACATCATCCATTTCAACACGCTGCAGCAGCCGGTTGTAACCGAGAAGAGCTACACCGCTACGGGTGCTGCCAACCACTACACCTTCCGCGTTGCACCGGACGCCACCAAGGCTCAGGTCAAGGCGGCGGTCGAGGCGATCTTCGAAGTGAAGGTCGACAAGGTCCAGGTGATCAACATGCCGGGCAAGCCGAAGCGCCGCGGTTTCCGTACGGGAACCCGTCCGGGCTATCGCAAGGCCGTGGTCAAGCTGGCCGAGGGTCAGACCCTGGAAGTGACGGAAGAGGCATAAGACGATGGCACTGAAGGTAAAGAAACCAACTACTAATGGTAATCGCGGCCATGTCGCCGTGGTTGACTCCGAGCTCTACAAGGGTCGCCCGGAGCGTTCGCTGACCAGCGGCCTGAGCCAGACCGCCGGTCGCAACAACAACGGTCGCGTCACTGCGTTCCAGCGCGGCGGCGGCCACAAGCGGCTCTATCGCCACGTGGATTTCAAGCGTGACAATTTCGAGATCGAGGGTAAAGTTGCGCGCGTCGAATACGACCCCAACCGTACCGCTCATATCGCCCTGGTAGTCTTTGCCAATGGCGAGAAGCGTTACATTCTTGCTCCGCAAGGTCTGCGCCCCGGTGATGCAGTGATGTCCGGCTCCAATGCCGACATCCGTCCGGGCAATGCGCTGCCGCTGGAGAAGATCCGCGTCGGTACGATGCTGCACAACGTCGAGCTCAAGCCGGGCAAGGGCGGCCAGATGGCGCGCAGTGCCGGCACCTCGGTGCAGTTGATGGGTAAGGAAAACGATCGCGCGATCCTGAAGCTGCCGTCCGGTGAGTTCCGCCGGGTGGATATTCGCTGTCTGGCAAGCATCGGCGTGATGGGCAATGCCGATCACTCCAACCGCACGATCGGCAAGGCCGGTCGCAGCCGCTGGCTGGGTATCCGGCCGAACGTTCGTGGCGTGGCCATGAACCCGGTCGACCACCCGCATGGTGGTGGTGAGGGACGCACCTCCGGTGGCCGTCACCCGGTGACGCCGTGGGGCGTGCCGACCAAGGGTCACAAGACCCGCAGCAAGACCAAGGCGTCGAACCGCGATATCGTGCGCCGCCGCAACCAGAAGTGAGGTAAGACGACATGTCGCGTTCATTGAAGAAGGGCCCGTACATTGAAGCTTCCATCCAGAAGAAGGTGGATGCAGCCAAGGCCGGTTCGCTGAAGGGTGTGATCAAGACCTGGTCCCGCCGTTCGACCATTTCGCCGGACTTCGTCGGTCTGAACTTCGCCGTGCACAACGGCAACAAGTTCATCCCGGTGTACGTCACCGAGAATATGGTCGGCCACAAGCTGGGCGAGTTCGCTCCGACCCGCACCTACTACGGTCACGGCGCCGACAAGAAGGCGAAGAGGTAAGAGTTATGTCTGAACAGGTACGTGCACTGGCCAAGAACAGCCAGATCAGCCCGCAGAAGGCCCGCCTGATGGCCGACGCGATCCGTGGCCTGCCGGTCGCCCGCGCGATGGCCGTACTGGCCTTGTCGCCGAAGAAGTCCGCGCGCCTTTTCGAGAAGGTGCTGAAGTCGGCCGTTGCCAACGCCGAGCAGAACCATGGCCTGGACGTCGACCAGCTGGTCGTCTCCGAAGCCAAGGTCGACGGCGGCATGGTGCTCAAGCGCTTCCGTCCGAAGGGCATGGGCCGTATGCGCAAGCGCTTCCATCGCCACAGCCATCTGCAGATCGGCGTGAGCCAGCGCGGTTAAAGGGGATATCGAATGGGTCAGAAAGTTAATCCGATCGGCATGCGTGTCGGCATCATCCGTGGCTGGGACTCGGTCTGGTATGCATCCGACAAGAACTTCGGCGATCAGCTTCGCCAGGACATCGAGCTGCGCAAGTATGTGAAGAAGAAGCTCTTCCATGCCGGCGTGTCGCGGATCGTCATCGAGCGTCCGGCCGACAAGATCAAGGTTACCGTGCACACGGCGCGTCCGGGTGTGGTGATCGGCAAGAAGGGCTCCGAGATCGATGCGCTGCGCAACGAGCTGACCAAGCAGTTCGGCCAGGAAGTGCAGGTCAACATCGTCGAGGTGCGACGTCCGGAAGCCGAGGCGCAGCTGGTGGCTGAGAATATCGCTTTCCAGCTGGAGAAGCGCGTGGCGTTCCGTCGTGCGATGAAGCGTGCCGTGCAGAGCGCGCTGCGCATGGGTGCCAAGGGTGTGCGTATCAACTGCGCCGGCCGTCTGGGCGGTGCCGAGATCGCACGTACCGAGTGGTACCGCGAGGGCCGTGTGCCGCTGCACACGCTGCGTGCCGATGTGGATTACGGTTTTGCCGAAGCACACACCACCTATGGTGTGATCGGCGTGAAGGTGTGGGTGTTCAACGGCGAGAAGCTGGGCGACACCGAGACCGAGAAGGCATAAAGAGGTTCTGTCATGTTGCAACCCAAGAAGATCAAATGGCGCAAGCATCACAAGGAACTGCAGCGCATTCGCGGTCGTAGCGAGCGCGGCGCCAGCCTCAACTTCGGCGAGTATGGCCTGAAGGCCATGGAGCCGGGTCGTATCACGGCGCGCCAGATCGAGGCTGCGCGTATTGCGATTACCCGTCACGTCAAGCGTCAGGGCCGCGTCTGGATCCGCATGTTCCCGGATCTGCCGGTATCGAAGAAGCCTGCCGAAGTGCGTATGGGTAGCGGCAAGGGTTCGCCGGAGTACTGGGTCGCCGCCGTCAAGGCCGGCCGTATCCTGTATGAGATGGACGGTATCGATGAGGAGCTGGCCCGTGGCGCACTGGAGCGTGCCGCTGCCAAGCTGCCGATCCGGACCAAGATTGTTAGGCGTGGAGTTGGACGATGAAAACCAAGGAACTGCGTGCAATGAGCGATGCGGAGCTGAAGGCCCGCGTGGATGAGCTGGCAGCCGAGCATATGAACCTGCGTTTCCAGAAGGCGACGATGCAGCTGCAGCAGACGGCCCGTGTTGGCCAGGTGAAGCGCGAGATCGCGCGCATCAAGACCATTCTGGCCGAGCGCTAAGGAGTTCGAGAGTTATGTCGGAAGTAAAGAGCAACAAGCGTACCCTCGAAGGTGTCGTGGTCAGCAACAAGGGCGACAAGACCGTGGTGGTGGAAGTGGAGCGCAAGTATCTGCACCCGCAGTACCACAAGACCGTCCGCACCAGCAAGAAGTACATGGCTCATGATGCCGAGAACGCCTGCAACATCGGCGATCGCGTGATCATCATCGAGTCCGCCCCGATTTCCCGCCGCAAGCGCTGGACGATGCAGACCATCGTCACCCGCGCCGAGCAGCTGTAAGCGAGGATTGAGAAATGATCCAGAACGAAACCGTACTTGAAGTGGCCGACAATTCCGGCGCCCGCAAGGTCACCTGCATCAAGGTGCTGGGTGGCTCGAAGCGCCGTTATGCCCGTATCGGCGACCAGATCGTCGTGGCCGTGCAGGAAGCGCTGCCGGGCGGCAAGGTGAAGAAGGGCGAAGTGCAGCGCGCCGTGGTCGTGCGCACCGCCAAGGAATTCCGTCGTGCTGACGGCAGCTCGATCCGTTTCGACGAGAATGCCGCCGTGCTGCTCTCCAAGCAGAACGAGCCGATCGGTACCCGTATCTTTGGACCGGTGACGCGTGAGCTTCGTAACAAGGGTTACATGAAGATCATTTCGCTCGCACCGGAAGTGCTGTAAGCGGCAGGAGTGAGAAGATGACGATGTCTGTTAAAACCCGTATCCGCAGGGACGACGAAGTGGTCGTCATTGCCGGTCGCGACAAGGGTGCGCGCGGCAAGGTGATCCGTGTCATGCCGAAGGATGGCCGCGTGCTGGTGTCCAAGGTCAACATGATCAAGCGCCACACCCGCCAGACCCAGAGCAGTGCCGGCGGCATCATCGAGCGCGAGGCGCCGATCGTGCTGTCCAACGTTCAGCTCTTCTGCCCGAAGTGCAAGAAGGGTGTCCGTCTGGGCGCCAAGACCCTGGAAGATGGTCGCAAGGTTCGCACCTGCCGCAAGTGCGGCGAAGTGCTGGACCGCTAGGAGATAGAAAATGGCTCGTTTGAAAGAGTTCTATAAGAGCAACGTTGCGCCGGAAATGGCGAAGCAGTTCGCTTACAAGAACCCGATGCAGGTTCCGGCGATCACCAAGGTCGTCGTCAACATGGGTGTGGGCGAAGCAGCGCAGAACATCAAGTTGCTGGAAGGTGCACTTGCCGACATGACGGCGATCACCGGCCAGAAGCCGGTGACCACGCGGGCCCGCAAGTCGATCGCCAACTTCAAGCTGCGCGACGGCATGCCGGTCGGTTGCCGAGTGACGCTGCGCGGCGATCAGATGTGGGAGTTCCTCGACCGCCTGATCAATATCGCGCTGCCGCGTATCCGCGACTTCAAGGGCGTGTCGCCGAAGGCCTTCGACGGCCGTGGCAACTACACGCTGGGCCTGAGGGAGCAAATCATTTTCCCCGAGATCGAATACGATAAGGTGGACAAGCTGCGTGGCATGGATATCACCATCTGCACGACGGCCAAGACCGATGAGGAAGGGCGCGAACTGCTCCGCAAGTTCAGCATGCCGTTCCGCAACTGATAGGAGAGACGAATGGCTTCCAAACGACTGATTGTAAAATGCAACCGCAAGCCGAAATTCCAGGTTCGTGCCTACACGCGTTGCAAGATTTGCGGCCGTCCGCACTCTGTCTATCGCAAGCTGGGCATGTGCCGTCTGTGCCTGCGCAAACACGCCCTGGCCGGTGAGATTCCGGGCATGGTCAAGTCGAGCTGGTAAGGGGTAACTAGTCATGATGATGGATCGTATTGCCGACATGCTGACGCGGATTCGCAACGCGCAGACCGCGAAGCTCGAGAAGGTCGAACTGCCTGCCAGCAACGTGCTGGAGGCCGTGGCCGGTATTCTGAACGACGAGGGCTACATCGCCGGCGTGAAGAGCTACAACAACAAGGGCCACCGCTTCCTGCGCCTGACGCTGCGTTACGACGACGAGGGCCAGCCGGTGATCCGCGAGATCGATCGCGTGTCGCGTCCGGGCCGTCGCGTCTATGCCGGTGCCGGCGAGCTGCCGCGTGTGAAGAAGGGCTATGGTGTCGCCATCATCAGCACATCCAAGGGCATTATGTCCGACAAGAGCGCGCGTGCCGCGCATGTCGGCGGCGAAGTGCTCTGCACGGTATTCTGAGGTAAGTTATGTCGCGTATTGGTAACAAAATCATCGATCTCCCGTCCGGCGTGGAAGTACGCATCGCTGCGGAAGCCGTGACCGTGAAGGGCAAGAAGGGTGAACTGGCGGCGCCGCTGTTCGACGGCATCACCGTTTCCCAGGAGGGCAGCACCCTGCAGGTCGCCTGCGCTGATCTTGGCAACAAGAAGATGAAGTCCAGCTTCGGCATGGTGCGTGCCCTGCTCGCCAACAACATCAAGGGTGTCAGTGCCGGCTTCGAGAAGGTGCTCGAGCTGCGCGGCGTGGGTTATCGTGCCCAGGCAGCCGGCAAGAAGCTGAACCTGTCGCTCGGTTTCTCGCATCCGGTCGAGTACGAGCTGCCGGCCGGCGTGGAAGCCAAGGTCGACCAGAACAAGATCATCGTGACGGGTGCCGACAAGCAAGCAGTCGGACAGGTGGCGGCAGAGATCCGCGCCTTCCGTCCGCCCGAGCCGTACAAGGGCAAGGGTGTCCGTTACGTCGACGAGTATGTGGCAATGAAGGAAGGCAAGAAGGCCTAATCCGTAAGGGTTGACCTTCAGGTTTCACAGGAGATAAGAAGACGATGTCTGCAAAGCTTTATGATTACAACAGCGCAACGCGCCGCGCCCGCCGGGTTCGCTCCCGCATCAAGGCAACGGGCCGTCCGCGTCTGAGCGTGTTCCGTTCGGCACGCCACGTCTATGCCCAGATCATCGACGATGCGACGGGTCGTACCTTGGCGGCGGCTTCCAGCCTCGACGAGGCGATCAAGAACGGCAGCAACAAGGCCGGTGCTGAAGAGGTCGGCAAGCTGCTGGCCGAGCGTGCCGTCGCTGCGGGCGTTACCGAGGTGGCGTTCGACCGCGGACGCTTTATGTATCATGGCCGCGTGCAGGCACTGGCTGAAGGCGCTCGCGCCGGCGGCCTGAAGTTTTAGGAGATGACGATGATCAATCCGCAGGAAATGGAACTGACTGAAAAGCTTATTCACATCAATCGCGTGGCGAAGACCGTGTCCGGCGGCCGCCGCATGGGTTTCTCCGCGCTGATGGTGGTTGGCGATGGCAAGGGCCACGTCGGCTTTGGCCATGCCAAGGCGAAAGAGGTTCCGGAAGCGATCCGCAAGGCGACCGAAATTGCCCGCAAGTCGATGATCCATGTCGACCGCAAGGGCGGCACCATTCACTATGAAGTGACCGGTCGCCAGGACTCGACCCGCGTGCTGCTGAAGCCGGCCAGCGAAGGTACTGGTGTGATTGCCGGCTCTGCCGTGCGTGCCGTGCTGGATGCAGTCGGTATCCATGACGTGCTGACCAAGAGCATGGGCTCGCGCAACCCGCTGAACCTGGTGCGCGCTACCTTCAACGGCCTGAAGTCGCTGGAGAGCCCGGAGCAGATCGCTGCCCGCCGCGGCAAGTCCGCCTAAGGCGAGAAGAGGAGTTTAGGACATGGCCAAGAAGAGCACGATTCGAATCCGTCAGGTGAAGAGCGGCATCGGTTACGCCAAGGACCAGCACGCCACCCTGCGCGGACTGGGCTTTCGTCGCCTGAATCAAGTCGTTGAACTGGAAGACACCCCGGCGGTGCGTGGCATGGTGAACAAGGTCGCGCATCTGGTCCGTATCGAGTCCGGAGAGTAAACAATGAAGCTGAACACCATCCAATCCACCGCAGGTTCGCGTCGCGAGCGCAAGCGTCTCGGCGCCGGTATCGGTACCGGTCAGGGCAAAACTGCCGGCCGCGGCCACAAGGGCCAGAAGTCCCGCACCGGCGGCAAGGTCCGTCGCGGTTTCGAGGGCGGCCAGATGCCGCTGATGCGTCGTCTGCCGAAGCGCGGCTTCACCTCGAAGAAAGAGGACATGCAGATCATCAACGTCGGCCAGCTGGAAGGCTTCGAAGCCGGCAGCACCGTCGATGCGGCTGCGCTTTATGAGGCCGGCCTGATCCGCAGCGCTGCCGAACCGGTGAAGCTGCTGGCGGGCGGTGAACTGACCAAGAAGAAGATCACGCTTGCCGTGACGGCTGCCTCGGCGGCTGCCAAGGCCAAGATCGAAGCCGCTGGCGCGACGCTGAAGCTCGCCGGAGAAGCCTGATTATGGCTTCACCGGTGGGGGGGCTGGGCGGCCTTGCTGATGTCAACAAGATCCCGGAGCTGAAGAACAGGATCCTGTTCACGCTGGGCATGCTGCTGGTCTACCGCATCGGCGCCCATATTCCGGTTCCCGGCATCGATGCGCAGGTTCTGGCGCAGTTCTTCAGTCAGGCACAGGGCAGCCTGCTCGGCATGTTCGACATGTTTTCCGGTGGCGCTCTCTCCCGTCTGACCATCTTCGCGCTGGGCATCATGCCCTATATCTCGGCTGCCATTATCATCCAGCTGATGACCGTGGTGTCGCCGCGGCTCGAGCAGCTGAAGAAGGAAGGCGAGGCCGGCCGGCGCAAGATCACTGAATATACCCGTTACGGTACGGTCGGTCTGGCGCTGTTCCAGGCGATCGGCATGGCCATCGGTCTCGAGTCGTTCTCGGTGAACGGTCAGTCGGTGGTGATCGATCCTGGCTTGGCATTCCGCGCCATGACGGTGATTACCCTGGTGACGGGCACCATTTTCCTGATGTGGGTCGGTGAGCAGATCACCGAGCGCGGCATCGGCAACGGCATCTCGCTGATCATCTTCGGCGGCATCGTCGCCGGCCTGCCGCACGCCATCGGTTCGACCCTGGAACTGGCGCGTACCGGCGAGTATACGGCATTCACCGTGCTCGGCCTGTTCATCATGGCGCTGATCGTCACTGCCGCCGTGGTCTGGTTCGAACGCGCACAGCGCCGTATCACCATCCAGTACGCCAAGCGTCAGGTCGGCAACCGGCTCTATGGTGGCAAGGCATCGTTCCTGCCGCTGAAGATCAATACCGCCGGTGTGATCCCGCCGATTTTCGCCTCCAGCCTGATCCTGCTGCCGGCGACCTTCGCGCAGTTCACCAAGGGCGTTGAGGGCTTTTCCTGGCTGGGTGATATTTCCGCAGCCCTGAGTCCCGGCGGCTGGCTGTACATGCTGATGTTCACCGTGCTGATCGTCTTTTTCTGCTTCTTCTACACGGCGATCGTCTTCAACCCGAAGGATACGGCCGACAACCTGAAGAAGCATGGCGGTTTCATTCCGGGCATCCGCCCCGGCCAGAAGACGGCCGAGTATGTGGATGATGTGCTGACCCGTATCACCGTGATCGGTGCAGCCTATGTCACGCTGGTCTGCCTGCTGCCGCAGGCGCTGATCAGCGAGCTGTCGGTACCGTTCTACTTCGGCGGTACCAGCCTGCTGATCGTTGTTGTGGTGACCATGGATACCATGGGACAGATTCAGGCGCACCTGCTGAGCCATCAGTACGAAGGCCTGATGAAGCAGGCCCGCCTCAAGTCCAGCCGCTGATGAACCTGGTGCTGTTTGGCCCGCCGGGAGTCGGCAAGGGCACCCAGGGATCGCGACTGGCCGATGAGTTCGGCCTGAGCCATCTGGCCATGGGCGATATCCTGCGTGCCGCGGTCCGCAACGGCACCGAGGCCGGTCTGAAGGCCAAGGCGTTCATGGACGAAGGCAAGCTGGTTCCGGATGCGGTCGTCGTAGCGATGATCGAGGATGAGATCGCCGGCAAGGAGAGCAACGGCTTCCTGCTCGACGGTTTTCCGCGCAACGTGCCGCAAGCCGAGGCGCTCGACCAGATGCTGGCGGGTCACAACATGGGGATCGATCATGTCATCTTCATGGATGCGCCGGAATCGAACCTGCTGGAGAGGCTCTCCGGGCGATTGATCTGCAGGGCTTGCGGTTTTGGATTTCATCGGCATTATTCGCCCCCCCGCGAGGCAGGCAAGTGTGACCGCTGCGGCGGCGAGCTCTATCAGCGCGAGGATGATCGCGAGGATGTGATTGCCAAGCGTCTGCACGTGTACCGTGAGCAGACCGCGCCGCTCCTGGACTACTACAAGGACAAGCCAGGCTTCGCGAAGCTGGACGCTTCAGGGGAGATGGACTCCGTATATGCCGCTCTGAAGCAGGCAGTTGAAGGGTAGGATGGCGAAAGAAGATATCATTGAAATGACTGGCGAGGTGGTGGAAAAGCTCCCCAACGCCATGTTTCAGGTGAAGCTGGAAAACGGGCACGAACTGCTGTGTACGATTTCCGGAAAAATGCGGAAGTATTACATCCGGATTCTGCCGGGCGACAAGGTGACGGTGGAGATTTCTCCCTACGACCTTTCCCGCGGACGGATCAGCTACCGCGAGAAATAACCGGTAGACCGGTAACTTTTTGAGGAGGTGCAGGCGTGAAAGTCCGTGCATCAGTCAAGAAAATGTGCAACAAGTGCCGTGTAATCCGGCGCAAGGGCGTCGTTCGGATTATTTGTCAGAACGCACGTCACAAACAGCGTCAGGGTTAAACAGGTTGCGCGAATCATGGCCTCTGGCTATGCTTCGCGCCCTTTTTACACGCCCCAAGGAGGCAGCAAGTGGCTCGTATAGCCGGAGTTAACATTCCCACGCAGAAGCGCGTCGAAGTCGCGTTGACGTATATCTACGGAATTGGCCTGTCCAGTTCGCGGAAGATTCTCGCGGAGGCCGGCGTCAGCCCGGAGACTCGCGTGAAGGATCTGAGCGAGGCTGAGGTTGGCAACATCCGCAGTGCGATCGAAAAGACGTGCCTGGTCGAAGGTGACCTGCGCCGTGAAGTTTCGATGAACATCAAGCGTCTGACCGACCTCGGCTGCTACCGTGGTCTGCGCCACCGCAAGGGGCTGCCGGCTCGCGGCCAGCGGACCAAGACCAATGCCCGCACCCGCAAGGGCCCACGCCGCACCATCGCCGGCAAGAAGAAGTAACAGGGGTTAATACAAGATGGCTGCACCGAAATCCGCCAAGGCACCGGCCAAGAAGCGCGTCCGCAAGAACGTCGCCAACGCCGTGGCTCATATCCAGGCATCATTCAACAACACCATCATCACCTTCACCGATGAGGCAGGCAACGCACTCTGCTGGGCGACCAGCGGTGCCGGTTTCCGCGGCTCTCGCAAGAGCACGCCGTTTGCCGCCCAGGTGGCTGCCGAACAGGCTGCCCAGAAGGCGATCGAGCAGGGTGTGAAGAATGCCACCGTACTCGTCAAGGGACCGGGTTCCGGTCGCGAGTCGGCACTGCGCGCGATTGCCGCTGCAGGCATCAACGTCACCTCGATCCGTGACGTCACCCCGATTCCGCATAATGGCTGCCGCCCGCCGAAGCGGCGCCGCGTTTAATTAGGAGCTTAGATTCATGGCACGTTATCTTGAAGCCAAATGCCGCCTTTGCCGTCGCGAAGGCCAGAAGCTGTACCTGAAGGGCGACAAGTGCTACTCGGCCAAGTGCCCGATCGAGCGCCGTCCGTATGCGCCGGGTATGCATGGCCAGAACCGCCGCAGCAAGACTTCCGACTATGGTCTGCAGCTGCGTGAGAAGCAGAAGGTGAAGCGTATCTACGGTCTGCAGGAAAAGCAGTTCCGCGGCTATTACGAGGATGCCAGCCGGATGCCGGGCGTGACCGGTCTGAACCTGCTGCACCTGCTGGAGTCGCGTCTGGACACCGTGATCTACCGCATGGGCATGGCCAGTTCGCGTACCGAAGCCCGTCAGCTCGTTCGTCACAAGCTGGTGAAGGTGAATGGTGGCGTCGTCAACATCCCGTCCTATATCGTCAAGGTTGGATCGCGCATCGAGCTGACCGGTAAGGCCAAGGAGCAGCTGCGTGTCAATGCCGCTACTGAGGCAGCCGGAAGCCGTGGCATCGCCGAGTGGATCGACATGGATCTGCAGAGCCGCCAGGGCGTCTTCCGTGAGCTGCCGGCTCGCGACCAGCTGGATCCGAGCATTCGTGAGCAGCTCATCGTCGAACTGTACTCCAAGTAATTTATTCAATAGAGGGCAGAGCATGAATCTGATCAAGCCACGTAGCATTAGTGTCGAGGAAACGATCCCGGGCCGTGCCGCCAAGATCGTGTTTGAACCGCTGGAGCGCGGCTACGGCACGACGATCGGCAACAGCCTGCGCCGCATGCTGCTCTCCTCTCTGCCTGGTGCTGCCGTGACCTCCGTCAAGTTCGACGGCGTCATGCATGAGTTCGACACCGTCAAGGGTGTGCGTGAAGACGTGCTGGACATGATCCTGACGCTGAAAGAGATCGATATCCGCATGGATCGCAACGAAGCCGTGACCATTTCGCTCGATATCAAGGGGCCGGCTGTCGTGACGGCTGGCGATATCAAGTGCCCGGCCGGCGTGCAGGTGCTGAATGCCGATCTGGTGATTGCCCACCTGAACGAGGATGGCCATCTGAAGTTCGAGGCCGTCGTCGAAAAGGGTCGCGGCTACGAGCCGGCTCACGAGCGCGAGAACGCCGATCATGCCATCGGCACTCTGTTGGTTGACGCCTCCTTCTCGCCGATTCGCCGTGTGGCAACCCGCGTCGAGAATGCCCGCGTCAGCCAGAAGACCAACTACGACAAGCTGATCATGGAGATCGAGACCAATGGCTCGCTGACGCCTGAAGAGGCGATCGGCGAGGCAGCCAAGATCCTGAAGAACCAGCTGACCGTTTTCGCAGACTTCTCCGCCATTGATGACGGTGAAGGCGAAGAGATGGGCGACGATGGTCTGGAAGAGCTGTTGGCGCAGCCGATCGATCACCTGGACCTGTCGGTCCGTTCGATGAACTGCCTGAAGAGCGACGATGTTTTCCGCGTCGGCGACCTGGTGCAGCGCACCGAGCAGGAGATGCTGCGCACGCCGAACTTCGGCCGTAAATCACTCAACGAGATCAAGGAAGTTCTCGAGAAGATGGGCCTGCACCTGGGCATGAAGCTCGAGAACTGGCCGCCGCAAGACTCGGCGGACGCGTAAAGCGCACAATTTTTGAAGAGGTAAAGGAAAATGAGACATCGTAAACATGGCGGCTCATTGGGATTGACCAGCGGACACCGCCGCGCATTGATGGCCAACCTCGCTTCGGCACTGCTGACCAATGGACGGATCGAGACCACCCAGGCCAAGGCCCGTGCTGTTCGTCCGTATGTCGAGAAGCTGATCTCGCTTGGCAAGCGTGGTGACCTGCACGCACGTCGCCAGGCGTTGGCCAAGCTGCGCCAGCGCGCAGTCGTTGATCGCCTGTTTGCCGATATCGCCCCGGCATGCTCCGATCGTAACGGTGGCTTCACCCGCATCATCAAGACCGGCTTCCGGGCTGGCGATGCTGCGCCGATGGCCATCATCGAACTGGTTGACCAGGCTTCAGGTCAGGCCGAATAAATCCGGCAGAAAAGAAATGAAAAAAGGCTCCGCTCGCGGGGCCTTTTTTCGTTTGGGGAATCAGCTCAGGGGGTAGGAAGCACGGAAAATCCGCTCAGCTCTTCCGGCCGGGCTGTCGTCTCTTCGACAGTCACCCTGTCTACGCGTGCGAGTGCCGGGCCCTGCTCGAACCATGCCTGCATGGCACGCAGCGCCGGATCGTTGCCGGCGACGAGGGCTTCGACCGATCCGTCGTGGCGGTTGCGTACCCAGCCGAGAATGCCGAGCTGTTCGGCCTGACGCTGGCATGCGAAGCGGTACCCTACACCCTGCACCATGCCGTGAATGCAGACATGCAGGCAGCGCATGCTCAGTCGCTCCGGTCGGACGACAGCACGGTATCAGCCGGGATGGACAACATTCCAGGATAATCCGTCGAATAATGCAGGCCCCGCGACTCATGCCGCCGCTGGGCCGAGCGGACGATCAGCTCCGCCACTTGCGCCAGATTACGCAATTCGATCAGGTCGCGCGAAACCGGGTGGCGCCAGTAATAGGCGGAAATTTCTTCCTGGATGACCCGCAGGCGCCGGCGGGCGCGACGCAACCGTTCGTCGGAGCGCACGATGCCGACGTAGTTGGACATCGTGGCGCGGATTTCGTCCCAGTTCTGCTTGATCGGGATGCGCTCGGTCTCCGGTACGATGCCGCTTTCATCCCAGACGGGCAGTTTCGGAAAGCCCGTACTGCTGTTGTGCGCAAGGATGTCACGACTGCAGAAGTCCGCCATGACCAGGCACTCGAGCAGCGAATTGCTGGCCAGCCGGTTGGCGCCATGCAGGCCCGAACAGGAAGTTTCGCCAATCGCGTAGAGATTGGCGATATCGGTCCGACCGGTTTCATCGGTCAGTACGCCGCCGCAGGTATAGTGGGCGGCCGGCACGATAGGGACCGGCATGCGTGCCAGGTCGAGGCCGAGCTCCAGCAGGCGCGACTGGATGTTCGGGAACTGGCTGCGGATCTTCTCTTCGCCCAGCGGCCGTGCATCGAGAAACATGCAATCCGCACCCTGTTTCTTCATCTCGTGGTCGATGGCGCGTGCGACGATGTCGCGCGGGGCCAGCTCGCCTTGGGAATCATAGTCGAACAGGAAACGCCTGCCCCTGGCATCCACGATGTGGGCGCCCTCGCCGCGCAGGGCTTCGCTGAGCAGCATGTTGGAACCCTTCGGATGAAACAGGCAGGTGGGGTGGAACTGCATGAATTCCATATTGGCAACCCGACAGCCCGCCCGCCAGGCCATGGCAATGCCGTCACCGCTGGCGGCATGCGGATTGGAGGTGTACATGTAGACCTTGCCGGCACCACCTGTGGCCAGAATGGTATGGCGTGCGGCAACCGTGAGAACCTTCTGGTCGGGGCCAAGCAGGTAGGCGCCGAGACAGCGACGCGGTTTGCCGTCCGCCTTGAGTCGATGGCTGGTGATCAGGTCGATGGCGGTATAGTTTTGTAACCGGATCAGGTTGGGGCGATCGGCAACCTGGGCAAGCAACGCTTCGCCGATGGCGCGTCCCGTGGCATCCTGGGCATGGGCGATGCGCCGCTGGCTGTGGCCACCTTCGCGGGTCAGATGCAGGTGCCCGTTCTCCGTATCGAACGCCGTGCCGATTTCCACCAGTTGGTGAATGATTTCGCTGCTGCGCTCGACAATTTTGCGAACCGTCGCCTCGTGGCAAAGGCCAGCTCCAGCCTTCAATGTGTCCTGGACATGGGATTCGATACTGTCGTCGTCCGACAGCACGGCGGCAATGCCGCCCTGGGCGAAGTAGGTGCTGGAGTCGGCAAAGGTGCCCTTGTTGACGATGGCGACCTTGCCATGATCACAAAGGCGACCGGCTGCAAGTAGGCCGGCAGCACCGCTGCCGATGACCAGGAAATCCACTTCCAGTTGTGAAGGCGTGATCGGTTGCTTCGGTTTCAAAGGTATTCCTTCTACGGTATCTAGCCCAGAATAGGAGGCAGGGCTTGCCGCGGCAAGCTTGCGGTGCTGCAATATGCGCATGGAACAGCAGGTCAGCGTGATCGAGGTGAAAGGCAGCGGGGCGCGCGTTCGCGCGGCACGCGCATCCGCCTGTGGTCACTGCGCCGGCCAGTCGGCCTGCGGCACCCTCGGTTCCTGGACACAGCGGTTTGCTGAGATGGATGTCGAGAATGCCATCGGTGCCCGGGTTGGGGACGAAGTGGTGATTGATGTTCCGGACGGCGAGTTACTGAAAGCCACCTTCAGGCTCTATGGCCTGCCGATGTTGCTGTTCATTGCTGCCGGCATGCTGGTCCGCCATCTGGCGGTCATGTTGCAGGCATCCGCTCCGGATGTCTGGGCCGCCGTGGCCGGAGTGGCCGGTATTCTTGGATACTATGGCTGGCTTCGATTGCGTTCGCCACAATTGGCCAAACCGGCGGGCCGCATCATTCGTATCGAGCGGGAGAGAATTATTCCGATCAGGCCGCTGTAACTTTCATGTTTTGTTCATCTTTTTGACGTACAAATCAGCCACCAACGACAAAGGAGACTGAATTTGAATCAGATTCGCCGCTTACTTTTGACCATTCCTGTTCTATTGGTTGTTTTTCATCAGGCAGAGGCGATGCCTGACAGTTTCGCAGACCTGGCTGCCAATCAGGCGGACGCCGTTGTCAATATCAGCACGACCCAGATGGTTCGGCCGGGGCAGGAAGGCGCCCCTGACTTCGGTTTCCCTCCCGGTTCTCCTTTCGATCAGTTTTTCCATGACTTTTTCCGCAATATGCCGCCTCAGGAACGCCACTCCCTGGGAACCGGTTTTATTATTTCATCCGACGGCTATATCGTAACCAATAATCATGTGGTGGACGGGGCCGATCAGGTCGTTGTCAAAATGCGTGATGGTACCGAGGAGCCTGCCAAGATTGTCGGCACGGATACCAAGCTCGATGTGGCATTGCTGAAGATCAAGGCCAAGGGCTTGAAGACCGTGACACTGGGTGACTCGGATGCGCTGCGTGTCGGCGACTGGGTGGTGGCGATCGGTAATCCGTTCGGCCTGGAGCAGACGGTGACGGCAGGTATCGTATCGGCCAAGGGGCGAGTGATCGGTTCCGGACCTTATGACGATTTCATCCAGACCGACGCAGCGATCAATCCCGGCAATTCGGGTGGGCCTCTGTTCAATGTCCGCGGTGAGGTTGTCGGTATCAACACGGCGATTTATTCCCGTAGCGGCGGCAACAACGGCATTGGCTTTGCCATTCCGATCAATCTGGCCAAGTCCGTTCTCGGCGAGCTGCGCAAGACCGGCCATGTGACGCGGGCACGGCTGGGCGTGCATATCACCGACGTCGACAGCGAGACCATGAAGGCTCTGAACCTTCCGAATCGCGAAGGTGCGCTGGTGCCTCAGGTGGAGGCCGGTTCGGCTGCCGACAAGGCGGGGGTACGGGCGGGCGACGTCATTGTTGCAATCGACGGGGAACCCATCCGGCACGCGCATGATCTGCCGATCCGGGTCGCCCGCCATACGCCGGGCGACAAGGTGAAGCTGCGTATTATCCGCGACGGCAAACCGATGGATGTCGTCGTCACGGTCGAAAAGATGCCTGAGGAAACAGCCTCCAACGGCCATGCCGAAGGCAGCCCGGATCAGGTCCGTCTCGGAATCGGTATCGGCGACCTGACACCGGATCTGCGGCAGTCGCTGGGCATTCGGGTTCAAGCAGGCGTTGTCGTGCAGCAGGTGTTGCAGGGTTCGCCGGCGGATCAGGCGGGTCTCGAAATCGGTGACGTGATCTACAGCGTCAATGGCGAAAAGGTCACCGGTGTGAAGCAGTTCCGCAAGATGGCCGGAGGATTCAAGCACGGCGAGATGCTGCGCATCATGCTGGACAGGCATGGCGACCAGGTCTTCGCGTTGGTGAAGCTGCCGGAAGCACGCAAGGGGGATGAGTGACGCTGCCGCATGTGCAGGTGATGAGCCGCCGCGAGTGTTGTCTCTGCGAGGATGCCAAGGAGATCGTTGCGGCGCAGGCAGAAAGCGGCCTGTGCACCTGGGAAGTGATCGATGTGGATCGAGACAAGGCCCTGCTGGTGCGATACGGGATGGATGTGCCGGTGCTGCTGATCGATGGCCGCCAGGCATTCATGCACCGTGTTGCCGCGGATGAGTTGAGATCCGCATTGCTGTCGGGTTCGGTGAGGACAGGCTGATGCTCAAGCGCTGGATGGTCGCTCTTTCGATTGTAGTCGGCCTGGCGGCAGCGTTCTGGTTTGCGTTGCCCGCCGCGCCGGCAATGGTGCGGCAGGGCGATGCTGCCAGGTCTTTTTCGCTTCCGGATATCAACGGGACCATGGCTTCGCTGCCGATCGGCGAGGTCATACTGCTCAACTTCTGGGCGACCTGGTGTCCGCCCTGCCGGGAGGAGATCCCCTCGTTGTCGGCGCTGCATCGCAAGTTCGCCAGTCGCGGACTGAAGGTGGTAGCGGTATCGGTGGACAAGAATCACGATGATCTCACAGGTTTCGTGCATGAGAACCAGATGCCGTTTGAGGTGCTCAACGATGTCGACAGCCATGTTTCGCACCAGTACGGCGTTTACCGTTATCCCGAATCGTTTCTCATTGACCGCAATGGCACGGTGCGCTATCACCTCATCGGGGCCGTGGATTGGATGTCTGCGCCGGTCCTGCAAACCGTGGAGGGGATGCTGAATGAACCGCGTAACGGAGGGGCAGCAGACTGATCGCCGGCAGGCATTGCGTCGCACGATCGAGGCATTGCGTGCCGAGCTGACCGAACATAACTATCGGTATTATGTGCTGGATGCTCCCGTCATATCGGATGCCGAATATGATCAGCTGCTGAAAAAACTGCAGGGTCTGGAGGAGGAACTCGGCGAGCCCGTTCCCGAGTATTCTCCGACCAGAACCGTCGGCGCACCGATCAGTCATGCGTTCCAGCCCAGCGAACATGGCGAGCCGATGCTGTCGCTGGCCAACGCTTTCGACGACGAGGATGTTGTCGAATTCGTCCGCCGGGTCGAAGAACTGGCCGGACACAGCGCCCTGCATTTTATCGTCGAGCCCAAGATCGATGGCCTGGCGGTCAACTTGAGTTACGAACACGGCCGTCTGGTTTCCGCTGCCACGCGTGGGGATGGAGCGGTCGGTGAAAATGTGACCGACAATATCCGCACCATCGCCGACATCCCGTGGCATTTGACGGCTGACGGAAATTTGCCTGATCTTCTGGAAGTGCGCGGCGAGGTCTATATGCCGAAGCAGGCATTTGCCGACCTGAATCGGGCGCAGGAAGAGGCCGGGGCGAAGGTGTTCGCCAACCCGCGCAACGCCGCCGCAGGTTCGCTACGGCAGATGGATGCCAAAGTCACGGCCGAACGTAATCTCGCTTTCTATGCCTATGGCGTCGGTTTGGGTGGAGTGGCTGTGGCGAAGTCCCAGTCGGCATTGCTGGAGAGGCTCCAAGACATGGGATTTTCCATCCAGTCGACTTCACGGGCCGATTCGGCTGCCGGGTTGCTGGATATCTACCGCGTTTGGCAAACCAGGCGGCAATCGCTCCCCTATGAGATCGACGGCTTGGTTTACAAAGTTGACGATTTCTCTTTGCAGCAGGAGATCGGCTCGGTTTCCCGTTCACCGCGCTGGGCGATTGCCCACAAGTTCCCGGCTCAGGAGGTCGAAACAATCGTCGAACGGATCATCTGGCAGGTGGGGCGCACCGGTACTGTAACGCCCGTGGCTGAGATGGTGCCGGTAGCGGTGGGCGGAGTGATGGTTTCGCGCGCTACCCTGCACAATGTCCAGGAGATGCAGCGCAAGGATGTGCGCGAGGGCGACCGGGTTGTTATCCGCCGTGCCGGCGATGTTATCCCCGAAGTCGTGCGCGTGGTCGATACGGGAGGTAGTCGCAGCAAACCGCCCTCACCACCAGATCGTTGCCCGGTTTGTGGTGCCCACGTCGAACAGGCAGAGGGGGAAGTGGCGATTCGCTGCTCGGGTGGCCTCTCCTGCCCGGCACAGGTGCGTGAACGCCTGCGGCATTTTTCTTCCCGGGGGGCGATGGATATCGAGGGGATGGGCGAAAAGCTGATTATGATGCTGGCTGACGAACCGGAAGGGTCGCCACTCAAGCTGCATTCAATTGCCGATATCTACCGGATCGACTTCGATTGCTTGAACGGCCGCGAAGGGTTCGGCGACAGAAAGATTGCCAATTTGCAGAAGGCGGTGGAGGCGAGTCGGTCGCGGCCGTTGCCGAAGTTCCTTTTCGCACTCGGTATCCGCCATGTCGGTGAGGCCACGGCGATTGCGCTGGCCGAACATTTTCTTTCGATGGAAGGCATCGAGTCGGCTGATGCTGAAATGCTGCAACAGGTGCCGGATGTTGGTCCGGAGGTGGCTGCCAGTATTCGCTCCTTTTTCGAGGAGGCTCACAACCGCGAGGTGCTGCATGCATTGAAGGCGAGTGGTGCCTGGCCCGCTCCTATGCCCCGCAAGACAGTCGATGCAACGCATCCACTGGCCGGCAAGACAGTTGTCGTCACCGGCACGCTGGTGTCGATGGGGCGCTCGGAAGCGGAGGCGAAGCTGCGGGAGTTGGGAGCGAGACCGGCCGGATCGGTATCGAAGAAAACGGACTACGTTGTGGCCGGCGAAGGGGCAGGTTCGAAACTGGCCAAAGCGGACGAACTGGGGATACCGGTCGTCGGAGAAGAGCAGTTGCTGCAATGGTTGCGGATAGCGGATTGATATGTCGATATTGAGGTTGACGCATCCGCCATGCGCTTCTAAGGTTCGCACCCTCAATTGGGGGATCGTCTAGCGGCAGGACTACGGACTCTGACTCCGTCAACCTAGGTTCGAATCCTAGTCCCCCAGCCAGTTTCTTTCGTCGGATGTCGTTCTGACAGCATGTAAATGATTTTTAATATGCGTTTCACACTGTGCTCATAGCGCATCGGATATGGTTCGTCCTGTCTGGCGCCATTCCCTCCTCCCCTCCCTAGTGTTTTGCGCCAGACACTGAGGCCCCGGCTCCCGCCGGGGCCTCTTCTCTTTCGGGTTAGCGAAATCTGATTTCAGCAGCGATCGGTAGGTGATCCGAGCAGAGGATCGGCAAGGTCCTCAGATTGCAAATCTCAAGATTGCGGGTGGTCAGGATATGGTCGATCCGGCGTCTGGGCTGCCAGCTCGGATAGGTTGCTGGTGTGATGATACCGCTTTGCAGATCTGCCATTTCCATGAGTTGCCGGAATTCCGGCGAGTGCGGTTCGCAGTTGAGGTCGCCCAGCACGATGGCGGCAGGATGTTTTTTGACCAACTGGGCGATGAAGTCGATTTGCCGCAGGCGGCTTGAACGGCGCAGCGACAGGTGAGTGGCGATAATGGCAATCGGTTGCCCCTGCCAATGACAGACGCTTTCCAGAGCTCCCCTGCCATGCCGGGAGGCGGGCAAGCGATGCTTGTGGACGGCATCGAGCTGAATTCTTGCGAGTATGCCCAAAGAAATGCAGGCAATCGGCCCCATTTCCCGGGTAATCAGTGACTGGCTGTAGCTGAAGCCGGTGCGCATGGCCAGGTAATCCTGTTGGTGGATATAACTGGTACGAAATGAACCGGCATCTGCCTCCTGCAGAGCGACGATATCGAACGGGGCAATGGCTTCGGCAATCTGTTCCAGGTTGGCATGCACGTGGCGATGCGGCAGCAGGTAGCGCCAGCCGTGCGTGACCAGGTGATGGGGCAGATGGCTGCCGATGCCTGCCTGCATATTGAAGCTGGCAATGCGCAAATGACCGGATGGCATTCAGTTTTCCGAATCTTCCTCACGCAGTTCGACGCGCTCGATGCGCTCGAAACGTGAGCTGATCTTTTTCGCGGACGTGTGAATCTGCTGGGTATCCTCGTGCGCCTGCCGGATATGTTGGGCCAGCTTGTCGAAACGGCTGCCGAAGCGGCTGAAATCTTCCGCGAGCCTGGCCAGCTCGATCTGGATGATATGAACCTGTTTGCGGGTTTCGATATCCTTCAGGGCAGCCACGACTGTCGTCAGGATGGCCATCATTGTGGTCGGACTGGCGATCCAGACTCGCCGCTGCTGGGCCAGGGCGATGATATCCGGGTAGTGCGCATGCAATTCGGCGAACACGGCCTCGGAGGGCAGGAACATGATGGCGCTGTCGGCTGTTTCATCGGGGACAATGTAGCGCTCGGCGATGTCATTGATGTGTTTGCGTACATCCTGACGAAACTGGCTGGCTGCCTGACGCCGGTCCTGTTCGCCAAGCTGGCCGTCCAGGCTGAGCTGGTAGTTCTCCAGGGGGAATTTGGCATCGATGGCAATGGCGCCGACGGGTTCGGGAAGCTTTAACAGGCAGTCGACCCGTCGGCTATTGGAGAGCGGGGCCTGCAGAGTATAGGCGGACTCCGGCAGTACCTGACTCACCAGTTGGTGAAGCTGTACTTCCCCGAAGGCACCGCGGGCACGCTTGTCGGTCAAGACATCCTGCAGTGAGACGACATTGCGGGAGAGTTGGTCGATGCGTTTCTGCGCTTCGTCGATTGTCGACAGCCGGGCCAGAACATCGGCGAAAACCTTCTGGGTTTTCTCGAACCCCTTGTCGAGGCGCTCATTCACCCGGCCGGAAATGGTTTCAAGTTTGTTGTCGACGCGATCGGTCAGGCGTTCGAACTGCTGGTTCAGGGTATCGGTTGAGGCCTTCATGGAGGCACGCACCTCGTTCGAGATGTGTGCAGAGCTGTCGCGTATGGCGGCATGAAGCTCGTGAACGAGCTGCCGCTGTTTCTGCTCGAGCATTTCACCCATGCCGGGCAGCAGGGTGGTTCGATGGTCGGCCATGGATCTTTCGAGGTTACGGAGCTTCAGCAGTAACCAAGTGAACAGGATGAGGAAGGCCAGGCCGAAGGCGGCGAGCATAATCTCGATGTTCATGGCAAGATGATCGAACGTAATTTTTTGATGCGATTCTGCAAAACCCGTTCTTCCTCGCTTTCGGCAGTCACAGGCTCAATCTGCCTGGGTTGGCCCGCTTCATCCAGCGCGGCGAAAACAAAGACGGCATCCATGATCAGCTTGTCAGGTTGATCGTATGAACGGATTTCGACAGGAATCCACAGGCTGCTATGCCCAACCAGTGCGACGACGGAAGTCAGCCGGAGCTGATCTCCTTCCCTGGCCGGTCCGTGAAAAACTGCCTGGTGGACGGCGCGCGTCAGGCAGATGCCTCCGGCATGCAACCGGGAAGATATGAAGGCGGTTTCGTCAGCAATGGTCAACAGACGGCCTCCATGCATGATGCCATAACCGTTGAGGTCGCTGGCCGCTACGCAGTGGGTGTGCTCGAATCGGGATCGGCGCATCGGAGAGATATTCATCCAGGTTAATGTAACCGGAGCAGGGGCGGAAAGGAATTGGCCCAAGTGTGGCCGGCGCCCGGTGGCGGCAACGATTGGTCCGGTGAATCTCGTGCAGGGCGGACATATCGGCTGCCACGAATCGGGAAAAGTGCAGATATTGCACGATCCTTTGGCATCGAACTGCTACGGCTGGACTGCTACACTATCGCGCCATGGGGATGAGACATGTCATGCGGCGAGGTGCATTCGGGGTTCTCTCGGCCTGTCTGGTGGCCTGTTGTGTGGGCGCACATGGCGCCTGGGCGGTATCGGACGCAGCCATGCGTGTGGATCTGTCATCCCCGATCGTCTATTGCGATGCCGAGTGGCCCGGAGACCAGTCTCAACTCGTCGAAACCCTGCAAGCCGGCATCGCCGTGACCCTGGCCTGGGATCTCGATGTCGAGGAGGTTCGCCGTTTCTGGGTGAACAAGGAAGTCGCTACCGTCCAGGTTGCCAGGACGGTGACGCCGGATCTGTTGTCGCACAGCTGGCTGCTGGAAGATCAGGCGACCGGGATTACCCGGCGGACCTATTCGGTGCAGGAAGCGTTGCGCTTTCTGGTGGAACTCGACCATTTTCCCCTGCTGGACCAAAGCCTGCTGCAGGGGCAGACGACTTACCGTATTGTCGTCACCATTGCCAAGCACGAGGGTGAACTGTCGAAAGGATGGTGGGCCCGGTTGCTGGAGCCATCGGGTTTCAGTATGAGTCTGGATTTCCGGTTGCCGTGAGACGATTCAGCCTGATGCGGCTGGTGCCGCTTCTCGTTGGGATCGCATTGCTGGCGCTGGTGGTATGGTTTTGGCCGGGCCATGGTACGAGCGGCGGCCTGCTCGCCTGGATCAATGAGAGTATTTTACTGACCCTGTCCGTGTTGCTGATGCAATACGGAGTGCGTCTGTTGCGTGAGCGTGGCGAGCCGCGACCCGGTTCACGCCTTCGGGCCAAGCTGGTGATCGGCCTGGTCGGAATGCTGTTGTTGCCGACCATGGTGGTGCAGTTCGCAGCCAGTCGCATGGTGGATCGTGGCATGGATGTCTGGTTCGATTTGCGGGTGGACACCCTGCTTGAGCGGGCGCTTAGTCTGGCACAGGGTTTTTACGAGCGTATCGAGAAAGAGGTCAAGCAGGGGCTGCTGGTTTATATCGCCGATCCTTTTCTGGTCGATGCTGCCCGGGGTTACGTTTCGTTTACGCAGACCAACGATTATCTGGCGTCGATCCGTGAACATGAGGGCTGGAACCGTGTGCAGCTGTTCGACAGCAATGAGCGTCTGCTGGCCAGTGTGCAGGAGAGTGGTCTGGGTTCGGTGCAGACCGAGCCGTTGAGCGATGCCGCCCGTCTGGCCATGCGCCTTGGGCATCTGGCGACGGAACTGGTCAGCGGGCCGGACGGCGAGAAACTTTTCGGTTATTTGCCGTTACACGACCAGCAGGGCGCCGTCGGATTGTTGCGGGTGGAAGTGCCGCTCCCGGAAGGAGTGATCCAGAGCGCCCGCGAGGTGGAAAGGGATTACCGGACCTATGGCGAGCTGGAGAAAAACCGCCAGTCCCTGCAAGAGCTGTTTACCCACGCGATGTTGTTCGTCACGCTGCTGGTGGTGATCCTGGCCGGCGTCGTCGGGTTGTATTTTGCCCGCCGTCTGACAGCACCGGTCGGCCAGCTTGCGCAGGCTCTGCATGAGGTGACCGAAGGGCACCTGGATGTCGTGATCCCGACGACCCCCGAGGATGAGCTGGGATCGCTGGTCCGCTCATTCAACAAGATGACGCAGCGGCTGAAACAGAATGCGCTGGCGATCGACCAGGCCCAGAATGACCTGACCGAGGCCCTGGCGAGCAGCCGGCAGCGGCAATATGTGCTGGAAACGCTGCTGGCCAACCTGCAGGCCGGTGTGATGCTGGTGGATGCGGGCGGGGCGATACGCCTGATCAACCAGTCCATGCGTCGCATTCTGCAACCGGGTGAGGGCTGGATGCCCGGGGTGTCTTTGCTGTCGGCCTGCGGTCCGCGACTGCATGAGGTTGCCGGCTTTTTTGAGGAGCTGTCGCACCAGACGGAGAGTATGCAGCGTGAATTCGAGATCCCGCTGGGCAAGCACAGTCAGGTTCATGTGCTGGCGCGCGGCGCCAGTTTGAGCACCGCCGGCATGGGCGGTTTTTCCGGCTACCTGATCGTGATGGACGATATCAGCGAACTGGTCCATGCCCAGCGTAACCAGGCTTGGGCCGAGGTGGCCAAACGGCTGGCGCATGAGATCAAGAATCCGTTGACGCCGATCAAGCTCGCGGCAGAGCGGTTGCAGCGGCGTTTCAGGGCACAGGCAAGCGACATCGACGTGTTCGATGGTTGTACGCATGCGATCATCAGCCAGGTGGAACGGTTGCAGCGGCTGATCGCCGATTTCACCACCATGGCCCGCCTGCCGCAGCCGCGCATTCGCGTCGTGCAGGTGGATGAGTTGCTCAAGGAGATGCGGGAGCTGTTCAGCCCCTACCGGCAGGTGGAGGTCGCGGCCGCCCCGGCAGGGCTTGCCTGCGACTGCGATCCCGATCAGGTGCGGCAGGTGCTGATCAACCTGGTGGACAACGGTCTTGCCGCCGCCGGCCAGAGCGGTCATGTCAAATTGTATGCGCTGGAAACAGAGGAATCCCTGGACTGGCATGTGGAGGATACCGGTGCCGGCATCAGCGAGGAATCGGCTGTCCATCTGTTCGAACCGTATTTCTCGACCAAGGAAGAGGGCTCGGGCCTTGGATTGTCGATCGCCAAGCGCATCGCCGAGGATCATGGCGGCAGCTTGGTGCTAATTTCACGCCATTCGCCCACACACTTCTGCTTGCGTCTGCCCAAAGGGCTGAACAGCATGGAGCAGCCATGACAGCGCGTATCATGATAGTCGATGACGAGCAGGCGATCCGCGATTCGCTGCAGGGCCTGTTCGAGGATGAGGGGTATCTGGTTTTCTCCGCTGCCTCCGGCGAGGAATGCATCGCGAAGCTGCGCAAGCAGAGCGTGGATTGTGTGCTGCTCGATATCTGGATGCCGGGCATCGATGGTCTGGAAACGCTGAACCGCATCCAGCAAATCGACAAGTGCCTGCCCGTAATCATGATGAGCGGTCATGCCACGATCGATACCGCGGTTAAGGCGACCCGGCAGGGAGCGTTCGATTTTCTTGAGAAACCGCTTTCGTCCGAGCGTATGCTGATTCTGGTCCGCAATGCCGTGCAAAAGCGACAGCTGGAGCAGGAAAACATCAACCTGAAGGAGAACCAGCAGCAGGGCAGCCGGCAGGAGCTGGTCGGCGAAAGCAAGGTGATCAGGGATGTCCGCAACCTGATCCAGCGCGTGGCAGCAGCCGATGCGCCGGTGCTGATTCTCGGTGAGCATGGCACCGGCAAGGCGGTGGCTGCAAGGATGATCCACGCCTGTTCGAAGCGGGCCAAGGCGCCATTCATCGATGTGAATGCCGCCGGCATCCCGACCGGTCGCATGGATTCCGAGCTGTTCGGGCATGAGAAGGGTGCCTTCCCGGGAGCTTTGCATGCCCAGCGCGGAAGATTCGAGGCCGCTCATACCGGCACGCTGTTTTTCGATGAGGTGATGGAACTCAGTCTGAGTGCGCAAGCGAAAATCCTGCGGGTGCTGCAGGAAAAGAGCGTGCAGCGCCTCGGCAATCCAACCCCGCAGCCGGCCGATGTGCGTTTGTTGGCAGCCAGTGCCCGCGATCTGGAAGATGAGATGCGGCAGGAGAAATTGCGGGAGGATTTCTATTACCGGCTGAACGTCGTGGCCATTCGCATGCCTCCCCTGCGTGAACGCATGGAGGACCTGTCTCTGCTGGTGGAGGCGCTGGCCAGCGAGCAGGCGGGCAGCCTGGGCGGAGGCGCCATCCACTTCAGCGATGACGCGTTGCAGATGTTGCGAGCCTACAATTGGCCCGGCAATGTGCGGGAGTTGCGCAACTATATCGAACGTTGTCATATCCTGATGCCGGGTGAGGAGGTCACAGCCGCGAACATGTTGTCGCCGGAGCATTCGGCGGCCATTTCGGCAAGACCGGCAAACAGGGCGACCAGCAGTTACGAGGAACGTTTCCATGAGGCCAGGGAGGCGTTCGAGCGCCAGTACCTGTTGCATCATCTGGAGCAGTATGACTGGAATATCAGCCGTACGGCGTCGGAGATCGGTATGGAGCGCAGTCAGTTGCACCGCAAGATCAAGGCCTTCGATCTGGTTCAGCCGAAAAAGGATAGCGCATGAATATTCTGATTCTTGGTGCCGGTGAGGTCGGTTTCCATATTGCCCAGCGGCTGGCCAGCGAAGGCAACAATGTCACGGTGGTGGATAACAACCCGCAACATCTGGAGCGGGTGGCCGACAGCATGGACGTGCGGACGGTTCTCGGCCATGCGTCGCATCCGGGGGTGCTGGCGCAGGCCGGAGCGGCAAGTGCCGAACTGCTGATCGCCGCCACACAGAACGACGAGGTCAACATGCTGGCCTGCCAGGTGGCGCATTCGCTGTTCAAGGTGACCACCAAGATGGCGCGCATCCGCGAACCGGATTATACGCAGGCCGAGGGACTGTTCGGGCGCGATGAACTGCCGATCGACCGGATCATCTCGCCGGAAACCGAAGCGGCCAAGGCGGTGCTGAAACGTTTCCAGATCTCCTCGGCTGCCGATGCGCAGGACTTCGCAGACGGCAAGGTGTCGTTGCTGGGCCTTCGTATCCCGCCGAAAAGTGCTCTGGCAGGCATCGCGCTGATTGAGCTGGACGAGGTGCTGGGCGGCCTGCGCGTCTATGTGGTGGCGCACGAGCATAACCATATCTGGCAGGTGCCGACGGCCAAGACCGTGCTGCTGGCCGGCGACGGTGTCTATGTGGCGGTTGCACGTGAACAGGTCGACCAGTTTTTCGAGGCGACGGGCCGGGCTCAGCTGGGGCGCACCAGCAAGCACGTCATGATGGTCGGCGGCGGCAACGTCGGTTTCATCGTGGCCAAGGAACTCGAGCGGATGGGGCTGTCGCTGAAGATCGTCGAGTTCAATCAGCAACGCGCCGAGTGGCTGGCGGAGCACCTGACGCACAGCGTGGTGATTCATGGTGATGCTCTGGACCGGGAGCTTCTGGAGAGCGAGTCGATCGACAGGATGGATGACTTCCTGGCCCTGACCAACGATGACGAAACGAATATCCTGGGCAGCCTGATCGCCAAGAAGTATCGCGTGCCACATATCGTCACTCTGGTGAATCGCGACATCTACACCGAGCTGGTGCGCGAGATGGGGCTGGATGTCACCGTGTCTCCGCGCCTGACGACGGTGGCCTCGATCCTGCGCCACGTGCGCCGCGGGCGCGTGCTCGGCATGTCCTCGCTCGGCGATGGTACGCTGGAGGTGATCGAGGCGGAGGCGCTGGAGACGAGCCAGATCACTGCCAAGGCGATCGTCGACCTGGCGTTGCCGCAGCAGACCGTGATCGGGGCCGTCGTGCGCGGCGACGAGGTCATCATTCCCGATGGCCAGACCCGCATCCGCCCGCATGATCACGTGGTGCTGGTGACGCGCAGTTCATCCCTGCGCGCTGTTGAGAGGCTATTCGAAGTTCAGCTCGAATTCTTCTGATCCATGCATCTGAAAGGTGTTCTCCGTACCCTTGGTATTCTGATCATCCTGTTCGGGGCGGGCATGTGGCTGCCTGCCCTGGTGTCACTGCATTACCATGCGGGCCATGCGGTGCAGTTTCTGGCTTCGGGACTCCTGGTCATGCTGGTCGGCTCAGTCGCTTTGCATCTGGGCGGCGAGGCTCCCGACCATCTGACGCACAAGGACGGCTTCCTCATCGTCGCCCTGGCCTGGGTGGTGCTGTCGATCCTCGGTGCAGTGCCGTTCTGGCTGACCGGCACCTGCGACAGCTTTGTCGACGGGCTGTTCGAATCGACCTCGGGCCTGACGACGACGGGTGCGACGGTGCTGAGCAATCTCGACAAGACCGCTCCGTCGATTCTGTTCTGGCGCTCGATGCAGGAGTGGCTGGGCGGCATGGGGATCATCGTGCTGGCGGTGGCGGTGATGCCGCTGCTGGGGGTTGGCGGCATGCAGCTGTTCAAGGCCGAGACGCCGGGGCCGGTCAAGGACAAGCTCACCGCGCGGGTGACCGAAACGGCCAAGGTGCTGTGGTTCATCTACCTGTCGATGACTGCATTCGCCGCCTTTGCCTTGTGGCTGGCCGGCATGACACCGTTCGATGCCGTCAATCATGCCATGTGCACAGTGGCGATCGGCGGTTTTTCCACCCACGACGCCAGCATCGGCTATTACGACTCCCCCGTGATCCGCGGCCTGATCGTGCTGTTCATGCTGCTGGCCGGCATCAATTTCACGCTGCATTTCGCAGCGCTCAGGCGAGGTTTCTCGTTCCGGGTCTATTTCCAGGACGACGAGTTCCGCACCTATCTCAAATGGCTGGCCGCTCTGCTGGTGCTGATCAGTCTGCTGACACTGCCCGATGGCAAGGGCACCTGGGATGAGGTGATTTTCAACACCGTGGCCGTTGCCACGACGACGGGCTATGCGGTTAGCGACTACACCCTGTGGGCACCGGGCACCGGCCTGCTGCTGTTTGCCGCCATGTTCGTCGGTGCCTGTGCCGGCTCGACCGGTGGCGGCATGAAGATCGTGCGTGTGCTGCTGCTCTATCGCCAGGGCATGCGCGAGGTCAGGAGATTGATCCATCCCAGAGGTGTCATCCAGGTCAAGATCGGCGGCAAGAGCATCGGCTCGCAGGTGGTCGAGGCACTGTGGGGCTTTTTTGTGCTCTATATGCTCTGTTTCGCCATCATCGCCACGCTGGTGGCGTTCTCGGGCGTGGACATGCTGACGGCGCTGTCGGCAACGGCGGCCTGCCTGACCAATACCGGCCCCGGTTTCGGTTATGTCGGTCCGGCCGACAATTACGCCTGGATGCCGGACGGTGCCAAGGCGGCCCTGATGTTCGGCATGGTTCTCGGCCGGCTTGAAATCTACACCTTCTTTGTGCTGCTGGTGCCGGAGTTCTGGCGCAAGTAGGCCGGGTGCCTCAGTTGTCTGTGTCCCCCCTTCCGGCGTGCCCAAGCTTGGACTATAAACAGGTTGCAGATGATCGTTCTGCTAATTAATGGGCCAGGGAAGGCGAGGAGGTATAGTTATGCGTTGGAGTGTTAGTTCGTTGTTTTTTGCCGCTCTGCTCGCTTTGGCGACAAGCGCGCCGGTCCAGAGTGCCGGTGCGGCCGAAGAGGTCAGCAGTTCGGGAACCAAGGTCGGTGAGCTGGTCTGCAAGCAGGTGAAAGGTTCACGATTGAACCTGATCATCCATTCGACCGCCGACGTCAAATGCGAGTTCAAGTCCACTGCCGGCGGCACGGTCGAGCGCTACAAGGGCGAGACCGGTGTCGGCTTCGGTGTCGACCTGAACTTCAAGGAAGATGAGGCTCTGGTATTTGCGGTCTTCTCGGCTGACTTCAAGCCGGGCACCTACCAGCTGGCTGGCAAGTACGGCGGGGCTGGTGCCTCCGCTGCCGTGGGTGCCGGTGTCGGTGTGCAGGCCCTGGTGGGCGGCAACAACCGCACCGTCTCCCTGCAGCCAGCCGTATCGGCCAGCACGGGCGTCGGCGCGTCAGCCGGCATCACCTACCTCTATCTCGAGGCGGACAAGGGCAAAAAGAAGAAATAACCGGAGGTTTATTTCATCCGGAGCCGGCAGCGATGCCGGCTCCGTTTGTTTTAGGCCGCCCCTTTGTCGCCTGCATCCGTCGTGGCCGCTGGCAGCAGATGGACATTGATCTGGCCACGTACCGGGTCGGTGGAGTCGATCACCACGTTCACCCTGTCGCCCAGTGCGTAGGAGAGGCCGCCGCGCTTGGCGGTCAGCCGGTGGCCGGCATCATCCAGCACGAACAGTCCGGAAAGTTCATCCACATTGATGGCCCCCTCGGCCAGCGACGGCTCCAGCTCCACGAAGATGCGGCGCTTGGTGAGGCCGGCGATGCGTGCCGGCATCGTCTTGCCGACATCCTTGCTGTGGTAGAGAGCGGCCAGCATCGCCTGGGTATCCCACTCCGCCCGCTGTTGCTTGCGTTCCTGGACCGAGGTGTGATCGCCGATATCGGCCAGGCCGGCTGCCGGCTGCATCTTGTCCGGGTTATGGCCCAGCACCAGTGCCTTAAGGCGGCGGTGCACGGTGAGGTCGGCATAGCGGCGGATAGGGCTCGTGAAGTGACAGTAGGTCTTGTAGGCGAGGCCGAAATGCCCGTCGTTGTCCGGCGTGTATTTTGCCTGCTGCATCGAGCGCAGCACCAGGCGGTGCAGCACATGCGCGAACGGTTTGCCTTCGGAAAGCTCCAGCACCTTCTCGACATCGCTCGGCTTGATGCGCGCCTCCTTCTCCTTCGCTTTCGGTAGCGGTACGAACAGACCGAACGGAGCCAGAAATTCGTTCAGCGTCTGGATCGCTTCCCGTTCCGGCGGTGAATGCACGCGGTAGAGCAGGGCGCAGTCACGCGCTTCCATCAGTTCGGCCACGCCCGTGTTGGCGGCCAGCATCATCTCCTCGATCAGGCGATGGGCGGTATTGCGCTCGGAGGCTTTCATGTCGTGCACGTAATCCTCTTCGAGCAGGGCACGCACCTCCGGCATGTCCAGATCCAGCGCTCCGCGCCGCTTGCGCAGCTTCAACAGTTGCCGGAACAGCTGTGCCGCATCGTCGAGCATGGTTCGGATACCCTTCTTGGCGATGGCCGTTGCATCGCGGTCGTCGAGCCAGCGGGCCGCCTGGGTGTAGGTGAGCCGGGCCTGCGAATGGATGATGGCGTTGTAGGCGGCGAAGGCATGCTGCTTGCCGTTGGCATCGAAGCGCATCCGCACCGCCATGGCGAGCCGAGGCACTTCCGGGTTCAGCGAGCACAGCCCGTTGGAGAGCTTTTCCGGCAGCATCGGAATGACGCGGTCGGGGAAATAGAAGGAGTTGCTGCGCGCCAGCGCTTCCTGATCCAGCGCCGAACCCGGGCGGACATAGTGGCTGACGTCGGCGATGGCCACCCAGGCTTCGAAGCCGTCGCCCCGTTGCAGCACACAGATGGCATCGTCGAAGTCGCGCGCATCCTCGCCGTCGATGGTGACGAAGGGCAGGTTCCTGAGATCCAGGCGATCTTCCAGCTCAGCTTCGCCGACCGTTTCGGGAAGCACGGCCGCTTCGGCCAGGACATCGTCCGGGAATGCCCCCGGCAGATCCAGTTCGGTGATGACCAGGTCGATCAGTTTTTTCGGCGTCAGGTCGCTTCCCAGGACCTCCAGCACCCGGCCCCTGAGTGGGTCGGAGCCGCGCTTGATGTCGATTCTCACCCAGTCGCCGTTCTTCGCATCGCCGGCATCGCGCTGGCTGATGAGGATACGGCCCGGGAATCGTTTGGAGCGCGGGAAGGCGAGGATGACCCCGTGGCGGCTCTCCAGCTGCGCGATCATGGTGGTCGGTGCATGCTCGAGCAGCCGGACCAGTTCGCCGGCTTCGCGGCCGCGCCGCCGTACTTCGCGCACCTCCACGCGGTCGCCGTGCATCAGGCCACGCATCTCTTCGGGCGGCAGGAAGATGTCCTGCTCGCGCCCCTCGACGGCGACGAAACCGAAGCCGTCGGGATGTGCCGAAACGGTACCGATCCAGGTGCGGTCACTGCCGCCTGCGCGCCGGTGTTCCCTGCTCCCCTCGTGCTGCCGTCTGGCGGGGCGCCCGCGCCCGGCAGCGGCATTTTCCCAGGGGCTGCCGGCCGCCTGCTTTTCGCCACGGCGCTTGCCGGATGGTTTGGCTGGTCGGCCCCGTTGTTTCTGTCTTGACACTGTTTCGCTCCGTCATAATACTGCGCGCCTCTTGCCGAGGTGGCGGAATTGGTAGACGCGCTGGCTTCAGGTGCCAGTTTCCTCACGGAAGTGCTGGTTCGACTCCAGTCCTCGGTACCACATAAAGGCCTGTCCGTATGGACGGGCCTTTTTTGTTTCCAATGCGGCCGACGCTAGCAGGAGTGCGAATGCGCCGCGACGGATTTTCGCGTGATTGAGAAACTTTCCTAATTGCTTCTATACTCGGGCGGATGTCAGCGACCATGAACTGGGGAGAGGAGCAACTGACCGGGCTGTTGCAGCGCCTGGCCATGCTGCGCGGCTGGTCGCGGGCGACCTGCAGCTCTTACCGCTCCGACCTGTTGCATGCGCAACAGTTTTTTGCCCGTCGCGGCAGCGATGCGTTGCATGCCGATGCCGCTCTGGTGCTCGACTACCTGGCCGCCTTGCGCAAGGACGATTTGCGGGAGAGCACGATCCAGCGCCGCCGCAGCGCACTTTCGACATGGTTCTCGTTTTTGCAGGAACAGGGATTGCGTGAAGACCATCCCGCCCGGCAGCTGCCGAAACTGCGCAAGAGCCGGCCGTTGCCGAAACTGATGAGCGAGAAGCAGGTCGAGGATCTGCTGGCAGCACCCGATGTGAGCGATCCGCTGGGTGCGCGCGATCGCTGCATGCTCGAATTGCTCTACGCCACGGGTTTGCGCGTCAGCGAGCTGGTGACGCTGCGGCCCTCGAACGTCGATCGGGCAGCGGGCCTGGTCCGCGTGGTCGGCAAGGGGGACAAGGAGCGTGTCGTGCCGTTCGGCGAAGAGGCGGGGCGCTGGCTGGAACATTGGCGGCAGGTCCGTCCGGTGAAGCCGGCATCGCCGTTTCTGTTTCCAGGCCGCCTCGGCAAGGCGATGACGCGCCAGAATTTCTGGCAGCGGATCAAATCCTATGCCGCCATGTCCGGTATCCGGCCGGCACCGTCGCCGCATACCCTCCGGCACGCCTTTGCCACGCACCTGCTCAGCCATGGCGCCGATCTGCGGGCTGTGCAGATGCTGCTCGGCCATGCCAACGTGACAACCACCGAAATCTATACTCATGTCAGCCGGGCGCGGCTTCACGAGTTGGTCAATCGCAGCCATCCGATGGGAGAACGCGGCTGATGGCCGCTGTCGCAGCCCTGCTCAGGCAGGCACGCAAGGCGGCCTTCGCCGAGGATTACGCCAAGGCGCGGGATCTGTATGCCGAGATACTGGCCACTCCCGATATGGCCGACGACCTGGACCTGCGCATCCGCTATGCCTGGTGCCTGCAGCATCTCGGTGAAATGGGCGAATGCCTGGCCATCTACCGTGAGGTGGTCGATATCTATCGGCAGCAGGGAGAAACGGGCGCAGCGGAATCGCTCGAACGCACCATCCGTGAGCTGGAGTCCCAACATAACAAGCCTGTGGCCAAACCGGTTGCCGAGCAATCGACAGTGGTGCCGCTGGCAGCCATGGATGCCATGGAGCAGCTTGCCGAGATGGGCAAGGTGAGGCATCTGCGCAAGGACGAGGTGCTCTGCCGTGTCGGCGATCCCCCCGATGAGCTCTGGCTGCTGTGGGAAGGCAAGCTGCGTGTCGAGTTGCCGGATTATGACGAGCCCTTTCACCTCGAGGCTACCGAGCGCGGCTGGGTGGTCGTCGGGGAGATCGGCTTTTATACCCTGCAGCGGCGGATGGCGACCGTGATCGCCGAAGGGCCGGCGACGGTGTACGAGACGCCGGCGGAGCGGATCCGCGAGCGCGCTGCCGAAGATCCGGCGTTCGCGCTGGCGATCGAGTCGATCATGCGTGACAAGTGGGTCGAGCCGGTGCTGGCGCGCAATGCCCTGTTCGAGCGCATCAACGACATTGATCGCCGGCGTCTGGCGCATGCCTTCAAGCAGATCGATCTGGAACCCGG
>DATLWR010000137.1:0-4966 GCA_035576205.1 Mariprofundaceae bacterium
CTTCGTTGGCCGGCAGGCTGCGGAATACGGCATCGTCCCACACCGACACGCCGGCATAGGTGAAACGTGGCTCGCCGCTGTCGCAAACCTGCTGGCCCGCTAACGCGAAATCCCCCGCGGGATGGTGCGCCGGGTTGGGAACCAGTGCCAGGGCACAACCGCCGGCCGGACAAAGGCCGGCCAGCCGGTCGAGATCGATATCGGCCAGCACGTCGGCATTGTGCACGACGAACGGCCCCTCTCCCGGCAGCCGCTCCAGCGCCGTGCGCACACCGCCGCCGGAATCGAGCAGTGTCTTCTCGGGGCTGTAGAATAGATTCACACCAAACCGCGAGCCGTCGCCCAGTTCATCCATAAGCAAGCCGGCATGATGGTGGACATTGACGGCGATATCGCGGATGCCGAAGCCAGCCAGCCGGCGGATCACCTGCACGATGGCCGGCACCCCGCCCACATTCATCAGCGCCTTCGGCTTGCCGTGCGTCAGCCATTTCAGCCGGGTGCCGAGGCCGGCGGCGAGGATCACGGCGCGATCCGGCAGCATCATGCGCGCAACAGCCGCATCAGTTCGGGCATCTTTTCCAGCGCCGCCTGCCGGCCGCGCTCGATCTCCGCCTCCGGGCTGGAAAAATCCTGCCACTGCCGGAAACCCACCAGCGGCTCGATCAGCACGTCGGCCAGCTCCCTCTTGTGACGCCTCAGATAGAGCGACTTGATCTGTGTCGTCCAGTCGAGCATGGCGATCACATGCCGGGGCTCCCGTTCGGGGTCGGGCCGGGCACCGACGTTCACCGCCACGACGATCTGGTTGCTGCGGGCGATCATCTGGGCTTCCCGGCTCGGCAGTTCGGCGGCGATGCCGCCGTCGACGAAGCGCTTGTCACCGATCCTGACCGGATCGAACGCTCCCGGCACCGCCGTGCTGGCCGCCAGCGCCAGCCGCAGATCGGTATCGGTCGCCGCCGAGAAGAGGTGGCACTCACCGCTCGGGAACTCGACCGCCGTCACGTAGAGCGGGATCTGGCAATCGGCGAAGCTGTGTTCGTCGCAGAATTCGCGCGCCACCTGAATGAGCGGTTCACTGGAGAGCACCCCCACATCGAATGCAGCGCGTGTGTAGAGTACCGACTGGCGCGCGATGGCCGACAGCTTGGAGAGCCAGCTCTGGTCCGCCATCTCCGGGGACTCGAGATTGGGCAGCCCGAGATTGAGGAACAGGTCGGAAGCAAGCACGCGCATGATGCTCGCCTTGGTCGCCCTGGCATCGGGGTTGAGCGCATAGAGTGCCCCGAACAGCGCACCGATGCTGGTGCCGACGATGGCCGACGGACGCAGGCCGTGCTCCTCCAGCACCTCGAAAACACCGACATGCGCCAGCCCCCGGCCACCGCCACCGCCGAGTGCCAGCACGAACCCTTTCCGGCGCCTGCCCAGCAGGAGATTCAGAAGGCTCACGACTCCTCCGGCAGTTTGGCCACCTCGGCCAGGCTATCGCACAGCCCGGCCACCTGTTCCGGAGCCAGTTTCTCCCAGTTCGCGCCGGTCAGGAAAAAGACATCGACGACGCGCTCGCCGAAGGTGGTGATGTTGGCATTGCGGATATGATAACCGCTCTGGCTGATCACATAGGCCATCTGTGCCAGGAGACCCGGCCGGTCGGCGGCCACCACCTCGATCGCCGTATGGCGCGATGAAGCGAGCGGCAGCTCGGCAACGCTCACCGCCACGCGGCGCATCAGGATGGAGGCCTTCTTCGGCTTCTCCATCGACGGCACGACCGGTTTTTCCGCCGCCAGCGTGTCGGCCAGCCGTTTCTGCAGCCGTTGCAGGTCGCTGGCCACGTCCAGCGGACCACCGCCGACCGCCTGGATGTGGAAAACATCGAGCACGCGGCCGTCGTCCAGCTCGAAGGCCTGTGCGGCGACGATATTGGTGTGGCCGGAGGTGAGCGTCGCAGTCAGCGAGGTGAACAACGCCGGCCGCTCGCGGCCGATGATCAGTGCCAAGGTGTCGGAACGTTCCTCGTCGAAGAGCACGCGCACGACCTCACCGCCATTCGATTCAACCAGCAGCTCGCCGATCCGGCTGAGCTGGCGCGGCGGGAAGTGCATGATGCAGCGACGCGGCAGCAGGGACATTTCGTGCGCGAGTCGAGCCCGCTCTCCCTGTGCCAGATCGAGCGCCGAAGCCAGGCGGGTAGCCAGTCGTTTCTCGACCGCCTCGCCCTGCATGCTTTCGCCCAGGAACAGCCGCTGCGTCGACTGGTAGAGCTCGCGCAGCAGCATCCCCTTCCAGTCGTTCCAGACATTCGGTCCCACCGCCGCGATATCGGCGATGGTCAGCAGGAACAGGTAGTTGAGCCGGCCGATATCGCTGACGTGCCGGGCGAAATTACGCACCACCTCCGGATCGGAGATATCGCTGCGCTGGCTGGTCACCGCCATGTAGAGATGCTCGCGCACCAGCCATTCGACGAGGCTGGTATCGTCCTCGTTGAGCCCCAGCCGTTCGCAGAAACGGCGCGCCATGGCTGCACCATTCACCGAGTGGTCGCCCGGCACCCCCTTGGCGATATCGTGGAACAGCAGCGCGACATACAGCAGCTCCGGCCGGTGGAGCTTCTGGCAGACATCGCGGGCCAGCGACAGCCGGCACTCCCGTTCGCCATGCCAGAAATTGCGCGCCTCGCCGACGGCGCGGATGGTGTGCTCGTCCACCGCATAGGCGTGGTAGCGGTTGAATTGCCCCAGCCCCACCACGTCGCGGAATTCGGGGATGAAGCGGCCCAGCACGCCGGTATCGTTCATCTCCTTCAGCGCCCAGTGCACGTTGCGTTTCGAGCGCAGGATGCGCAGGAAAAGCTGCTGCGCCTCGGGATCGGCCCGGAACTCGTCGTCGATCAGCAGCATGTCGGCGCGAATCTGCCTGAGCGCCTGGCTGGAGAGCCGCCGGTGATCCTGCTGCGCGACATGAAAGATGCGCAGCAGCCTGAGCTTGTCGTCGCGGAACACCTTGTCGTTCTTCACGCCGACCTTCTGCCCTTCCAGCGTGAAGCCGTCGCCGATGTCGCGCGTTCGCACGAAGCGCTGCGGATTGAGCTGCTCCCGGAAATGCAGCAGCAGCATGCCGGTGACACGTGCGATACGGCCCGCCGCCCGGAAATAATCCTTCATGAACACTTCCACCGCCGGCCGGTGACCGTCTGCCTGGTAACCCATGCGCTCGGCCAGTGCCACCTGCTGCTCGAAACCGAGCCGGTCGCTGGCCCGCTTCACCTCCAGGTGCAATGCCACCCGGCAGCGCCACAGGAAATCCTGCGCTGCCTGCAGGTAGGCGTACTCGGTCGGCGAGATCGCCCCCTGCGAGACCAGATCACCGATCCGCGGCACGTCGTACCATGCCTTGGCCATCCAGAAGATCGCCTGCACGTCGCGCAGACCGCCCTTGCCCTCCTTGATGTCCGGCTCCATCAGAAAGGCCGTGCCGCCGGTCTTCGCCTGCCGCACGTCGAGTTCGGCGAGCTTCGCCGCGACGAATGCCTTGCGGCGCCGTTTCAGGAAGGCGGCGAACTTCTTCTGCATGGCAGCGAAATAGTTGCCGCTGCCCGCCAGCAGCCGCGACTCCAGCCCGGCCGTCGCGGAGGTCCAGTCGGCTTCCAGATGCTCCAGTGTCTCGGCCACCGTACGCACGGCGTAGCCCACCTTCACCTTCATGTCCCACAATGTGTAAAGAAATGCCTGGATCTCCTCCTCGACCTGCTTCGGGCAGGATTCGGGCACGAGGAACCACAGGTCCCAGTCCGAATAGGGTGCGAGCTCGCCGCGGCCATAGCCGCCCACCGCCACCAGATCGACCACCTCCGCAGCCTGCGGCGCCTTCTCCCGCCACAGGCCGGTGAGCAGCGTATCCACTTCGCGGCACATGCGGCTCGCCAACTGGTTGCCGGAAGCGCCGGCATCGAGTTCGGCACCGATCTGCTGCAGGATTGCCTGCAATCCCTGTTTCGTCTCAGCGACCAGCATCGTCACCCCGCTTTTCGCCGAACCTGTCGTGCAAGGCAGCCAGCGCATTCAGCGCATCGATCGGACGCATGCCGTCGACATCGAGTGCGGCGATGGCCGCCTGCAGTTCTCGCAGTCGTGCCAGCTCCTTCTCCTGCCGCTTCTTCTCGGCCTCGGCGAACAGCCCCAGCTGCGGCTTGCCGCGCTCGGCGGCGAGCTCCGAGCCGTGCTCCAGCCGGTAGAGGTGTTCGCGGGCCCGCTTGATCACGTCGCGCGGCAGGCCGGCCAGCTGGGCCACGGCAATGCCGTAGGACTGGTCGGCAGCATCCTCGACCACGCGGTGCAGGAAGATCACCTGGCCGTTCCATTCGCGCACAGTCACCGAGGCGTTGAACGCCTCCTTGTGCGCATCGGGCAGCTCGGTCAGTTCATGGTAATGGGTGGCGAACAGGGTCAGCACATCGTCGGAGGCAATCAGTTTCTCGGCCACCGCCCAGGCGATCGCCATGCCGTCCCAGGTGCTGGTGCCGCGGCCGATCTCGTCGACGATCACCAGCGCCCTGGGGCCCAGCTGGTTGAGGATCGTCGCCGTCTCCATCATCTCGACCATGAAGGTGGAGCGTCCGGAAGCCAGTTCGTCGCCGGCGCCGACACGGGTGAAAATACGGCGGGTCAGCGGGATACGCGCCGAATCGGCCGGCACGAAGCAGCCGGTGTGCGCAAGCCAGACGATCCATGCCACCTGCCGCATGTAGGTCGACTTGCCGCCCATGTTCGGGCCGGTCAGCAGCATGAAACGGCGCGATTTCATATCCATGTTCGCATCGTTGGCGACGAAGGGGGTCGCTCCCATGCGCTGCTCGACCAGCGGATGGCGGCCGCCCTCGATGGAAAGCTGCCGGCCGCTGTGCACTTGCGGCCGCACGTAGCGATGCTCGCGGGCAAGGGTCGCGAAGGAGCAGAGC
>DATLWR010000138.1:0-4299 GCA_035576205.1 Mariprofundaceae bacterium
GTTCGCGCTGGCGATCGAGTCGATCATGCGTGACAAGTGGGTCGAGCCGGTGCTGGCGCGCAATGCCCTGTTCGAGCGCATCAACGACATTGATCGCCGGCGTCTGGCGCATGCCTTCAAGCAGATCGATCTGGAACCCGGAACGGTGCTGATCGAGGCGGGCGAGGAACACGACGGGGCGTACATGGTGCGAAGCGGCTGCATGTTCTTCCTGCATGGCGAGACCGCCGAAGCGGACGACCAGCTGGAGAGCAGCGATGGCCAGATGCTCAGCGTGCTCCCCGGCGAGATGGTTCATCTGGGTGGTTTGCTGCGGGGCTTTACGAGCCCTTATCGTGTCGTTGCCGCGACACCGGTCCAGCTGCTGCACCTGTCCCGCGATGTGTTCGAGCCTTTTGCCATGCGGCGGCCGTGGATCATCCCGGCGATTTTGAAGTTCAGCCGCCGGCCGGCGCATCTGCAGGTGATGCAGCCCGAGGAGGCCTATCTGTGGTCGGCTGACCGGACCATTTCGCTCCGGAGTGAGGTGTAGCTGCGATGGCAGTGGATTATAACGAAACCTTCAGGCAGGCCCGCGAGGCCGGGGAGCGGGGCGACTTCGAGACGGCCCGCCGTCTGTATGCCGAGCTTTGGCGTTCGCCGCTGTGGCACAAGGATCGCGAAGTGCAGCTGCATTACGCCTACTCCTGCGAGCGGACGGGCGATTACAGCGAAGCGATGCAGGCCTACAAGTCGCTGATGGAGCATTACCTCGGCGACGACCGGTCGGAAGACGTCGCCCTGGTCGAGGAGAGCATGACCCGCCTGCGCGAGCTGATGGCGGAAAGCGAGCAGGATGCGAAAGCGCGCGTCGTCGATTCGGTCCGCGACGAGAGCGAGGCCAAGCTGGTATCGCGGCTGTTCAGGCACGGCTACGAGCGTGGCTTTGCCAAGGGCGAGCGGATATGTTCCCTGGGCGATCCTGCATCGCACATGTGGCTGCTCCTGGATGGAGAGGTCGATGTGCTGATCCCGCATCGCAGGGTCACCACGATGACCGGTTCGCACGGCCGGCCATGCCTGATCGGCGAACTGGGCTACTTTACCGGCATGCGGCGTGCCGCCTCGCTGATCTGCGCTTCGGCGGTCCGATTGATCGAATTGCCCTATCAGCAGATCGAGGAGATTCTCGGTCAGGAGGCGCGGTTGCGACCGATGCTGGAACATCTTTTTCGCCACCGGCTGGTGATGCCGGTACTGTCGCAGCACGACATCTTCAAGCTGATCAACGAGGTGGACCGCCGGCGGGTGACGAAGCTGTTCGAAAACTCGGCGATGCGTGCCGGCCAGGTGCTGATCGAGCAGGGGGCCGAGGAGCCGAATGCCTTCATGGTGCAGTCGGGGACCATGCTGATGACCCGGGTCGATGCCCGCGGCGAGGAGACCTTGCTGGGCAGCATGCATCCGGGCGATATCTTCCATCTGGCCGGCCTGTTGCGTGGCGTCCCGTCACCATATCGTGTCATGGCCGGCACGCCGGCCAGGCTGTTGCGGCTTTCGCGCCTGGCGTTCGAGCCGATGATGAAGCAGCGGCCGTGGCTGATCAAAGCGATCCTGAAACAGAGCCGGCTGGCCGGCGAGCGACAGATCATGCATCCGGAAGCGAAGAACCTGTGGGCCGCCAACCGCTACTTCGATATCGACGAGCCAAACGACAAATGATTTGTTAAGCTTCAGTTCCCCCTGCGGGGGAAACAGCGATTCGGGAGCTTCGGACATGTCAGAGCAGCCAGTGAACAACACTCCAGATATTGCCTGCTATTCGCCGGGACTCGCCGGTATCCCGGTGGCGGAGTCGTCGGTCTCCTATGTCGACGGGCAGGTCGGTCACCTGGAATATCGAGGCATCGATATCGAGAAGCTGGCTGAGAACTCCACCTTCGAGGAGACCTCCTTCCTGCTGCTGTATGGCCATCTGCCGACGAAAAAGGAGCTGGCACAGTTCGACAACGATTTGCGGCATCATCGCCGCATCAAGTTCCGTATCCGTGACATCATGAAGAATTTCCCGGAGTCGGCACACCCGATGGATGCCTTGCAGGCCACCGTCGCGGTACTCGGCATGTTCTACCCGCTGCCGCACGAGCAGGCCGGCCACTACAGCGAGGAGGATGTCCGCTCCGTCTGCCTGCGCCTGATCGCCAAGCTGCCGACGCTGGTGGCCGCACACGCCCGCATGCGCCGCGGCGATGATCCGATCGCACCGCGCGACGACCTGTCGCATGCCGCCAACTTCTACTACATGCTGACCGGCGAGGAGCCGTACCCGCTGACCACGCGCATCATCGACGTGGCGCTGATCGTGCACGCCGAGCATACGATGAACGCCAGCACCTTCTCCACGCTGGTGACCGCCTCGACGCTCGCCGATCCCTACACCTCGATCAGTGCGGCGATCGGCGCGCTCTCCGGGCCGCTGCACGGTGGTGCGAACGAGGATGTGCTGCACATGCTCGACGAGATCGGTTCGGTGGATCGCGCCGAGGCCTATCTGGAAGGCAAGCTCTCCCGCAAGGAGAAGATTCCGGGGCTCGGTCATCGCGTCTACAAGACCAAGGACCCGCGCGCGACCTTGTTGCAGAAGCTCTACGTCGAGCTGACCGAGAAGATCGGTTCCGATCCCACCTACGAGATCGCCAGCCGCATCGAGGAGCTCTCGAAGAGCACGCTGGGTGCGAAGGGCGTCTGCCCGAACGTCGATTTCTACTCCGGCATCGTTTACCGCAAGCTGGGAATTCCGACCGACCTGTTCACGCCGATCTTCGCCATCGCGCGTGTCTCCGGCTGGCTGGCGCACTGGAAGGAGCAGCTCGGCAACAGCCGCATCTACCGGCCGAAGCAGATTTATACCGGCGGCCACGATCAGCCCTACATCCCGATGGAGAAGCGGAGCTAGGCCATGTTTGTCACCATGAATCGTTTCACCATCGCGCCGGAGTTTGCGGCCGATTTCGAGGAACGATTCCGTTCGCGAGAAACCTTCCTGCACGAGGTGCCGGGCTTCATCCGCAATGCGGTGCTCAGGCCCGAGGAGGGCACCTCCGCGCAGCACATCGTCATGACGCTGTGGGAGTCGCGCCAGGCGTTCGAGAACTGGACGAAATCGGAGGCCTTCCGCAAGGCCCACGCCGGCGCCGGCCAGACGCCGAAGGAGTGGTATGCCGCTCCGACCAAACTCGAAATGTTCGAGGCCGTCACCGAACAGGTCGCCTGAAACTCTTCGTATCTACTCCAGGTCCAGGATGTTATCCATGAATGTTTCCCGCATCGCGCTGTCCCGCCATGCCTGCAAGGCCTATGAGCCCGGCCGCCGGATTCCGGCCGAGCAGATCGAGCAACTTAAGACGCTGCTGCGTTTCGCCCCTTCTTCCGTCAATTCCCAGCCATGGCATTTCATCATTGCCGCAAGTCCGGAAGGCAAGGCGCGTATCGCCAAGGCAGCCAGTGAAGGTGCTTATGCCTCCAATGGCCCCAAAATCCTGAATTCCTCGCATGTGATTGTATTCTGTGCCCGAACGAGCATGGACGATGGCTATGTCGCCAAATTGCTTGCGCAGGAAGAGAAGGATGGTCGTTTGCCTACGGCGGAGTCTAGGGAAGCGCAAAACAGGGGCCGGAATTACTACGTCAATCTTCACCGGGAAGGCAAGAATACCCAGTGCTGGATGGAGAAGCAGGTCTATCTCGCGCTTGGCACACTGCTGTTCGGGGCCGCTGCACTTGAAATCGATGCAACACCGATCGAGGGATTCGATCCGGCCAGGCTGGATGAGGAGCTGAACCTACGCGATCAGGGGCTAAAGAGCGTCGTGCTCGCTGCCCTGGGATACAGTGGGGATGGTGATTTCAATGCCGACTTGCCGAAGTCCCGGCTTCCGGAAGATGTGGTCATTTCGGAGTTATAAGTAGCGACGGTTCAGAAGAGGTTCTGGCCAATTTGAATGTTTCCGAATGTCCACTTCCGGCCAAAAGCGGACATTCATATTCAGATGGACTACCAGTTACAATCTCCTTCTGTTGTGTACCCCGTAATCAGATCATTAGTTCCAACCTTCCAGTGAACCCAACAATTTGGAGCTTCCATAGTTACATATTCACGAGTGCCATCTTCTAACTGTACCCACTTATCATGCCATCCCCATAAATGCTCCGCAGATTGCATATCCCCTCTTTTTTCCCACTCGTCTATTACTTCATATATGTTCCTTCCAACAAAACCTGGGGCATATTGATCGATAGGACCTACCTGTGAAAGGCAAC
>DATLWR010000139.1:0-11494 GCA_035576205.1 Mariprofundaceae bacterium
CCGACGGCCACGACGGAGCCGGCCGGCGACAGGATCTTGTGCAGCACGCCCTCGTCGACGACCTCCATCTCCATGGTCGCCTTGTCGGTCTCCACCTCGGCCAGCACGTCACCGGACGAGAGCGTATCGCCCTCCTTCTTCAGCCAGCGGGCGATCTTGCCCTCCGTCATCGTCGGCGACAGCTGGGTCATGAACACATCAATCGGCATGTTGTTTCCCCGTTCCCTAATACGTTAGGCGGCCCCAACCGGGGCCGCATGAATCCTGCTCAGGCGCGGTTAGTGACCACGCGTGCGGCTTCCACAATCTCGGCGACGCTCGGCAGCGTCATGCGCTCGAGATTGGCGGCATAGGCCATCGGCACATCCTTGCCGGTGACACGCGCCACCGGGGCATCGAGATCGTCGAAACCCTTCTCCATGATGCGGGCCGAAATCTCGGCGCCGATACCCGCAAAGCGCCAGCCTTCCTCGACCACCACGCAGCGGTTGGTCTTGGCGACCGATCCCAGGATCGTCGCCTCGTCGAGCGGACGGATGGTGCGCGGATCGATCACTTCGGCATCGATACCCTGCTTGGCGAGCTCGGCTGCCGCCTCCAGCGCGAAGCCGGTCATGCGCGAATGCGCCACGATGGTGACATCCTTGCCCGGCCGCTTCACGTCGGCCTTGCCGAGCGGAATGATGTATTCGCCGTCCGGCACCTCGCCGACGTCGCCGTAGTTGATCTCGTTCTCGATGAAGCAGACGGTATCGTTGTCGCGGATCGCCGCCTTCAACAGGCCCTTGGCGTCTGCCGGGTTGGACGGCATCACCACCTTCAGGCCCGGCACGTTGGCCATCCAGTTCTCCAGCGCCTGCGAATGCTGCGAGCCGACGCGCGCCGCCGAACCGCCGGCACCGCGGAACACCATCGGGCAGCTGTACTGGCCGCCGGACATGTACTTCATCTTGGCCGCGGCATTGACGATCTGGTCCAGCGCCAGGATGGCGAAGTTCCAGGTCATGAACTCGATGATCGGGCGCAGGCCGGCCATGGAGGCGCCGACGCCGAGACCGGCAAAGCCCAGCTCGGTAATCGGCGTATCGATCACACGCTTCGGGCCGAACTTCTCCAGCATGCCCTGGCTGACCTTGTAGGCGCCGTTGTACTCGGCCACTTCCTCACCCATCAGGAAAACGCGATTGTCGCGCTCCATCTCCTCGCACATCGCCTGATTCAGTGCTTCACGATACGTGATCTTCATGTTCTTCAGCCCACCTTGCCGGGATAAGGATATGCGCCCTCGATCGGGTCGGAGTAGACGTCGGTCCACAGCTCGGACGGATCGGGCTCGGGCTGCGCCTCGGCATCTTTCGCCACGGTGTTGACCTCTTTCTTGATCTCCTTGTCCTTCTCCTTGAAGTGCTCCTCGGTGGCGAGGCCGGCATCGATCATCTGCTGCTGCAGGCGTGCGATCGGATCGCGGCCGGTACGCCACTCGTCCACCTCTTCGCGGGTGCGGTAGGTGGCGGGATCGGACATCGAGTGGCCGCGGTAACGGTAGGTGACAGCCTCGACGAGGATCGGACCCTCGCCGGAGCGGGCATGCTCCAGCGCCTCGGTCATGTGCTTCTCGACCGCCAGCACGTCCATGCCGTCGATCTGCATGCCCGGAATCTTGAAGGAGATGCCGCGCTTGAAGAGGTGCGTCTCGGCGGAGGCGCGGTTCAGCGCCGTACCCATGGCGTACTGGTTATTCTCGATCACGAAAACGATCGGCAGCTTCCACAGTGCGGCCATATTGAAGGATTCGTAGACGCCACCCTGGTTGATGCCGCCGTCACCCATGATGCACATGGTCACGCGGCCGTCGTCCTTGTACCAGCTGGAGAAACCGAAGCCGAGGCCGATCGGCACCTGCTCGCCGACGATGCCGTTACCGCCGGCGAAGTTCTTGTCGATGTCGAACATGTGCATCGAGCCGCCCTTGCCCTTGACGATACCGCCGGCACGGCCGAGCAGCTCGGCCATCACCGCCGTTGGGTCGGAGCCGCGGGCCAGGATATGGCCGTGGTCGCGGTAGCTGGTCATCATGTAGTCGGTCGGCTGGGCGGCGTGCTCCATGCCCACGCAGACGGCCTCCTGGCCGTTGCACAGGTGACAGAAGCCGCCGATCTTCTTCAGGCCGTAGAGCTGGCCCGCCTTTTCCTCAAAACGACGGATAAACAACATGGAGTCGTGCATCGCGTGCAGGGTGTCGACGTCATACGACCGACCCTCGAACTCCAGTCCCTTCGCGGACTTGGCCGCTTGCTTCTGCTTGGCAGACATGGTCCCCCCTGTAGTAGGCAATCCAGGCGACGAATCATGCCCGAGCCGTACCCGCGCGGCAACAACAGCCCCGGGAATTTCGCTATATTCCGGCTTTGGCGATTCAGGTCACAGCATTGGCGGACTTGAAATTCCAGCGTTTTTGGGGTTATCTGTCCGGCAGGACGACGCGGAGGCAATAATGGCGCGGATTCTCCCATTCAAGGAAGGCGACACCCTTATCGCACAGGGCGACGAGGATACCGGTGCCTACCTGATCCAGAGCGGCTGGGTGCAGGTACGGCGCAAGAAACCGGGCGGCGCCATCGACACCTTTACGCTCGGACCGGGGGAGATCATCGGCGAACTCGGGCTGGCGGGACTGGTCAGCAGCCGCACCGCCACCGTCACCGCGCTGACCGACGGCGATGTCGAGATCATCGACCGCGGCGCACTGATCCGTCTCGTGAACGGCCCCGGCAACCGCCTGACCCCGCTGCTCGCCGCACTGTTCTCGCGTCTGCGCATGGCGCTGGCCAACGAGGGTGACGAAACGCAACTCGACGACACCATGGTCATGTATGCCAAGCTGGAAGGACTCAACCATCCCGCCAGGCAAGCGCTGTGCAACCAGCCACGCATGATCACCCGGCTGCCATGGGTTTTCGGTGCGCACATGCCGCCGCTAAGCGTCACCGACCTGTTCCGCCAGCAACAACCGGCCGATGTAGTGCTGACCAGCAGCGGCAAGGCCATTCGCGAACATCACCTCTGCATCGAGGCCGTGGAGTCGGGCGGCCTGCAATTGCGACTGATGCATTTCGGCGACTTCTGCGAGCTGGACGATACCCGTATCGGCTACGGCAAAACCGAAACCATCGTGCCGTTGCCGCGCGGCAAGCATACGCTGGCCTTCGGCGACCAGACCAACCCTTACCGTTTCAGCCTGCAGGTACTGATCTGAGCCCGGATTTCCGCTGATGGCTGTCCGCGATGTCCTGCGCATGGGAGATGCGCGACTGCTGGAGCGGGCTGCCGAGGTTTCCCGCTTCAACAGCCCCGAACTCCTCGACCTCGTCGCCGACCTGCGCGATACCATGGCTGCGCTCGATGGCGTCGGCCTCGCTGCGCCCCAGATCGGCATCCATTCACGGGTGGTCGTATTCGGGATTGATCGCAATCCCCGCTATCCCGATGCCGAACCGGTACCGCAAACCGTGCTGGTGAACCCGGTCATTACGCCGTTATCCGAGGAAAAGAACGACGGCTGGGAGGGCTGCCTGAGCCTGCCGGGGCTGCGCGGCCTGGTGCCGCGCTTCGAGCATATCCGTTACACAGGCTTCGATGAGCTCGGCCATGCCATCGATCGCGAGGCGCACGGGTTTCACGCCCGCGTCGTGCAACACGAATGCGACCATCTGGACGGCATTCTCTATCCGATGCGCATGAAGGATCTGAGCCGTTTCGGTTTTACCGATCTGCTGTTTCCGGCTCCGTCGGCATCGCCGCCGGAGGAATAGGACGAAGCTTCCGCAGCGACAGGTTCGCAAGCCTGCGCGACATCCTGTCTGCCGGCCCGCTTTCGCACCCAGATTTTCTTGCCCATGATTCCCATACCGGCCGCCATAGCCACGCCGATGGCTTTCGCGAACTTGGTAAAGAAGGAAGCGATGAGGGCAAGCAGCCCGAGCTTCTGCGCGGCCACGCCCGCTACCAGCGCCGCAAGCCCGAATCCCGCTGCCTTGTCGATATTCGCATCGAAATCGTCGTACCGGTCTCCCGACCTGAACGAGAGGTCGGCCGCAAGCAGATGTGCGACGGGCTTGAGCCTGTCTGCCACCGACAACGCCGTGACGAGGTTCATGCTGACATAGCCCGACCGGCCAAGGGCTATGATGTTGTAGTTGATGCTATGGTCCGCATCTTTCAATTCCGCCTTGTTGCGGGAAGAGACCGCCCAGACCAGCTGATGTGTCACCGGGTCATAGCGGGGCTTCTCGACCCAGTCGAGCACCTCGACCTCCGGCGTGCCGCGGGCACGGCGGCTCTCATTGGCATCCTCCGTGATCGACCGGATATTGGTCAGCAGATAATGGTCGTCCCAATGGTTGGTGTCGTTGTCCTCGATGTGCCCGGAACCGACATAGTTCACGATGATGCACCAGTTCGAACGTTGCGCAGTTGTCGGGAAGATCATTCCCTGCAAGCCGCTGCCGGCGGGATTGCCCATGGCCTGCATGAGTTGCCGTGCCTGCGTGGCAGGCACGAAACCGAAACCGGCGGGCAGCCTGAGCACTGCCTGGTCCGCTATGGCGATTTCGGCAGGCCCTTTTTGCATCGCCGCCCCGGCTGACCGGTATGCCGCCTGCAGTACCGCCTGTGAATGATGGATTCCTGTGATGGCATTTTCCGCCGCCCCGGCAAACATCGTCGGCGCCATGAACAGCTGGATCCCCGCCAAGACGGCAAAGGCCCAGCGGGATATACGGGTCGCTCGCATCATCTCCTCCTGTCCGACAATCCTGTGAAGGCGTCGAAAGGCCTGGTATTCGCGCTTCCATGGCGGCCAGAACCGGCGACATTAATGCCGCGGAAACTCCGAATTATATAAACCAGGTCACAAAAAGGGCAAAATATCCCTGGAATATGACAACTCCATGTATCGCTTGCGGGAACAGATGCCGGCGCAATACTTCGCCCATGAACGACGATCGCAGACTGGTCTACTCCACCGAATTCGGCAGCCTCGGCAAGCCGATGGGGGGAGACAAAAAGAAGAAGGGCAAGTCACAGCCCCCGCAAGCCCCGGCCATCAAGAACCCCGCCAAGCAGGGCGTACGCATCCGCCGCGAATCGAAGGGACGGGGCGGCAAGAATGTCTGCGTGATCGACGGCCTGGCACTCTCCGACGACAAACTCAGGGAACTGCTGAAAAAGCTGAAGAACCAGCTCGGTACCGGCGGCGCCGTCAAGGACGGTTGCATCGAGATCCAGGGCGACCACCGCGACAAGTTGCTGATGCTGCTCGACAAGGAAGGGATCAAGGCCAAGCTCGCCGGCGGCTGATGTCATGAATCTGCCGCAGCCCTGACCCTGGCCTGCCACACAACTGACCCGAACCTGACACCAAGCCGACCTACGGTGCCGCAAACTGGCACGGAGGTTGACCTTGGCCTATACGACTTCGAATCTGCAACCCAAACCGCTGGCCCCGGCTCGGCCGGCGCGCGAGAAACCCCGCCTCGTCGTCGAACTCGCCCGCAACGAGCACGACATCGTCGCTTCCCAGAAGTTGCGCTACGAAATCTTCGCCCGCGAATCGGGGGCCTTGCTGCACAATACCATCCCCGGTGTCGATCACGATCGCTTCGATCCGTTCTGCCAGCACATGCTGGTACGCGATGAGTCGACCAACGACATCGTCGCCTCCACCCGCATCCTGACCGACGAAGCCGCAAGAAAGGCCGGCGGCTTCTATTCCGGCTCCGAATTCGATCTCTCCGCCGTGCTGGCGTTGCCCGGTCGCAAGATGGAGATCGGCCGCACCTGCGTACATGCGGATTATCGCAACGGTTCGGCCATCACCATGCTGTGGAACGGCCTCGCCGAATACCTGCTCGGCCACAGGTTCGACTACCTGATGGGCTGCGCGAGCATCTGCCTGAGGGATGGCGGCATGCAGGCGCAGACGATCATGCGCGACATCCGCGCCAACGCCCTGACCGAACCCGACTGCCGCGTCACCCCGCTGCTGCCGTTCCCGGCGCACCCCGTAGCGGCCGACCTCAAGCCTCAGATGCCGCCGCTGCTGAAAGCCTATCTGCGCGTGGGCGCCAAGATCGGCGGCGAACCCTTCTGGGACAAGGACTTCAATGTCGCTGACGTCTTCGTGCTGCTGCCGGTTGCGGCACTCGAGGCGCGTTACGCCCGCCACTTCATCGGCCGCCGCCAAGAGCAACCGGCATGATCGCCCGGCTGCGCCAGATCTGGCGTGCCGGCAGAATTGTGGTGCATATCCTGGCGGCATTCCCGCTCGCCATCCTTTTCCTGCCACTGAAGCAAAAACGGCACAGCGCCTTCCAGCAGCGCCTGATCGCCTGGTGGCTCGCCGACCTGTGCCGCATCATGCATGTACGCATGTGCATCCGGGGCAAGCCGGTGAGTGAACCGGCCCTGCTCGTCGCCAACCATATCTCCTGGCTCGACATCCCGCTGCTGGCCTCTGCCTGGCAGGGGCGCTTCCTCTCCAAGGCCGATGTGGCGGAGTGGCCGGTGATCGGCTGGCTGTTGCGCCGCACCGGCACGCTCCTGATCCGTCGCGGTGCCCGGCGTGGCGCGGAACAGGCGATCGACGACATCTCCCGCACCCTGCAGAACAGCGAAAGCGTCTGCCTCTTTCCCGAAGGCACCACCACGAACGGCGACCGGGTACTGCGCTTCCATCCTCGCCTGTTCCAGGCCGCCTGTCGTACCGCCGCCCTCGTGCAGCCGGTGATGCTGCGCTATCCGGAAGCGGCGGGACTCAGCGCAACAGTACCGTTTATCGGCGATGACGAATTCGTATCGCACCTGTTACAGCTACTGCGCCAACCCGAAATCGAGGCCGAACTGGTCTTCCTGCCCGCCCTGGATGCCGCCGGCCAGCTTCCCGACCATCTCGCCGACGCCGCCCACGCCATGATCAGCTGGGCGCTGAATCCCCGTCTTGTCAGCAAGCCTGCCGAGCTGCCGATCATAACCGGCAGTACCGGCTCCGACCCCCGCTACCACGCCGTCTACACCGGCAACGGCCCGACCCTGCGCCAGCCGGCGCACGCCGATACACCAGCCCTGAACTGAGCGACTGGCAGGCTGACCGGCCGAGTGCCAGAAAGCTGTTGACTTCCCCCCACCGCTTCGCACCATTGGCACTCCTTTTTCGGGAGTGCTAAAACTTTCGCGAGAGGGGGGTTGAATCGGCGAAAGCCGATCCCCATACAAAGGTTCCACACATCTCAAAACCAACAGGAGTGAAACGATGGCAACTAAGGTTCGTCCTTTACATGATCGCGTAATCGTCCGCCGTCTGGACGAAGAGCATAAGTCCGCCGGTGGCATCATCATCCCGGACACGGCGAAGGAAAAGCCGGTGCAGGGCGAAGTCATTGCCGCTGGCAAGGGCAAGATTCTGGAGAACGGCGAAGTGCGTCCGCTGGACGTCAAGGCGGGCGACCGCGTGATCTTCTCCAAGTACGCCGGCACCGAGATCAAGCTCGACGGCCAGGAAGTGCTGATGATGCGCGAGGACGACATCCTCGGCGTGATCGAATCCTGATTCATTTCATAACAACAATTCAAAGGAGATAAGAGAATGGCTGCAAAAGACATTCGTTTCGGCGAAAGCGCACGTGCCAAGATGATGAAGGGCGTGAACACGCTGGCCGACGCCGTGAAGGTGACACTGGGACCGAAGGGCCGCAACGTCGTGCTCGACAAGTCGTGGGGCGCACCGACCATCACCAAGGACGGCGTTTCCGTCGCCAAGGAGATCGAGCTCGAGGACAAGTTCGAGAACATGGGCGCCCAGATGGTGAAGCAGGTGGCCTCGAAGACCGCCGACATCGCCGGTGACGGCACCACCACCGCCACCGTGCTGGCCCAGTCGATCGCCAAGGAAGGCGTGAAGGCCGTCGCCGCCGGCATGAACCCGATGGACCTGAAGCGCGGTATCGACAAGGCCGTCGAAGCCGTCGTCATTGAGCTGGGCAACCTGTCGGCCGACGTGAAGAACCAGGAAGAGATCGCCCAGGTCGGCACCATCTCCGCCAACGGTGATGCCGAGATCGGCCAGATCATCGCTGATGCGATGGAGAAGGTCGGCAAGGAAGGCGTGATCACTGTCGAGGAGGCCAAGGGCCTGGAGACCGAGCTGGACGTCGTCGAGGGTATGCAGTTCGACCGCGGCTACCTGTCGCCGTACTTCGTCACCAACCCGGAGCGCATGGAAGCCGAGCTGAAGGATCCGTACATCCTGCTGCACGAGAAGAAGATCAACAACATGCGTGATCTGCTGCCGGTGCTCGAGGGCGTGGCTCGCTCGGGCAAGCCGCTGCTGATCATCGCCGAGGACATCGAGGGCGAGGCTCTGGCCACGCTCGTGGTGAACAAGATGCGCGGCGTGCTGAACGTTGCTGCCGTCAAGGCACCGGGCTTCGGCGATCGTCGCAAGGCGATGCTGGAAGACATGGCGATCCTGACCGGTGGCCGCGTGATCTCCGAGGACATCGGCCTGAAGCTGGAGAACACCACGCTGGACGACCTCGGCACCGCCGGCTCCATCAAGATCACCAAGGACAACACCACCATCGTCGATGGCAGCGGTGACAAGTCCGCTATCGAGGGCCGTATCGCCCAGATCCGCAAGCAGGTCGAGGACACCACCTCCGACTACGACAAGGAGAAGCTGCAGGAGCGTCTGGCGAAGCTCGCCGGCGGTGTTGCCGTGATCAAGGTCGGTGCTGCGACCGAAGTGGCCATGAAGGAGAAGAAGGACCGCGTCGACGACGCCCTGCACGCCACCCGTGCAGCGGTCGAGGAAGGCATCGTGCCGGGCGGCGGCGTCGCGCTGATCCGTGCCCGCAAGTCGCTGGACGGCGTCAAGGGCGCCAACCACGACCAGGACATCGGCATCAACATCGTGCGCCGCGCACTCGAAGAGCCGCTGCGCCAGATCGTTGCCAACGGCGGCGGCGAGCCGAGCGTCGTGGTCAACAAGATCATCGAGAGCAAGGAAGCCCACTTCGGCTTCAATGCTGCGACCGAAGAGTTCGGTGACCTGGTCAAGGCCGGCGTCATCGACCCGACCAAGGTGGCCCGTTCCGCACTGCAGAACGCCGCTTCCATCGCAGGCCTCTTGATCACCACCGAAGCGATGGTGACCGAGCTGCCGAAGAAGGAAGAGCCGGCCCCGGCAGGTGGCGGCATGGGCGGCATGGAAGGCATGATGTAATCAGCCATCCATCCGTTGGATGATCAAAAAGGGCGGCCTTCGGGTCGCCTTTTTTTGTTTCAGATCCAAATTTCCGGTTGTTCTGTGTGGACATGAATCACCACCGTATTGACTTCCGGACACGATCTGACCAGTCTGACTAGTTAGTAACTTCTCAGGAGGCGCACCATGGGTCAATGGCAATTACAGGATGCAAAAGCCCGCTTCAGCGAACTGATCAAATCGGTGCGCGATAAAGGGCCGCAACAGGTGACCGTGCACGGTAAGCCTTCGGCGGTCGTGATTTCGGTCGAGGAATACGAGGCGTTGAAGCGGCGACGTCCAAGCTTCGTGGATTTGATGCGTACCTCGCCGCTGGTGGGTGAGAACCTGGCCATCGAGCGTTCCGGTTCATTGACCCGGGACGTCGCCCTGTGAGCTACCTGCTCGATACGAATGTGATCTCAGAACTGGTGCGCGCCAACCCCGAGCCTGCCGTGCTCGCATGGTTCGACCAGGTGCCCGACGACAGCCTCTACATCAGCGTGCTGACCCTTGGTGAGATTCGCAAAGGAATTGAATCGGTTGTCGATGGCAAACGAAAAGAAAAGCTGCGCGTCTGGCTTGAACACACGTTACCAGATTGGCTGGAAGGCCGGTTGTTGCCGGTCGATGAAGCGGTCGCGGAGCAGTGGGGTCGACTGCAGGCCGAGGCCGGCCGGCCGCTCCCGGCGATCGATAGCCTGCTGGCGGCAACCGCGCTGCACCACGGTTTGCGCATGGTTACCCGCAATACGCAGGATTTCGGCTTTCCGGGGCTTGAGGTGATCAATCCGTGGGTGAATTGAGTATTGTGTCCTCGGAAGTCCCTACGCCAGAACGCCGCTTCCATCGCAGGCCTCTTGATCACTACCGAAGCGATGGTGACCGAGCTGCCGAAGAAGGAAGAGCCGGCTCCGGCAGGCGGCGGCATGGGCGGCATGGAAGGCATGATGTAATCAGCCATCCCATCCGTGGATGATCAAAAAGGGCGGCCTTCGGGTCGCCCTTTTTCATGCAATTTGCCATTTCCGTTATCCCATCTATGTTCACGTAATCAGGGAGGGTGCATGCGGAATTTTCTATTCGGCCTGATTCATTCAATCCACGCCGTAACCATTGGCTTTCTCATATTGGCAATTCAACCGACTTGGTGCCTTGGAGCCAGTTTTGACTGCCGAAAAGCCACGACGTCTGTCGAGAAGCTCGTGTGCAGCTCCAACGAAGTAACAATCCTCGATGTGCAACTTTACGAAACGTATCAGCGTGCCCAACGACTGGCTGCAAATTCCAACACAATTCGCAATCAACAGAGGCGATGGCTAAAGGAGACTCGAAACAAATGTGAGACTGTCGAGTGTCTTAGACAGGCCTATCAAAAGCGCATAAGCGAGCTGGAAGCAGAGATCCACTTCGATGAATGCGAGGACGTTAGTGGAAGCACTCTCAGCATTGGATACTGTGAGGGTCGCCTCAGGGATGAGGCAGATAAGACCATTACTGATCTAACTTCGCTTCTATCCGCGAGACATGATGCCCAGCAGATGAATCAGTTCATGCAACACCAAGACGAATGGCGAGAGAACGTGGACTGCGATTGTGGAGAGAAAGTTGGGCGGATTATGGGTCCTGGGGATAGCGCTTACTATTTACAATGCGCGAGAGAATTGACCGAACAACGACTTATTGAAATTAGAGAAATCACTGCAGGGTTACACAGTATCGAATACGGCGGAAATGGACCAAGAAGCTGTGTAGCAATTCGGGCTAAAGAAAATGCCGATCCTGAACATCAAATGATTCAGGCTATCACTAATAGTGATATCGATACCGTCAAAAGCCTTCTAAAAAAAGGCATCAAAATGCCGCGTGGAGACTATTCATATACTCCGATTGATATTGCGGTGAGAAACAATAACCCTGAGATGTTGTCCTTTCTGCTTGCTAATGGCGCTGATCCAAAGGAAGACATTGTCGCCATAAGGGCGTCGCTAAAGACCTGCAATATGGAAATGGTTTCACTGCTTGTTGAGCATGGCTATCAAGTTAAAGGGAATCCAAACTATGGTCCATATGACCCACTTCCTTGGGCGGCGCTTTTTGGGTGTCGCGACATTGTCGAATATTTAGTCTCCAAGGGTGCTGACTTAAAGTCTCCTAAACCCTTGCGAGTGGCCGCGTCGGAATGCCATGTTG
>DATLWR010000140.1:0-3309 GCA_035576205.1 Mariprofundaceae bacterium
GGCGGCCATCAGGAAACGCTGATGGGCCTTTCCGGCCTCGGCGACCTGGTGCTCACCTGCACCGGCTCGCTGTCGCGCAACCGCCGGCTCGGCATCGCGCTGGCGCAAGGTGCGGACGTGGCGACCGCCGTCCGCCAGATCGGCCAGGTGGTCGAGGGGGTGCGCACCGCCGAGGCGGCACATGCACTGGCCGCCAAACTGGGGGTCGAGGTGCCGCTGATGAGTACCGTGCACGGCGTACTGACACGCCGCATCGATATCCGCGATGCCGTCGGCTCTCTGATGAGCCGCCCCGAACGCAGCGAGCGCGGGTGAGCGACAAGGACCTGTTCGCCGAGGCGATGCGCAAGGTGCGCCCGCTGGAACAACCGGACAAGGTGGAGATCAGCGGCAGCAAGCGTTCGACGAAGCAGCTCCTGGCCGATACCCATCTCCGGCAACCGATCGCACCACCGCATGCCGGCCACCTACAGCCCCGCCGGCACGAACCCGGCGTGCTGATCGCCGATGGCGTATCGCGCGAACGGCTGAAGCGGCTGGCAGCCGGCCAGCCACCTGCTGCCGACACCATCGACCTGCACGGCATGACGCGCGACGAGGCGCTGGCACTGCTGGCGCGCGATTTCGGCGCTGCCGTCGCGGCCGGTGCCCGGGCACTGTGCATCATCCACGGCCGCGGCATGCATTCGGAAGGCCGGCCGGTGCTGAAAGAGGCGGTCTACCACTGGCTGGGCGAAGGGCCGTTCGCGCCCTCCGTCCTCGCTGCCATCCCGCAGCCCGGCAGCCACGGTGGCGCCTGCCTGGTGCTGCTGCGGCGGAACACCTCCGACGAGGCATGACCCGGGGGGCTATACCTCGGCACCGGCACCGCTATAATCGAACCATGAACATCGCACGCCCGATCTCCCGCATTCTTTACCCGCTGGCACTGCTGTCGCTGCTTGGCCTGACCGCCTCGCCCGCTTCCGCCCGCGACGACGACGCCGTCATGCCGCCGCCGAACGAGGTGCAGGACACGCCGGCCGCCCGCGAGACGGCCCCGGCCGAGGAGAAGGCGCCGAACCTCGGCGAGGAGCTGAAGGGCTCCAACAAGGATCAGCAGGTAGAGGTCTACTCCTACCAGCGAAAGGATGGCGCCACGGTCGAGGAGTACTCCGTGCATGGCAAGGTCTACATGGTGAAGATCCAGCCGCCAGGCGGCCTGCCGCCCTACTACCTCTACGACCGCAACGGCGACGGCAATTTCGAGCGCCTGCCCGGCGACTACAAGCGCATTTCGCCACCCATGTGGGTCATCAAGCGATTCTGAATCCTGACGTCCCGAACCTGCTACTGATCACCGACTCGACCCGCCTGCCGGGCGAGCCGTTTTTCGATGCCGTGGAGGCTGCGCTCACAGGGGGTGTGGATGCCGTGCTGGTGCGCGAGAAACAGCTGGATTCTGCCCGGCTGCTGGCCTTCGCTTCGCGGCTACGCGCCATCACCCGCGAGCATGGCGCCCGGCTGATTATTCATTCGCAGGCCGATATCGCCAAGGCCATCGAAGCCGACGGCGTGCACGTCGCCACAGAGGACATCGGCCAGTTGCCTGCCATACGATTGTGGCTGGGCAAGGCCGGCAAGGGCATGAGCTTCTCCGCCTCCTGCCATGACGAGGCGGAGCTCGCCGCTGCCCACAGGGCCGGGGCCAACTTCGCGCTGCTCTCCCCCGTCTTCCCGACCGCCAGCCATCCCGGCGCTTCAAATCTGGGCGTCGAAAGGTTCCGCGAACTCGCCAACACATCGCCGCTGCCGGTCGTCGCCCTTGGCGGCATCACGCCGGAGAATCGCGCCGAGCTGGCCGGCTTCGGCGTGGCCGTGATCGGCGCCATCCTCGATTCCCGCCATCCCGGTGACACGGCTCGCCGGCTAGCATAGCCCCATGCTCTACAAACAGGCGCGCAAGATCCTCATCGCCATCATCGGCGGCACGGTGGTGCTGGTCGGCATCGCGCTGCTCTTCCTGCCCGGGCCCGGCACGCCGACCATCATCGCAGGCCTCGCCATTCTCGGCGCCGAATTCGCCATCGCCCGGCTGTGGATGCGCCGGCTCAAAAGGCAGGGAAAGCTGCTGATGGATCAGGTGTTCAACGGCAACAACAAGAAGCAATAAGGCCGAACCGGCATAGATACATTTGCTGTTTCCGAAATGGCGTCTATGTTTGAATAAACATAGGGGAGACGATGAGAAATTTTCGATCCAGCCGAATTGAAAAACCGCAGCGAGCCAGAATCTCGGAGGCCGATCCGTGTCGGGCAGCGATCTCCCGGAATCGGACAGGTTCTAAACCATGTTTTTAATTGGTAGTGCGATTTTATTCCTGATTGCCATCGGCTGTCTTGTTGCCGGAATCAGGAATCTGTCGGCGCAACGCCGCCAGCAAAAAGCATCCACCGTAGCATCAGGTGTTGTTGTTGATCTTACGAAGCGCATCATGAATCCAGGCAGCAGTGGCATCTATTGCCCGACTGTCGAATTCACGACCGAGTCCGGAGAAAGTGTCCGCTTCGAATCAGAGTATGGAACCATGCCCGCATCTCACACCGTTGGTGAAACCGTCAAAGTTTTCTACGACCCCAGGAATCCAAAAGCAGCCGAGATCGAGTCAGCCCTGGCGACATGGCTTGTTCCCGGGCTTTGGATGTTCTTTGCGTTTCTTACATTCATTTTCAGTTTCTTGTTTTTCGTGTTTCATTTTCTAATGGCGCTGAAATCGTGAGAACGCCTTCGCCCATCTCTGGATGCGCTGGCTCAAAAAGCAGGGAATGCTGCTGATGGATCAGTTCCGAAACGGCAACAACAAACAGCAATAGCCCGAACCGGCACAGGTGCATTTGCCGATTCCAATATTCCGACTATGTTAACTTAAGTTCGGAGGGTGCAATGGCTTTATCTATTTGCTCAAATCAACCTTGACCAGAATATACGCCTTATATTGCGTATAATGTGTTGAGATAACTTTTTTCGTAACAATGAAAGCAATCGCACTATTCCAGTTTTATTTTCCATACGTTTTACCCAGGGATAATGATTGGCAAAATCAGCGCGTCGCTTTCCAATTTCCTGATCTGTTAGCCTTTGTTCGCCCGAGGAATTTAGAAGAAGAATTATTCCCTGAAGATATAGATAAAACTCTTTCTTCGATGCAACTAATACTCTCTCGACTTTCTCTTCCTGCTAGCTCTGCATCCCATGTCGTCAAAGACCTATGCCTTGACCGAATAGAAGTAAGAGTTGAAGGAGAATTAGAGTCTCAAGAAAATGTTAAG
>DATLWR010000141.1:0-2004 GCA_035576205.1 Mariprofundaceae bacterium
GAGCCCGGTGGTCATGGTCAATCTGCTCGGCGACATCTGGAGGGACGATGAACCGGCATGGGACAAACTGCTGAGTGAACCCAACGTCCATCTCCATCTATACGGCAAGAAGTCGGCGCGAATAGGGCGCAAGATGGGGCATTACAATGTCATTGCCGGCAATGCCGACAGCGCATTGACCCAGGCTTTGGCGCTGAAGGAGGAATTGCTAGAAGGTTGAGCTAGCCCGGATATTTCACCGACCGCAGTGTCATCCCTTCAAACGCCTTCCGTATGACCAGATTGCCGTGGCGGAGGGCGCGATTGGCCAAAGATTGGTCAATTTTTCGAATTCAGGACGCAGTGCCCCCAACCCCCGAAGCTCCACGTGTCGGGGACGCACTCCGATCGCTCTATGAAACGTCCAAGGCGCGGGCGGCCGTCAGGTACAGATCCCGGAACGGGTGATGCGAGGCCAACAGGATGCGGATGCGCCGGGTATTGCGAACCACGGCAGCGCCAATCTTCAGCAAGCGCACCCGGAGGGTGGCGGCTGTCGCCTGTGCCAGGTCGGTAGCGGACAAGGCGAGTTCGCGCAGACGCTGCATCAGCGTGTAAGCCAGCGCCGAGAACAGGATGCGCAGCCAGTTGGCCAGGAACTTCTGGCAGCTGGCGCGCGTTCCGAACAGATCCAGTTGGGTTTCCTTGATGCGGTTCTCGGCCTCACCGCGTTGGCAATACAGTTCGTCGTAGAGTGCTTCGGCCGGGCGGTCGAGATTGGTGACGACGAAGCGCGGATTGGCGCCTTGGCTGCCGAACTCCAACCGCGTGACGATCCGGCGCTCCCGATTCCAACTCTCGGCGGCGTACTGGAATTCGCGGATCAGCCGTTGCTTGGTTCCGGCTTTCTCGTAAGCCGCTTTCAGGTCTTGCTCCCAACCCGTTACGCGCCGGTGCAGACGGGCATTGCGCGCCACCCCGATGACGTAGTCGACGTCGCTACGTTCGCACCAGCGAATCAGCCGCTGCCGGCAAAAACCCGAATCGCCTCGGACGATAACGCGCACCCCCGGCCAGGCCTGCCGTAACCGGCCGACCAGCAGCTTGATCACCGCCGCCGCGTGCTTGGCGCCGTCGATCCGGCTACGCCGCAGGACGCACGCCAGCATCGCCTTGCCACAGAAGACGTAGAGCGGCAGATAGCAATAGTGATCGTAGTAACCGTGAAATTCGGTATGCTCCTGATTCCCATGCAGCGCAATGTCCGAAGCATCGATATCCAGGATCAGTTCGCGCGGCACCTGCCGCTGACTGCCAACGAACTGGTCGACCAATACGCCGTTCAGCGCCACCACATCGGCCCGGGTGGCACGCCGCTCCAGGCGGCACAGGGTCGGGCTGCTGCCCAGCTCTGTGCCAGTGCCCACCGCCGTCTGCATCAACGGATCCTGCCGCAGCGCCGCGTGATCGGTCAGGTCCTCATAGCCGCAGCACAACCCGTACAGCCGCTGCGCGACCAGATCGCGCATCTCATGGATGATCAGATCGGGGTTACGGGGATCGTGGAGGCCTGCTGCGACGGCCGTCGACAACCCCACCCGCCGGTCCACTTGCCGTAGCAACATCAGGCCGCCGTCGGAACTGATCGCCCCGCCCTCGAAGTTGGCTTCGATGACCCGGCGCCCAAGGCGTCCAAACGACATCTGATCAGCGGTACACTTTGGCATCGGCGGAACTCCTCTAATGTTGGCTTCAGCACCCATATTAGAGCGCCTTTCGGCCGTTCCGCCGATGCCAGCCGGTGAAATATCCGGGCTAGCGCCGAGCCCCACGTATGTAGGACCAGTGTGGCGCCGATGGTTGCGCCCAGATGTTTGGGATCGGCGGCGATGGTGCGCAGGGTTTCGGCAGCGACATCGAACAACAAGCCATAGAGTAAGGCCTTGTTCGTATAGGCGATCGCGCTGATCGGTGCCGGCAAGGTAAATACGACATGGTAGTCGGGCACCGGCAGTAAATCGGCCT
>DATLWR010000142.1:0-3746 GCA_035576205.1 Mariprofundaceae bacterium
ATCGGCGGCATCTCCCTGCTGCTGGCGCTGTTCGCCTTCCAGGTGCTGCCGATCAATTTCGCCGGCCTCGCCCTGATCCTGCTCGGCATCGCCTTCATGGTGGCCGAGGCCTTCGTGCCCAGTTTCGGCGCGCTCGGGCTCGGCGGCATCATCGCCTTCGTGATAGGCTCGCTGATGCTTATGGACACCAACGCACCGGGCTATGCGATCTCGCTGGGACTGATCATCGCCGTCACCGTGACGTCGGCGATCTTCTTCATCCTGATCATCGGCATGGCCGTGCGTGCGCGCTACCGGCCGGTGGTTTCCGGCTCCGAGGAGCTGATCGGCGCCATCGCCACCGTCCGCGAGGATTTCGAAACGCACGGCACCGTCCTGATCCATAGCGAAAGCTGGAATGCCGAATCGGCCGCCCCCCTCAAAAAGGGCCAAGAGGTGCGCGTGCTACGCCGCGACGGCCTGACCCTGTTCGTCGAACCTGTCGAAACCCCAACCAAGGAGTCCGAATCATGAGCCCACTGATTGTCGTTGCCGTCATCGTCCTGATCATCCTGTTCAGTTCCTTCAAGGTGCTGCGCGAATACGAGCGCGGCGTCGTCTTCCAGCTCGGCCGCTTCTGGAAGGTGAAGGGCCCCGGCCTGATCATCATCATCCCGGTGATCCAGCAGATGGTGCGCGTCGAACTGCGTACCATCGTCATGGATGTGCCGAGCCAGGATGTCATCAGCCGCGACAACGTCTCGGTGAAGGTGAATGCCGTGCTCTACTTCCGCGTCATCGACCCGCAGAAGGCGATCATCAATGTCGAGGATTACCTGATGGCCACCAGCCAGCTGGCGCAGACCACGTTGCGCTCCGTGCTCGGCCAGCACGAACTCGACGAGATGCTCGCTGAGCGTGAAAAGCTCAACGAGGACATCCAGCAGATCCTCGACACGCAGACGGACGCATGGGGCATCAAGGTGGCCAATGTCGAGATCAAGCATGTCGACCTCGACGAGAGCATGGTGCGGGCGATCGCCCGCCAGGCCGAGGCCGAGCGCGAACGCCGCGCCAAGGTGATCCATGCCGAGGGCGAACTGCAGGCTTCGGGCAAGCTGCTGGAGGCTGCCAAGATCCTGTCGCAGCAGTCGCAGGGTCTGCAGCTGCGCTACCTGCAGACGCTTACCGAGATCGCCACCGAGAAGAACTCCACCATCGTCTTCCCGCTGCCGATGGAACTGATCGAACCACTGTTGCAGCGTAACAACAAATAAGTGCAGTCTAGGGCCGTTCGCAACTCCGCAGGACGAGGGGAAAAATCGATGATCGACAGTTCGAAACGGCTGACGCTGCGCAGGCTCGCCATCGACACCTACCGGGAAAACGTCGCCTACATGCACCGCGACTGCCCGCTCTACCGCACCGAAGGCTTCCAGGCACTGGCCAAGCTCGAGGTCAGCAACGGCCACAAACAGATTCTGGCGGTACTGAACGTGGTGGACGACGACAAGATCGTCGGTATCGAGGAGATCGCCCTCTCCGAACAGGCCTTCACGCAGATGAGCCTGCCGGAAGGCACGCTGGTCTCCATCGGCCATGCCGAACCGCCGCAGTCGATGGAGGCGGTGCGCCGCAAACTGCACGGCGAGCGCCTGTCGGCCAAGGATTATCAGGCCATCACCCGCGACATCGCCGACAACCGCTACTCGAAGATCGAGATGGCCGCCTTCGTCGTCACCTCGGGCCAGACGGGGCTGGACCGCGACGAGATTCTCTACCTCACCCAGGCGATGGCCAAGACCGGCAAACAGGTCAAATGGGAAGAGGCGCTGGTCGCCGACAAGCACTGCATCGGCGGCATCCCCGGCAACCGCACCTCGATGATCGTCGTGCCGATCGTCGCCGCCCACGGCCTGTTGATCCCGAAAACCTCCAGCCGCGCCATCACCTCGCCGGCCGGCACGGCCGACACCATGGAGGTGCTGGCCAATGTCGAGATCGGCCCGAAACCGATCCGCACCATCGTGCATGCGCACCGTGGCTGCATCGTCTGGGGGGGTACGGCCAACCTCGCCCCTGTCGACGATATCCTGATCGCCGTCGAGCGTCCGCTGGGCATGGATTCGCTCGGCCAGATGGTCGCCTCGATCCTCTCCAAAAAGCTCTCCGCCGGCTCCACCCACCTGATCGTCGACATCCCGGTCGGCCCGACCTCGAAGGTGCGTCACATGCGAGAGGCGCTGCACCTGCGCAAGCTCTTCGAGTATGTCGGCGACCGCATCGGCATCCATGTCGAGGTGATCATCACCGACGGCCGCCAGCCGATCGGACGCGGCATCGGCCCGGTGCTGGAGGCGCGCGACATCATGCAGGTGCTGGAGAACAGCCCCGAGGCGCCGACTGATCTGCGCGAGAAGTCGCTGCGGCTGGCCGGTCGCGTCATCGAATTTGATCCGGACGTGCGTGGCGGCAAGGGCTACGCCATCGCCCGCGACATCCTCGAATCCGGCCGTGCTTTGCAGAAGATGAACGAGATCATCGACCACCAGGGGCGGCACACGCCGCCACCCGTCGGCTCCCTCAGTTTCGAGGTGAAAAGCCCGCGCGCCGGCGTGGTGACCGAAATCGACAATCTGCTCTTGGCACGCATCGCGCGGCTCGCCGGAGCGCCGATGGACAAGGGTGCCGGTGTGGATCTGGCCAAGAAGCTCGGCGATCCTGTCGCCGAGGGGGAAATGCTCTACCGTGTCCACGCCGAATTCCCGCCCGACCTGCACTTCGCCCAGGAACAGTGCCGCAAGGATGCGGGCTTCCGCATCGGCAAGGCCGATGAGATTCCCGACCACACCTTCGGCCTGTGACGATGCTGGTACTGGGCTTCGAGGACTACCGCCATGCCGGCCAGCGACTCGCCGAAGCGCTCGGCGTGCCGTATGACGAGGTGGAGATTCACCGCTTCCCCGACGGCGAACACAAGTTGACGCTGCCGCCCGCCCTGCCCGAGCAGGTGATCGTCTGCCGCAGCCTGTTCGAGCCGAACGAGAAACTGATCGACCTGCTGCTGCTCGCCGGCACCGCCCGCGATCTCGGCGCGCAACGGCTGGTACTGGTGTCGCCCTACCTCTGCTACATGCGGCAGGACAAGGCCTTCAACCCCGGCGAGGCTGTCAGCCAGCGGATCATCGGCCAGTTGCTCGCCGACTATTTCGATGCACTGATCACGGTCGATCCGCACATGCACCGCACCCCGAGGCTTGCCGATGCCGTACCGATCAAACACGCCGTCAGCCTGTCGGCATGCGTGCCGATCGCCAGCTACCTGCAGGATCTGGCGGAAAAACCGTTGCTGGTCGGCCCGGACGAGGAGTCCCGGCAATGGGTACGGGCCATCGCCGGGCTCACCGGCCTACCCTATGTCGTCGCCGAAAAGAGCCGCAGCGGCGACCGGCAGATCGCCATCCGGCTGCCGGAAGCGGAGATCGCCAACCGCGATATCGTGCTGATCGACGACATCATCAGCACCGGCTGCACACTGGCCCGCACCTCCGAGCACCTGATCAACCTGGGAGCGAAAAGCGTGCGCTGCATCGCCACGCACGTGCTACCGCACGGAGGCGCCCCCACCGAACTGGCCAATGCCGGGGTAACGGAGCTGCTCAGCACCGATTCGATCCCGCACCCATCGAACCGCATCTGGCTCGCCGGGCTGCTCGCCGAGGCCATCAACCGGCTGGACTGGCAGGATCCTGAAACGGCCGCTTTCT
>DATLWR010000143.1:0-5730 GCA_035576205.1 Mariprofundaceae bacterium
GCAGGCCTACCTGCGCGAATGCGAGGCCGATCTCGCCGAACTGATCGACTGGGCCGGCAAACGCGCCGCGCCGGTCCATGTGCGGCTGGTGCGCGGTGCCTACTGGGATATAGAAACCGTCATCGCCCGCCGCGAGGGATGGTCCTCTCCGGTCTGGGAGAGCAAGGCGGAGACCGACCGCAGCTACGAGCGCTGCCTTTCCCTGCTGTTCGAGAATCATCATGCCGTGCGGCCAGCCATCGCCAGCCACAATGTGCGCAGTCTGGCGGTGGCCATGGCGCAAATCGAGACGATGCGGCTCAGGCCGGAGGTCTACGAATTCCAGATGCTCTACGGCATGGCCGACGGCCTGCAGGCTGCCGTCGTCGAACTCGGCCATCCGCTGCGCGTCTATATGCCGACCGGCGACATCATCCCCGGCATGGCCTATCTGGTGCGCCGGCTCTTGGAGAACAGCGCCAACAGCTCCTTCCTGCACATGGCGTTCGCCGAGAAGCAGCCGGCCGAAGCACTGCTGGCGCCGCCACGGCCCGAACCGGCCGGCATCGGCCGGGCACCTTCCAGGACTGAAACCGGATTCCGCCATGAACCAATCCGCCGCTTTACCGCAGCCAGCGAACGCTGGGCGCTGTCGGAGGCGATCGACAGGGTACGCGGCGAGCTGGGGCAACATCAGCCGCTGATCATCGACAACCGGCCGGTGGATACCGAAACGCGTCTTGAATCCCGCAATCCGGCCAATCCGTCAGAACTGATCGGCAGCACGGCCGCAGCTACCGAGGCCGAGGCGGAGCAGGCCATCGCCGGGGCTGCAGCGGCACAAACGCAGTGGCAGCGCTGGCCGGCGACCGAGCGCGCCGCACTGCTCAGGCGGGCGGCCGATCTGCTGGTCGAACGGCGCGAGCGCTTCGTGGCCCTCGAGATTCTCGAGGCCGGCAAGCCGTGGCGCGAAGCGGATGCCGATGTCGCCGAGGCGATCGATTTCCTGCGCTATTACGCCATGCAGGCCGAGAAGCTCGGCGCCGGTGTCGATCTCAGCATGGCCGGAGAAACGAACCGCTACGATTACCGGCCGCGCGGCGTGGCGGCGATCATCCCTCCGTGGAACTTCCCTCTCGCCATCCTCACCGGCATGACATCAGCGGCACTCGCCGCCGGCAACGCCGCCATCGTCAAGCCGTCGTCGGAGACACCCATCGTTGCCGCATGGCTGGTTTCGCTACTACACGAAGCCGGGCTACCAGCCGGCGTGGCGCAGTTCCTGCCCGGCGACGGTGCCAGCCTCGGCGACTACCTGGTCCGCCATCCGGAGATGCAGATCATCGCCTTCACCGGCTCGCAGGCCGTCGGCTGCACGATTCTGGAGCGCGCCACCCAGGGCATCGTCGAACGGGGATATGTGAAACAGGTGATCACCGAGATGGGCGGCAAGAATGCCGTCATCGTCGACACCACTGCCGATCTCGACGAGGCGGTGGCCGGCATCGTGCAGAGCGCCTTCGGCTATGCCGGCCAGAAGTGTTCGGCCTGCTCGCGCGTCGTCGCCGTCGGCTCGATCCACGATGTGCTGGTGAAACGGCTCGCCGAGGCGGCCGACAGCCTACTCGCCGGTGCTCCCGAGCAGCCGGAGACCTTCCTCGGCCCGGTCATCTCGGCGGCGGCCAAGGTACGGCTGGAGAAGGCTATCGCCGAGGCACAACGGCAGCACACATCGACGCTGGTCCGCGAGCTGCCGGCCATGAACAACGGTCATTACGTGGGGCCGGCAATCTTTACCGGTGTGGCACCGGACGATGCGCTGGCCCAACAGGAGCTGTTCGGCCCGGTGCTGACAGTGCTGCGCGCCGGCGATTTCGATGAAGCCATCCGCATCGCCAACCACAGCCGCTACGCGCTGACCGGCGGCGTCTATTCGCGCACTCCCGACCACCTGGAACAGGCACGGCAGGAGCTGGACGTCGGCAACCTGTACCTGAACCGCCGCATCACCGGCGCCGTCGTCGGCCGCCAGCCGTTCGGCGGCTTTCGCCTGAGCGGCAGCGGCCACAAGGCCGGCGGCCCGGATTACCTGCTGCAGTTCGTGCAGGCACGCACCGTCACCGAAAACACCATGCGCCGTGGCTTCGCACCGGATCCCGGCACAACCGAAGATCCAAACCCGGGCTATAATTCCGGCAGGACATGAGAGAGGAGGAGACCGATATGAGGCTGTTGCGCACCATATTCATTTTCACCCTTTGCCCGCTGCTGCTGGCCAGCTGCCAGGAACTGCGGGAAGCCGGAATCCGGCTTGAATCCCCCCATGCCGTGAAGGAACAGCCCAGGAACGGCCCGCCGCCGCATGCGCCGGCCCACGGCTATCGCTACAAGAACCCGCAAGGCGTCGATCTCCGTTTCGACAGCGATCTCGGTGTCTATATCGTCGTCGACGTGCCGGACGTCTATTTCCAGGACGGCCTCTATATGCGCTGGGGCGGCGACCGCTGGCAGACGTCCCGCGATCTACATGGCCCCTGGCAAGCAGACATGCACGGCAACGTGCCGACGAAGCTGAAAGAAAAACACGGCCGGGGTCATGAGAAGTGGAAAGGGGAAGGAAAGCGGAAAAAGCGGTAGTTCCCCCGCCTAGCGCAGGTATGCCTCGCTGACGTAGCGGCGCATCATGCGGTGACTGTTGAAGAATGAGGCGTTCTTGCCGATCGCCCCCTTCATCACCGTGATCCAGCCGCTGCGGTTGTCGTGGTAGAGCGGCAGGATCGTCTCTTCCAGCTTGCGGTAGAGCGCCTCGGCATCGCCACCGTTGCCCGATTCGGCAGCATCGCCGATCGCCCAGCCGGTGAGCCCCTCGATACAACCCTCGATCCACCAGCCATCGAGCACGGAGAGGCTCGGCACGCCGTTGAAACTCGCCTTCATGCCGCTGGTTCCCGAGGCCTCCATGGGCCGTAGCGGCGTGTTCAGCCATACATCGACGCCGGAGACCATCGCCAGCGCCGTATCCATGTCGTAGTCGGGCAGGTAGGCGATCGGGATCGCATCAGAGAGCTCGCGCATATAGCGGTGCAGGTCGGCGATCATCCGCTTGCCCCCCTCGTCGCGCGGATGGGCCTTGCCGGCCAGCACGATCTGGAAGGGATGTTCCGCGGCGATGCGGCGCAGCCGCGCGGGATCGGTGAAGAGCAGTTCGGGCCGCTTGTAGGCGGTCATGCGACGTGCGAAGCCCAGGGTGGGCAGGCTGCTGTCGAGCCTGACGTTGCAGCGGCTGGCGACCAGCTCGATGAGGCGGCTCTTGGCCTCCAGGTGTGCCTGCCAGATCGCCTCATCGGGGATGCAGCAGTCGGCACGCACCAGCAGTTCCGGTTCGTGGCACCAGCCGGGCAGATGGGTGTCGTAGACCTTGGCGAAGCTCGGCGCCGTCCAAGTGAAGGGGTGCACACCGTTGGTCACCGCGTGCACGTGGTAGCCGGGATAAAGGCGGCGCGATACTTCGGCATGGCGGCGGGCAACACCGTTGATGTATTCGCTGAGGTTGAGCGCCAGCATCGTCATGTTGAGGCTGTCGCTGCCGGCCAGGCGCCTGAGTGTCGCCGGCTCGATCGGCTCGTCCAGCAGCCGCTCCACCAGTTCGTAGCCGAAACGGTCGTGGCCCGCTTCGACCGGGGTGTGGGTGGTGAAGTTGCACTGCTCACGCACCCGCGGGATGTCGTAAGGGCTCTCGCCGGGACGCAGGTCCTCCTCCGGATAGGCATAGCGCTGCAGCAGTTCGATGGCGAGCAGCGCCGCATGGCCCTCGTTCATGTGGTAGTGGATCACCTCGAAACCGAGCGCCTGCAACAGCCGCACACCGCCGATACCGAGCACCATCTCCTGTTTCAGCCGATACGCCTCGTCGCCGCCGTAGAGGTAATGGGTGATCAGCCGGTCGTCGCTCTGGTTCTCGTCAAGATCGGTGTCGAGCAGGATGACCGGCTGCTTGCCGTTCATATGCCCCTTCAGAACATAGAGCCAGCCTCTGACCCAGACATTCCGCCCCTCGATCGTTACCGCCACCTTGGCTTCCAGCGGTTGCGCCCACTCCTGTGGCTGCCATGGCGACGGATGTTCGATCTGTCGGCCCTCGGCATCGATCTCCTGGCGGAAATAGCCGGCTCGGCTGGCGAGACTCACCGCCACCATCGGCAGCTCGAGATCGGCGGCGGTGCGCATGATGTCGCCGGCCAGGATGCCAAGGCCGCCGCTGTAGGTCGGGATGGCATTGGCGAGCGCGATCTCCATCGAAAAGAAGGCGACGCGCGGTTCGCGGGTATATTCGTGGTGCGCCATTGTGCTACACCCTTATGCGGAATCCGGCCCCGCAGCAGGCATCAGTGCGAGTGAGCCTCATCTTCATCCCCTTCGCCCGGCCCGGCCTGCAGGTCCATCTCCTGGTACTGGGCCGGCGTCATTTCCGGCAGTTTCTGCAGGAAAGCCACCATGGACCAGATCTTCTCGTCGCTATGCGTCGTCCCCCAGGCGGGCATGGCGGTCATCTTCACGCCGTTCTTGATGATCCAGAACAGCTCGGCCGGCGCCCAGTGTTTGGCCACCTCCTGCAGCTTGGGAGGCTGCGGCATCAGCCCCTGGCGGATCTCCGACGATTCGATGCCGGGTGCAAGATGGCAGCCCACGCACATCTCCCGGTAGTGGCGGAAGCCCATCATGACCATCTCGGGCTTATCCAGCGGCGGCGCCTGGATGTCGCGGGCATGAAACGCCACCGAGCGCTGCATGGCGGTGTGCAGCAACCACTGGGTAGGTGCCGCATGCGGATTGGAAGCGCCGACATTGATGATACCGGAGTACATGACACCGAAGCCGATCACGGCGGCAGCGACAGCCAGGCCGACGATAGTAATGAAACAACGCATAACCACTCCTCGATGACCCGGATCGCCGGACAGCCGGCATCCATTTCAGGTCGAGGTCATCTGATTGCTCTTTCCATCGTAGCACAAGGAGTCCGGAAGAAACGGCGGAATATCCTCCCGGCCGGCGTTATTTTTCCTGCGGGTAGTAGACACCGCCGAAGTGCCTGGCTCCATCCGCCGTCTTGAACAGCACCATCAGCTGGTATCGGCCCGGCTGCTCCAGGTCGTAACCGGCCATGTACCAGTCGCCCATTTTCATCATCATCTGCGATACGGCTTTGCCATCCGGGGCAATCACCTTCGAATTGACGGCCACGGGCGCCAGCACCGCACCATCCTTCTCGATCTTCACCATGAAGTTGGACGAACCTCCATGCTGCATACCTTCACTTGCCGGCATGACATGGAAGCTGACCGTATAGCCGTCCACCTCGACCTTCTTCATGAACATCTGCGGCGACATCTCCTGCATCGGCATACCGCCATCCGTGCTTTCCTGCATACCGCCCTGCGTACCGGACATATCGTGGGACATCGAACCGTGCATATCGCCATCGGCGGCCAGTGCCGTCAGCGGCAGCAGCAGCGCCGCCAGCATTGCGAATGGTTTCATTTTCATTGTGTTTCTCCTTTCCTGTTTTCCTGAAATTGCAGAATCAGCCCGTAGATCACCGGCAGTACGACGAGGCTCAACAGCGTCGTGGTGACCATGCCGCCGATCATCGGGGCGGCGATGCGCTGCATGACATCACTACCCGTCCCACTGCCCCACATGATCGGCAACAGGCCGGCGATCACGGCGGTCGCGGTCATGGCGATCGGC
>DATLWR010000144.1:0-19780 GCA_035576205.1 Mariprofundaceae bacterium
CTTTGCTCGCAATGTCCAACGGGATTTTGACAATATTTGGCTATCAATTGTCTGCAGTTCAGTACGGGTACGCCGCTTTAGGCCTTGGTTTGCTGCTCGGCGCTACTACAAGACCTACACCCGAAGAAATCTCGGCAGCTCAAAACCATGACCTATGAGCATACTTATTTATTGAATGACCGCTTTTGGCCGAATTCGGACATTGTAGGATGAATAAAAAAAGCGGAGCCGAAGCTCCGCTTTCTGTTGTCAGGTCTTTTTGCAGTTCGGCTTGACCGGTTCGAGACGCCAGATTTCGCGGTTGTAATCGCGCATCGTGCGATCGGTGGAGAATTTGCCGCTGCAGGCGGTGTTGAGGATGCTCATACGCACCCACTTCTCCTGATCGTGGTAGGCCGCAGCAGCACGATTCTGCGCCTCGACATAGGAGGCGAAATCGGCCGCCACCAGCCATGGATCGTGCGGCGAGCGGATGGCATTGATGATCGGCTGGAAGATGCCCGGCTCGAACTGGTTGAAATGGCCATGCTCGAGCAGACCCATCACCCGCTGCAGATTCTCGTCGCCGGCGATGATGGCGTTCGGATCGTAGCCGGCGGCACGCGTATCCTCGACCTCCTCGGCGGTGAGACCGAACAGGAAGAAGTTCTCCTCCCCCACCTCCTCGCGGATCTCGATGTTGGCACCGTCCAGCGTGTCGATGGTCAGCGCGCCGTTCATCATGAACTTCATGTTGCCGGTGCCCGAGGCCTCCTTGCCGGCCGTGGAGATCTGCTCGGAGAGATCGGCTGCGGGCGCGATCACCTCCATCGCCGAGACGCGGTAGTTCGGGAAGAAGACGACCTTCAGCTTGTCACCGACTTCCGGATCGTTGTTGACGACGTTGGCGACGTTGTTGACCAGTTTGATGATCTGCTTGGCCATGTAGTAGCCGGGGGCCGCCTTGCCGCCGATCAGCACGCAGCGGTTGGTCCAGTTCGCCGTGTCGCCGCGCTTGATGCGGTCGTACAGATGGATCACGTGCAGCACGTTCAGAAGCTGGCGCTTGTATTCGTGGATGCGCTTCACCTGCACATCGAACATCGCATCCGGACTGAAGGCGACACCGCACTCCTCCTCGACGGCCTTCGCCAGCCGCTCCTTGTTCTGCCGCTTGCAGGCCGCCCATTTGGTGCGGAAACCGGCATCGCCGGCATACGGCGCCAGCTTCTTCAGCTCGTCGAGATTGGTGATCCAGCCGTCGCCGATGGTATCGGAAATCAGCTTGGCCATCGGCTTGTTGCACCAGGCCATCCAGCGGCGCTGGGTAACGCCGTTGGTCTTGTTGTTGAACTTCTCCGGCCACAGCTCGTGGAAATCGCGGAACAGCCCCTGCTTCAGCAGATCGGAGTGCAGCTGGGCCACACCGTTGACCGAGAAGCTGCCGACGATGGCGAGATAGGCCATGCGCACCTGCTGCACCGGCCCCTCCTCGATGATCGACATGCGCGCCTGCCGCTCGGTATCGCCCGGCCACTGCAGCGCCACCTCGGCCAGGAAGTGGGCGTTGATCTCGTAGATGATGTCCAAGAGCCGCGGCAGCAGCCGGCCGAACAGGTAGACCGGCCAGCGCTCAAGCGCCTCCGGCAGCAGCGTATGGTTGGTGTAGGCCATGGTGCGGCTGGTGATGGCCCAGGCCTCGTCCCACTCCAGGCCGTACTCGTCCATCAGGATGCGCATCAGCTCAGCCACCGCCACCGTCGGATGGGTGTCGTTGAGCTGGAAGCAGTTGAGCTCGGCGAAGCGGCTGAAATCCTTGCCGTACTTGTTGATCCACTGGCGGATTACATCCTTGATGCTGGCGGAAGCCAGGAAGTACTGCTGGCGAAGGCGCAGCTCCTTGCCGTTCTCGCTGGCATCGTTGGGATAGAGCACCATCGAGATGTGCTCGGCGGCATTCTTCGCCGCCACCGACTCCGGATAGCTGCCGGCGTTGAACTCGCCGAGATCGAACTCGTCGGTCGCCGCCGACTTCCACAGCCTGAGCGTGTTCACCGTGCCGTTCTTGTAGCCCGGGATCGGCGTATCGTACGGCACGGCCAGCACGTCGTGGGTGTCGACCCAGCGCTTGCGCAGCACGCCCGCGGCATCGCGGTACTGCTCCACGCGGCCGCCGAAATGGACGCGCTGCGCATAGTCGGGCCGCTCGATCTCCCAGATATTGCCGTTGCGCAGCCAGTGGTCCGGCTCCTCGACCTGGGCGCCGTTCTCGATCATCTGGCGGAACATGCCGTATTCGTAACGGATGCCGTAGCCCATCACCGGCAGCTGCAGCGTCGCACAGCTGTCGACGAAGCAGGCGGCGAGCCTGCCCAGGCCGCCGTTGCCCAGCCCCGCGTCATGCTCATCGCCGAAGGTCTCCTCGATATCGAGCCCCAGCATGTGCAGCGCCTCGGCGGCCTGCTCGTCGAGCCCGAGATTGAGGATGGCGTTGCCGAGTGCCCGGCCCATCAGGAATTCCAGCGACAGGTAGTAGGCACGCTTGCTGGGGTGCTCGTCCTGCACGAGCTTGGTATTGCGCCAGCACTCCATGAGCCGGTCGCGGATCGCCATGGCCAGTGCCTGGTACTTGTAGTGGTTGTTGTTGGTGGCGCGGTGCTGGCCCAGCGTGCGCAGGTAGTGGCGCTGGATGCCATCCACCAGATCGCGGCTGCTGCTGCCCACCGGAGGCACATCCATGATATCGAATTGGGGGGTCGTCTTATCGTCCATCATTGTCACCTTGTTTCAAAGTCGCCGGCACCCTAATGCGACGGAGGGAAAATACACGTGACATTCCCCACTACCGGCGGGCGCGCATGCGACCTCTCTCCCGTCAGAGGTACTTCATCATGCCCATGTGCAGCGGATGCGACAAATCCGTATGGTACGGGTAGATGCGCACCTGGTAGGTGAAGTCGCCCGACTCCTGCAGCTCGAGATCGGCCGCAAACATGCCGTTCTCGACATGGTCCATCGGCACCACCTTGTAGCGCTTGAAGCCGCCCGAACGGCTCGGACGCATCAGCACCACCTCGGCACGGAAATTGTCCGTCGTGACTCCGTCGCTATGGACCCGGATCCTGACCGACACCGTCTCGCCGAACGGCCGTTCGAACGGTTCGGAGAGATCGCCGACCGCCTCCAGCGTCACCTTGTCCCACACCTTGCGGATCTTCGTTTTCCAGGCGGCAATCTCCTTGGCACGCTTGTAACCGTTGGCCGCCATCTCGACGCCGTGCCGGGAAGCCGGCAGGTAGAAGTGCTTGGTGTATTCGGAAACCATGCGATCGGTATTGAACTCCGGAATACTGCTGATCTGGGCCCGCTTGGCGATCTTCACCCAGGCATCGGAATAGCCGCTCTCGTTGCGCTTGTAATAGGTCGGAATCACCTCGTGCCGCAGCAGGTGATAGAGTGACTCGGCATCCTCGCGGTTGCGCAGAGCATCGTCGCCGATATCGCGCTCGCCGCCGATCGCCCAGCCGTTGTCGCCGTGGAAACCCTCCGGCCACCAGCCGTCGAGGATGCTCAGGTTCGGGATGCCGTTCATCGCCGCCTTCATGCCGGAGGTGCCGGAGGCCTCCATCGGCCGGATCGGGTTGTTCAGCCACAGATCGACGCCGGAAACCAGATAGCGCGCCAGCGTCATGTCGTAGCCCTCCAGCATCAGCACCCGGCCGATGAAACCGGGTTTGCGGGAGATTTCATGAATGCGGCGGATCAGCGCCTGTCCTGGCATGTCGGCCGGATGCGCCTTGCCGGCGAACAGGAAGACCACCGGCTGGCCTGCCGAATCGAGCAGCTCCTTGAGCTTCGCCTCGTCCTCGAACAGCAGCGCGGCGCGCTTGTAGGTGGCGAAGCGGCGAGCGAAGCCGATCACCAGCGTGCGCGCATCGAAGTTGGCGGTCAGCTGCTTGACCATCTGCGAACTCTCGCCGTTGCGCACGGCCTGGAACTCCAGATGCTGGCGGACGTACTGCAGCATGCGCTGCTTGTTGGTCTGGTGAATGCTCCAGAACAGCGGGTCCTGGATATCGTTGACCTTCTCCCAGAACTCGTGGTCCAGCATGCGGCCCCGCCAGCGTCCGCCCAGCACGCGGTCGAAGGTGCTGAACCACTCGGGAGAGAGCCAGTTCACGGCGTGCACGCCGTTGGTCACATAGGTCACCGGATTCTCCTCCGGTGTCAGATCCGGCCAGATCTGCTGGAACATCGCCGACGAGACCTCGCCGTGCAGCTTGGCAACGCCGTTGATGTAGGCTGAACCGTGGATGGCCAGCGCCGTCTGGTTGAAGCCGTCCGAACCGTGACCGAAATCGGCATGGCCCAGCGCATGCAGCCGTTCGAGCGATACGCCCAGCTCGCCGGCATAGTCAGCCAGATAGCGGTCGAAGAGCTCGTGCGTGAAGATGTCGTGACCGGCCGGCACCGGCGTATGGGTGGTGAATATCGTGCTGGGGCGCACCGCCTCCAGTGCCTCGTCGAAAGACAGCCCCGCGTTCTGGACCAGCTCGCGCATGCGCTCGAGGATCGTGAACGAGGCATGGCCTTCGTTGACATGCCAGACGGTCGGCTCGATACCGAGCAGGCGCAGTGCGCGCACGCCGCCAATACCCAGCACGATCTCCTGCTTGATACGGTTGACGATGCCGCCGCCGTAGAGCTGGTGGGTGATGTCGCGGCACTCTTCGCCGTTCTGCGGCAGATCGGTATCGAGCAGCACCATGCTGATGTGACCGGCCTGGGCCAGCCACACCTTCACGTCCATCTCGATGGCATCGAAGGCCAGGCGGAAAAGCAGTTCCGAACCGTCCGGATTGCGGGCCGGCTGGATGCACAGGTCGTCGAAACGGTTGTCGCGATAGATGGCGACCTGCTGCCCCAGCGCATTGATTTCCTGCGTGAAGTAACCCTGCCGGTACAGCAGCCCGACCGCCGTGAACGGCAGGCCCAGGTCGCTCGCCGACTTGCAATGGTCGCCGGCCAGCATGCCAAGGCCGCCGGAATAGATCGGCAGCGATTCGTGCATGCCGAACTCGGCCGAAAAATAGGCGATATGGTGATCCTGCGCATCCTCGAAGGTATCGACGAACCACTGGTGCTCGTCCGACTTGTAGGCCTCGAAATCGGAAACCACGCCGTGGTACTGCGCCAGGAACGAACGATCCTTGGCCAGATCGTCGAGCCGCTCCTGGTTGACGCGTTTCAGGAAGGCCTTCGGATTGTGGCCGCAGATCGTCCACAGGTCCTCGTCCAGCTGATGAAACAGGGCGCGGGCGCTCGAATTCCACGAGAACCAGAGGTCGGAGGCGATCTCTTCGAGCCGCGACAGCGACTCGGGGATCTTCGGACAGAGGCGAAGCGAAAAAGCTTGGGCATTATGGCGCATCGGGAGCTCCGGAACGGCTAAGAATTTCTATTAATCGAAGGCTCCACCCCCCTGCCTGCCATGTCAATGAACAACCTCCCCGTTGCATCAAAACATCCTTCTGGCACACCGGATATGGTATGCCGTCCTGGCGCAGCCACAACGGCTGCGGCCACCCTCTCCGCCATGCCCCTGGCATGCCGACAGAGTGCGCCAAGTCGTCGGAATCACGGCCAAACCCTGCCTCCGGCAAACAGCGGGAAATGTGTCATGGGGGAACCCGAATGGCCGACGGCGACGACATGAAACCCGGATAACGCCGATGGTCATTGTCACCCGACATGTGCGGATGCACAGGCATCGCGACGGTGCAATGGCCGGCGACGATATGGCCGGCTTCGCCGGCCGCTATCGGGGCCGGGAGACGGTTTGAAAAACCGGTTTTCGCAACTATATTAGGGAACCGGACCCGCTTCGAAGAAGTCCGGGCCACTTCAAAGGAGATTGTCATGAAATTCCCCTCCCGCCTTGCAACCCTTTCCCTGCTGCCGGCAGCCTGTCTGCTCGCCGCCGGCCTGCTTTCCGCCACCCCGGCCGAAGCCGGCGCCCTTTCCGACTGGAAACTGCCGCCGGTGCCGGTGCCGGCCGACAATCCGCAGACCAAGGAAAAGATCGAGCTAGGCCACCAGCTTATTTTCGATACCCGCCTGTCGAAGAACGACTCGATGAGCTGCGCCGGCTGCCATCTGCCGTTTGCCGGCGGTGCCGGCCATACGGCACGCGCCTTTGGCCACGGCGGCGAACTCGGCCGCTGGGCGCCGTCGTGGGTCAATGCCGCCTATTACAGCTCACTGTTCTGGGACGGCCGTGCCAACTCGCTGGAGCAGCAGACCGGCCTGCTTCCGGACCACATGGGTCCGGTCAGTGCCCCGGGAGAAATGGCCGGCGATGTCGATGAAGTGGTCAAGAAACTGAATGCCATTCCGGCCTACAAGAAGGAGTTCAACAAGGTATTCGGCGAAGACGCGACGCGGGAGAATATCGCCAAGGCCATCGCTTCCTATGAACGCACGCTGGTGGCCACCGACTCGCCCTTCCAGCGCTACGTCAACGGCGACGAGAAGGCCATCTCGGCCGCCGCCAAGCGTGGCTTCGCGCTATTTCAGGGCAAGGCGCTCTGCATCACCTGCCATACGCCGCCGCTGCTGACCGACAACGGCTTCCACAATATCGGCGTGCCGCAGGTCGGACCGCTGAAGGAAGATCTCGGCCGCTATGAGGTGACCAAGGACAATGCCGACAAGGGCGCTTTCAAGACCCCGTCGCTCTACAACTCGGCATCCTTCACCTTCTTCATGCACGATGGCGCCATGTCGACGCTGGAGCAGGTGGTCGACCACTACAACATGGGTGGCAATCCGAAGGATCCGAATCAGGACAGCCTGATCCAGCCGCTGAAGCTGACCGGCAAGGAGAAGTCCGACCTGATCGCCTTCCTCAAGACGCTGACCGACAAGAAGCTGGACCGTATCAGCCGTCCGTCGCTGCCCTGATTCGCTGGCAACAGCCGTATCCGCAAGGGCGGGCCAAACGGCCCGCCCTTTTTTGTTGCGAGAGTCTCATCAGGTTGCCGCCGATGGGCTATGATACGGGCGTGAAGTTACGGCTTCTTGAGAAGGGAGTGGAGGTGCGATGACGGAGGGAGCCAGCAGCCTGACCTATGCCGTACGTCCGGCCGTGCTGGGCAAGTATCTCGGCCAGCTCGGTCTGATGCTGGCGCTGCTCACCGTCGTTCCTTTCGTCGCCTCCCTGATCTTCGGGGAATACGCATTTTCCCACCGCTATCTTGCCGTCATTGCCGTGCTGCTGCTCGTGGCAGTGCCGCTGTCGCGCCTGCCCACGCCCGAACGGGTACAGCTGAACGAGGCGCTGGTCATCACTGCTCTCGCCTTCGCCATCGCCCCGCTGCTGATGATCTATCCGATGATGGGTGCCGGCCTGACCGCCATGGATGCGCTTTTCGAAGCCGTATCGGCCGTCACCACCACGGGCCTCTCCACCCTCACCTCGGTGGAGGGCATGCCGCACACCTTTCTGTTCGCCCGTGCCTGGATGCAATGGTACGGCGGCCTGGGCATCGTCGTGCTCTCCATAGCTCTCCTGATGGGGCATCACATCACGGCCCGGCAACTGTCGGAGAGCGTCGGCAGCGACAACCTCGCTACCACGGCACGCACCCACGCCCGGCGCATGCTGATCGTCTACCTCGGCCTGACACTCTTCGGCATCGTCCTGCTCTGGCTGCTGATCGACAACGGGGAGCTGGCGCTGGATTTCATCCTTTCGGCCGTCTCCACCGGCGGCTTCGCGCCGCTTGATCGCAGCCTGGCCGGACTCGACAGTGAAGGCGGCCATGCCGTGGTGACCCTCTTCTCGCTGGCCGGGGCGCTGCCGCTGGTGCTCTACTACCGCCTGTGGAACCGCGACTGGCGCGCTGTTGCGACTGACCTCGAACTGCGGGCGCTGGTGGCCGCCTGCCTGTTCTTCGCGCTCATCCTCACCCTGCTCTTTCACACCATGCACGGTTTTGGCTGGGCGCAGTCCATCCGGCACGGCCTGCTGCTCGGCATCTCGGCGCAGACGACGACCGGCTTTTCGACACTGGATATCAGTGGTCTCGGCAACATGTTTCTGGGTGTCCTGATCGCGGCGATGGCCGTCGGCGGCGGCATCGGCTCCACGGCGGGCGGCTTCAAGATCCTGCGTCTCCTGATCCTGCTGCGCCTCTTGCAGATGGTGCTGCGTCGCTCCTCCATGCCGAGCCATGCCGTCATCGAACCGAAACTGGGCGGGCGCGTGCTCGAGGACGACGACATCGTGCAGGCGCTGTTCATCATCCTGCTGTTCGCCCTCGTGGTATTCTTCTCCTGGCTGCTCTTCCTCTATTTCGGCTATGCTCCCCTGCGGGCCCTGTTCGAGGTGGTATCGGCAACGGGTACGGTGGGACTCTCCACCGGCATCAGCGGACCGGCACTGCCATCGCCGCTGAAGCTGCTGCTCTGCGCCGACATGCTGCTGGGCCGAATTGACATCGTGGCGCTGCTGGTGGTGCTCTATCCGCCCACCTGGATCGGCCGCCGCGTGGAGGCATGATGCGGGCAGTCTTTATCGGTGCGACCTCACTGGCGGTAATCACAGCCAGGCTGCTGCTCAAACGCGGCCAGGAGGTGGTCATCGTCGAGCAGAACAAGGAGGTCATCGAGGCCCTGTCCGGCGAACTTGACTGCGGTTTCCTGCACGGCGACGGCAGCAAGCCGGCGATCCTGCGCGAGGCCGACCCGGCCAAGACCGACGTGCTCTTCTGCCTGACCGGTAACGACCAGGCCAACATCATCGCCAGCCTGGTCGGTCGGTCGCTCGGTTTTCCGCGCATCGTCACGAAGATCGAGGACCCTGAATTCGAGCATATCTGCATCGAGCTGGGACTCGACGGCACCATCATCCCCGGCCGCACCATCGGCCGCTATCTCGCCGACATGCTGGAGGGCCAGGATCCGCTGGAACTGTCGACGATGATCCGCGAAGACGCGCGCATCTTTTCGCTGGTGGCGCGCGAGGAGAGTGCCGTCCCCCTGCGGGAGCTGAAGCTGCCGAAGCCGACCCGCGTCGTCTGCCTCTATCGCGCCGGCAAGCTGATCATTCCCGACGGCGATACGGAGCTGAAGGTGGACGACGAGGTGGTGGTGATCACCGACCGCAAGAGCCTGCCGGCCCTGCAGGAGCAGTGGGGAATGCCCGGCGCTGCCTGAAGCCCCGCCACCCTCCTCCATACCCGGCCTGCATGTACTCCTCCCGCGGAACTTTTCCACCCTTCGGGAAGGTGGAACCCTGCTATAATGCGAGCAACCACAGGGGGTCTGCCATGAAATATCTTCCCTTATTGCTTTGTCTGGCCCTTGCCGCCTGCGCCACGGACGAACAGCGCGACTCCGCCGTGACGGGCGGTGCCATCGGTGCGGCGGCGGGTGCCATCATCGGTTCCGGCAACGGCCGGGCGGTCGAGGGCGCGGTAGTCGGTGGCGCCATCGGTGCCGCAACCGGCGCCGTGCTGGGGGATCCGCAGCGCGGGGACTACCAGGGTGATTATCGACGCGGTCATCGCGGCGAGCATGAAGACGAATACGAACGTGAAGGCGGTGGCGAACACCGCCATTACCATCGCCACGACCACGACGAGGGTGACGACTGACAGTGGACCGACCGGTGATTGGCCTCGCGGGCCAATCACCGGCGCTGCCAGTTATTCCCTCTTCTCCTTGAGGACGCAGTACTTGGTGTAGTCCTGCAGCTCGCTCATCGTCCAGTCGCCTCTGGGCTTCTTCTCCATCTTCTTGCACCACGCTTCACTGCCCACTTCCGGCGAGCAGGCTGTCCCCACGAATGCGAAGCCTCCCAGGATGGCGAGGATCATCAGCTTTCTCATATCTGTCTCCCTTGTGATATTCCGGTTCCATTCTGTAAGTAGCCACTAAACCTGCAAATGACAACCTTTCCCGAAGATCATTACTCCTTCAACCGCTGCCGGATGGCATCGATATCCACATGCTCCAGATAAGTGATGATGTTGCCGTACATCGAATGATAGTGATAACCGCCGTGCACCAGTTCGTCGATGGCGGCCGCTCTGCTCCAGCCCTGCACGACGATGCGGTACATGGCGATGACCGTGCCGGTGCGGTCGGAGCCGTGCCAGCAGTGCACCAGGATCGGCGCGTCGGAGGCCAGGATGATACGCAGCGCCTGCACCACCTCATCGTCGGTGATATGCCATGTATCGATGGGAATCCGGAACGACTGCAGATGCGTTTTGCTGACCGCTTCCGCATCGCCATGGAATTCGCGCAGGCTCAGCACCCGCCGGATGCCCATCGCCTCCAGATCGGCCATGCCCTCGGCATCCGGCTGCTCGCTGCGGTAAACGCGGTCATCGACCTTGTACCAGTTATGCAGGTGATCCGAAATCACCGGCATGGCCCAGTCGGCGGGCCTGAGCCGCGGCTCGGCGGCCTGCACTGCCGTTGCGGCACAGAATACCGGCAGCAGCAGAACGGCAATATACAGTTGTCGGCAGGCGTTTACCGGTCGGATCGCCCTTCTCCTGCCCGCATGACTGCCGGATCCGGCCGCCGGATCAGAGCCGCCCCATCTTCGGCAGCTTACCGACCAGCGGCGCCACATAGTTGAGCCACTTCTTCGTCACGTCATTGCCGGCGGCATTGATGAACTCGTCCTTCATGTGCGTCGCCTCGCGCGCCACGCTGGCAAGCGGCGTGATGAAACAGGCACTCTCGTAGGGGTTGCTCTTGATGCGCCGGATGGCCACCGAACCGTTCGTGCCGGCCGCCACCGCCTGCTTGACGGCGAACTTGCCGACCATGCGCGCCTCTTTCGCGTCCACCTCGGAGATGATGGTCGGGAAGCTGCGCTGCAGGTAGCCGAAGGTATCGGCACGCACGCGCACCTTCTCGCCCTTGAAGGCCTCCTTCACGAGCGCGGCCAGCGTATCGCCCAGCGCGCCGGTGCCGGAGAGCTGCACGTTGCCGTGCGAATCCTTCTCTCCGGTCGTGGCGATCGGGTTGCCGTCCGCATCGGCGACCCCCTCGGAGACGGCAATCACGCAGCGGCCGAGTTTCTTGTAGACCCTCTTCACGTCGGCCTTGAACTTGTCGCGGTCGAACACCCGCTCCGGCAGGTAGATCAGGTGCGGCCCGTCGTCCGGCGCCTGACGCGCCAGCGCCGAGGCGGCAGTCAGGAAGCCGGCATGGCGGCCCATCACGACGTTGATCTTGATGCCGGCGAGCGCCCGGTTGTCGCGGTCGTCGCCCATGAAAGCCAGCGCGACGAACTTCGCCGCCGAGGCGAAGCCCGGGCAGTGGTCGGTCACCTTCAGATCATTGTCGATGGTCTTCGGGATATGCACGGTGCAGAAATCGTAGTTCGCCTCGCGGGCCATCTCGGAGATGATATGCGCGGTCTCGGCCGAATCGTTGCCGCCGATATAGAAGAAATAGCGCACGTCGTTCTTGCGGAACACCTCGAACACCTTCTCGCACTCGGCCTTGCCGGGCTTCAGCCGCACCGAGCCGAGTGCGGCGGCCGGTGTGTTGGCCACCTTCTCGAGCTGGCCCTTCGACTGCGTGGAGAGATCGATGAAATCCTCGGCCATGATGCCGGCGATACCGTGGCGGGCGCCGAGAATGCCCGTGATTTCGTCGCGCTTGCGCGCCGCCAGCACCGCGCCGACCAGCGACTGATTGATCACCGCCGTCGGCCCGCCCGACTGGCCGATGACCATGTTGCCCTTCAGTTTACCGTGCTTCGCCATCTTATATCCCCCTTTTTCTACCGGCCGCCGGGCCGCCGCAGCCTAGTCTAGACGCCTTCACGACATCCGTCTCTATCGGTTAGGTTCCGGCCTCATGCGATCCTTACGGACGGAACGATGACATTCAATGCCGGGGCGCTGGCCGGCATCCTGGAACGGGCAGGACGCGACATCATCATGCCCGCGTTCCGGTCGGTGTCGCGGACAGCCCGGAAATCGGACGGCTCCATCGTCACCACCACCGACCTGGCTTGTCAGACGTTCGTCTCCGAAGAGCTCTACCGTCTGGCGCCGGACATCGCCTTCCTCAGCGAGGAGATGCGCGAGGCCGACCAGCTGCACTGCCTGAAGAACAGCAACGGCCGTTACTGGTGCCTCGATCCGCTCGACGGCACGACCAATTTCGTCGCAAACATCCCGGTTTTCGGCTCGTCACTGGCATTGATCGTCGATGGCTTTCCTGTACTGGCCTGCATCCACGATCCCGTCCGGCAGGAAACCTTCGTCGCCGAGACCGGCCTTGGCGCACAGCTCAACGGCGAGACGATTCGTGGCAGCCAGGTTGACTCTCTCGACGAAGCCGTCGGCTACATCGATTTCAAACGTCTCTCCGCCGACCAGTCCGCCATGCTGGCGACCCGCAAGCTGTATCGCAGCCAGCGCAATATCGGCAGCTGCGCCCTGGAGTGGGCCTGGCTGGCCGCAGGCCGCGGTGATTTCATCATTCACGGCGGCGAGAAAATCTGGGATTTCGCTGCCGGATCGCTGCTTGCCACGGAAGCAGGCTGCAAGGTCGGCGACTTTTCAAGCCGTCCCGTATTCCCGGCAAACCGGCTGACCTCGCCGATCCTCGCCACGGCGACAGAAACACTGCAGTCGAAACTTTGCTCCATCCTCGAAGGCTGAATAACCACACTTTTGATTAGGATAAGGACGCAAATCCGTCTCGATTTTTCGGATTCAATTCGCTAGTATGCGGGGCTCTGAATTATCCGGGGGGAAGGAATGTCCACCATTGACAGTCTGAAGATCGATCTCGTCGAGGTCTGCGAAGCGGCTGCGCGCGCCTGTGCACCGCATATCGGCTCCGGCAAGAAGGATGAAGGTGATGGTCTGGCCGTCGACGCCATGCGAGAGCGGATCAACAGGGTGCGCATGCGCGGCACTGTCGTGATCGGCGAAGGCGCCAAGGACGAAGCCCCGGCGCTGTACGACGGCGAATCCGTCGGCACTGGCGAAGGAATGGGGGTGGATATCGCCGTCGACCCGATCGAGGGCACCAACCTTTTCGCCAAGGACATGCCCGGCTCCATCGTGACGCTGGCCGCCGCCCCCGAGGGCGCGATGTACCGCCCCGGCTCCTGCTTCTACATGGACAAGCAGGTCTATCCGCGTGCCGCACGCGGCAAGATCGATCCGGAGGCTCCCGTAGCCGATCGTCTGCAGGCCCTGGCCAAGTCGCTGGGCAAGGACATCCGCGAGGTGCGCGTGTTCATCCTCGACAAGCCGCGCCACAAGGATCTGATCCAAGACGTCTACGCTTGCGGAGCCAAGGTGCGCCTGGCCACCGACGGCGACGTCAACGGGGCCATCCAGGCCGTGCTGAACATGGGCTGTGACGCGCTGTTCGGCATCGGTGGCACTCCGGAAGGTATCGTCACCGCCTGTGCCGCCCGCGCCATGGGTGCGGAGATGTTCGGGCGCATGGCACCGCAGAAGGATTTCGAGATCGAGCTTTGCAAGAAGGAAGGCATCGACACGACGAGGATCATCGCACGTGACGAGCTGGTCACCAGCGACGACGTCATGTTCATTGCCACCGGGCTCACCAGCGGCGCCTACGTGCAGCACGTCAAGGTCGGTCGCGATCAGGGCGGCCGTTACATGACCACCGATACCGTCGTGCTGTCGGGCGCACTCGGCAATATCCGCCGTGTGCAGACGACCCTGCATGTATAACCAGTTTTATTTCATAAAAACGCCAACGAGGTAAACCAATGAGCAAGACCAATCGCAGACACTTGGCCAATGCGGTCCGCGCCCTGTCGATGGACGCCGTGCAGAAGGCCAATTCCGGCCATCCGGGCGCCCCGATGGGCATGGCGGATATCGCCGAGGTGCTGTGGAACGATTACATGAAGCATAACCCGGCCAACCCAAAGTGGGCCGACCGCGACCGTTTCATCCTCTCCAACGGCCACGGCTCCATGCTGATCTACTCCCTGCTGCACCTGACCGGCTATGACCTGCCGATGAGCGAGCTCAAGCGTTTCCGTCAGATGCACTCGAAGACCCCGGGCCACCCGGAGTACGGCTATGCGCCGGGTGTCGAGACCACCACCGGCCCGCTCGGCCAGGGCATCACCAATGCCGTCGGCATGGCCGTCGCCGAGCGCATCCTGGCCGGCCAGTTCAACAAGCCGGGCCACGAAATCATCGACCACTTCACCTATGTCTTCATGGGCGATGGCTGCATGATGGAAGGCATTTCGCACGAGGCCTGCTCGCTGGCCGGCACGCTGGGCCTGGGCAAACTGATCGCGTTCTGGGACGACAACGGCATCTCCATCGACGGCCACGTCGAGGGCTGGTTCACTGACGACACCCCGGGCCGCTTCGAGGCCTACGGCTGGCAGGTGATCCGCAATGTCGACGGCCATGACGCTGACGAGATCAAGCAGGCCATCGAGGCAGCCCGCGCCGAGACCTCCAAGCCGACCCTCATCTGCTGCAAGACCATCATCGGCTTCGGCTCGCCGAACAAGGCCGGCAGCCACGACTGCCACGGCGCAGCCCTTGGTAACGAAGAGTGCGACCTGGTCCGCAAGGAGCTGGGCTGGAACTACGGCCCGTTCGAAGTTCCGGATGACGTCTATGCCGGCTGGGATGCCAAGAAGAAGGGCAAGGCCGCAGAGGCCGACTGGGAGAAGCGTTTCGCTGCCTACAGCAAGGCCTACCCGGAACTGGGCGCCGAGCTGGGCCGCCGCCTGAAGGGCGAACTGCCGAAGGGCTTCGAGAAGGCTGCCAACGACTGGATCGCCAAGCTGCGCGCCGACAAGCCGGGCTGGGCGACCCGTGTCGCTTCCGGCAAGACCATCGGCGCCTTCGCCGCAGCCCTGCCGGAGCTGGTTGGCGGCTCCGCCGACCTGGCACCGTCCAACAACACCAAGTGGGCTGAAGCTGTCGCCTTCTCGAAGGAGACCCCGCACGGCAACTACATGCACTACGGCGTTCGCGAGTTCGGCATGTCGCACATCATGAACGGCATGACACTGCATGGCGGCGTGATTCCGTTCGGCGGCACCTTCCTGATGTTCTCCGAGTACGCCCGCAACGCGGTGCGCATGTCGGCACTGATGTCGATCGGCACCATCTTCGTCTACACCCACGACTCCATCGGTCTCGGTGAAGATGGCCCGACCCACCAGCCGGTCGAGCAGATCGCCACGCTGCGCATGATCCCGCGCATGAACACCTGGCGTCCGTGCGACGCGGTCGAGTCGGCCGTGGCCTGGAAGCATGCGGTGAAACGTCGCGACAACCCGTCGATCCTGATCTTCACCCGCCAGGGCCTGCCCTGCAACGAGTACAGCGACGAACAGGTCGCCAACATCGAGCGCGGCGGCTATGTGCTCTCCGACTGCGATGGCAAGCCGGAGATCCTGCTGATCGCTACCGGCTCCGAGGTGCAGCTGGCACTGGGCGCCCAGGCGGAACTGGCCAAGCTGGGCAAGAAGGCCCGTGTCGTCTCCATGCCGTGCACCGAGCTGTTCGATGCCCAGGATGCGGCATACAAGGAATCCGTACTTCCCTCCTCCGTCACCAAGCGCGTGGCGGTGGAAGCCGGCGTCACCGGCTTCTGGGGCAAGTACGTTGGTCTGAACGGCAAGGTTGTCGGCATCGACCGCTTCGGCGAATCGGCCCCGGCAGAGGAACTGTTCAAGGAGTTCGGCTTCACGGTTGAGAACGTCGTGAACACCGCGAACTCGCTCTGATTACCTTTAAGCACAAGGAGAAGTGATATGACGATTAAAGTTGGCATCAATGGTTTTGGCCGCATCGGCCGCATGGCGTTCCGCGCCGTCGCCAAGGACTTCCCGGACATGGAGGTCGTCGCCATCAACGATCTGCTGGAGCCGGACTACCTGGCATACATGCTGAAGCATGACTCCGTGCATGGCCGCTTCCACGGCGACGTGTCGGTCGAGGGCAACAACCTGATCGTGAACGGCAAGAAGATCCGCCTGACCGCCGAGCGCGACCCGGCCAACCTGAAGTGGAACGAGGTCAACGTTGACGTCGTGCTCGAGTGCACCGGCTTCTTCCTGACCGAAGAGACCTGCCAGAAGCACATCGACGCCGGTGCCAAGAAGGTCGTGCAGTCGGCTCCATCCAAGGACAAGACCCCGATGTTCGTCTACGGTGTGAACCACAACACCTACGCCGGCCAGAAGATCGTTTCCGCAGCATCCTGCACCACCAACGGCCTGGCGCCGGTGGCCAAGGTGCTGAACGACAACTTCGGCATCAAGCGCGGCCTGATGACCACCGTGCACGCTGCCACCGCCACCCAGAAGACCGTTGACGGTCCGTCCAACAAGGACTGGCGCGGCGGCCGCGGTATCCTGGAAAACATCATCCCCTCCTCCACCGGTGCGGCGAAGGCTGTGGGCAAGGTGATCCCGGAGCTGAACGGCAAGCTGACCGGCATGGCGTTCCGCGTCCCGACCTCCGACGTTTCGGTTGTCGACCTGACCGTCGAGCTGAACAAGGAGACCACCTATGACGCCATCGTCGCAGCCATGAAGGCGGCTTCCGAGGGCGAGCTGAAGGGTGTGCTCGGTTTCACCAGCGACAAGGTCGTCTCCACCGACTTCCGCGGCGACTCCCGTCCGTCCATCTTCGACTCCGAAGCGGGTATCGCCATCGACGGCACTTTCGTGAAGATCGTTGCCTGGTACGACAACGAGTACGGCTACACCTGCAACATGATGCGGGTGGTCCGCCACATCGCGAAGTAAGCGAAACATCGTGGGGGCTTCACGGCCCCCGCGTTTGTCACTGTCTGTTGCCCCAGCTGTGATCAGGTAGCAGCCAACGACAAACGCCCGGTGCAAGGCCGGCCGAGAACCATGAATTCACATCCTTGTTACACTGCTTTGACAAGCTTGCGCAATTCATGCCCTACAAGGAGTAAGCAATGTCCGTAATCAAAATGACCGATCTCGATCTGAAAGGCAAACGCGTCCTGATCCGCGAGGACCTGAATGTTCCATTGGTTGATGGCGAAGTGGGCGACGATACCCGTATCCGCGCCAGCCTACCCACCATGCAGCACGCCATGAAGGCCGGTGCCAAGGTCATGGTTTGCTGCCACCTGGGCCGTCCGACCGAGGGCGAGTTCGAGGAGAAATACTCGCTGGCACCGGTGGCCCGCCACCTCTCCAAGCTGCTGGGCAAGGAAGTCCGCCTGGTGAAGGATTACCTGGAGAAGGCTCCGGCCGTCGCCGATGGCGAGCTGGTGCTGCTCGAGAACATCCGCTTCAACAAGGGCGAGAAGAAGAACGACGAGGCGCTCTCCAAGAAGTATGCCTCGCTGTGCGACGTCTATGTGATGGATGCCTTCGGTACCGCCCACCGCGCCGAAGCCTCGACCCACGGCGTCGGCCGCTTCGCCCCGGTCGCCTCTGCCGGCCCGCTGCTGGCCGCTGAGCTGGAAGCGCTGGGCAAGGCGCTCGACAATCCGAAGCGCCCGATGGTCGCCATCGTCGGCGGTTCCAAGGTTTCCACCAAACTGACCGTGCTGGAGTCGCTCTCCAAGGTTGTCGACCAGCTCGTGGTCGGTGGCGGCATCGCCAACACCTTCATTGCGGCCGCCGGTCACCCGGTCGGCAAGTCGCTCTATGAGGCCGATCTGATCGACACCTGCAAGAGCCTGACCGCTGCCGCCCAAGCCCGCGGCGGCGACATCCCGGTACCGACCGACGTCGTCTGCGGCAAGGAATTCTCCCCTACCGCCGAAGCGACGCTGAAGAACGTCAAGGACGTCGCAGCCGACGACATGATCTTCGACATCGGCCCGGACTCGGCGCAGGCGCTGATCGACATCCTGAAGAAGGCGGGCACCATCGTCTGGAACGGCCCGGTCGGCGTCTTCGAGTTCGATCAGTTCGCCGGCGGCACCAAGGCGATCGCCGAAGCCATTGCCGAGTCGAAGGCGTTCTCGATCGCCGGCGGCGGTGACACTCTGGCGGCCATCGCCAAGTACAACGTCGGCGACAAGGTTTCCTACATCTCTACCGGCGGCGGTGCCTTCCTCGAGTTCCTCGAGGGCAAGAAGCTGCCGGCCGTTGCAATGCTTGAGGAGCGTGCCGCCAAGTGACCCATATCCGCAGAACCAAAATCGTTGCCACACTGGGCCCCGCCTCCGAGAAACCGGAGGTTCTGGACAAGCTTGTGGCTGCCGGCGTCAACATTGTACGCCTGAACTTCTCCCACGGTACGCCTGAGGAGCACCGCACCCGCGCCGAGAATGTCCGCGCTGCGGCCAAGAAGCACGGTGTCGTCGTCGGTATCCTGGCCGACATGCAGGGCCCGAAGATCCGTACCGGCAAATTCAAGACCGGCAAGACGCTGCTGAAGGAAGGCCAGAAATTCATCCTCGATGCAGCCCTGCCGCTCGATGCCGGTGACGACGAGCGCGTCGGCCTGACCTACAAGGAGCTGGTCGGCGACGTGGCGCCAAGCGCCCGCCTGCTGCTCAACGACGGCCTGATCGTCATGGACGTCGATGCCGTCAAGGGCCAGGAGATCCACTGCACCGTCGTGGTCGGTGGCGAGCTCTCCAACAACAAGGGCATCAACCGTGCCGGCGGCGGCCTGTCGGCTGCAGCCCTGACCGACAAGGACAAGGAAGACATCAAGACCGCCTGCGCGATCGGTGTCGACTACATCGCCATCTCCTTCCCGCGCGACGGTGCGGACATGGAGTATGCGCGCCAGCTGGTGCGTGAAGCCGGCGGCCATGCAGGCCTCGTGGCCAAGGTAGAGCGCGCCGAGGCGGTCGAGAATCTCGAGTCGATCCTTGCTGCCAGCGACGTGGTCATGGTTGCCCGCGGCGATCTCGGCGTGGAGATCGGCGATGCCGCCGTCCCGCCGGTACAGAAGCGCATCCTGCGCCTGGCTCCGAAATACAATTGCCCGGTCATCGTCGCCACCCAGATGATGGAGTCGATGATCAGCAACCCGATCCCGACCCGTGCGGAAGTGAACGACTGCGCCAACGCCGTGCTCGACGGCGCCGATGCAGTGATGCTTTCCGGCGAGTCGGCGGCCGGCAAGTATCCGATCGAGGCGGTCAAGGCGATGCACCGCACCTGTGTGGAGACCGAGAAGCAGAAGGTTCTCCCCTCCTCGCAGACCCGCGATCCGCGCTTCCCGCCGGAAACCATTGACGAGTGCATTGCCCGCATGGCGATGGAGTCGGCCCGTATCATGCCGATCAAGGCGATCATCGCGATGACGCAGAGCGGCCGCTCGGCGCTCTACATGTCGCGCCACCTCGGCGAAGTACCGATCTATGCGCTGACCCCGGAGGAAAAGACCCTCGGCCGCGTAGCCATCTATCGCAGCGTCACGCCGATCGCCATCGAGGGCAATTACGGACCCACGGATGCGCCGAAGGCGACGATGGATGTGAAAAGAATGCTGATCGCCAACGGGCTGGCAGGTCCGGACGACCTCGTCGTCATGACCTTCGGCACGCCGATGGGCAAGTCGGGTGCAACCAACGCGATGAAGATCATCCGCGTCGGCGAAGACCTTTGAAGAACTAGGGAAAAATTGCTTTTCCGCCCTTGCGAGACAACAATCGCGGGCAACACAACTGAATCGATTCTTTAGGAGGACAACATGGCACTTATTTCAATGCGTCAATTGCTCGACCATGCCGCCGAACACGGTTACGGCATGCCGGCATTCAACGTCAACAACCTGGAGCAGGTCCA
>DATLWR010000145.1:0-9831 GCA_035576205.1 Mariprofundaceae bacterium
CCGCCGATGGGCGAGGCTTCGCAAGATAACCGTCAGGGCGTTTCGCTTGCCGCGCTCAATGCGCTGCGGGCTTGCCTGCTCCCTTGATATCCGGCCCCTTGATATCCGGCCCTTTGATGTCCGGCCCTTTGGTCTTGCCCGACATGCGGACATCCGGCCCCCTGACATCCGGCCCCTTGGCCTTGCCCGACATGCGGACGTCAGGTCCCTTCGCCTTGGCTGGTGGTGCCGAAGCCTGATTCCTGTCTGCGGCCATGGCAGGAACAGTTGCCAACCCGAATGCCGCCACGGCAGCCAGGATCAACATGGTTTTACGCATACACTTCGTTGCCTCCTGTGAATGTCAGCCTATGGCTGGCCCTATTAAACTTAGTCCACAATCCCGGTGCTTGCCACTGCGGAGAGTGCAATTTCCGGAACCCGTTCATGCCCGCGATCCCAGTGTAGCCGTCAGGTGAACGGGCTCATGGGTTCTCCAGCAGCGGCACGAAGGCCACCGGCAGCATGTCGCGCATCGAAAGCTCCCCTTGCGCTGTTTTTTCGACGCGCATCAGTTGCTGCGTATAGCCGGGCGGACCGATCGGGATCACCAGCCTGCCACCGGGGGCAAGTTGCTCGGCGAGCGGCGGCGGGATGCGCTCGGCGGCCGCGGTCACGATGATGCCGTCGAACGGCGCCTCTTCCGGCCAGCCCAGCCAGCCGTTGCCCGTCCGTAGCGTCACCCGCTGCGACAGCCCCAGTTCATCGATCCGCTGGCGGGCAGCATCGGCAAGTGCGTCGACGCACTCGACGCTGAACACCTGTGCTGCCAGTTCGGCCAGGATCGCCGTCTGGTAACCGGTACCGGTGCCGATCTCCAGCACCCGTTCGTTTCCTTGCAGATCGAGCAGGTCGGTCATCAGCGCCACGATGAAAGGCTGTGAAATGGTTTGTCCGTGCCCGACCGGCAGGGCGGCATCGTCGTAGGCGGCGTAGTGCAGCACGAACGGCACGAACCGGTGCCGCTCCACCCTGCCCATGGCTTCCATGACGCGCCCTGCCAGCTCCGGCCGGCCGGTGTAGCGGGCACACAGCCGTGCCTCGTTGCGAATCGTCTCCACCATCCAGCTGCGCCGCTCCGCAAGATCACCCAGGCCGAATTTCATATCCATACTCTAGACCTTGCACACGTATCCGGCAGGCCGGAGCAATCAAATAAAAAGCCCCGCCGGACGGCGGGGCTTTCCAAGAGAACAGACGCGTTTTCCGCTACTGCCGCTGTTACCTGGCCTCAGGCGTATTGGCAGCCGGCTTTTCGGCTTTCTTGGCCTTGTGGTGGTGATGCTTCTTGTGCGGCTTCGCAGCTACTTCTTTCTTGGCCGGCGCTGCAGCTTCTGCCTTCGCTGCAGGAGCAGCCTCAGCCGCCATTGCCGGAACGGTCGCCAACCCGAATGCTGCCAGGGCAGCCACGGTCAACATGGTTTTACGCATACGATTACTTGCCTCCTGAATAGATCAGCCTATGGCTGACAGGCGAAACGTATGCTTCGCCAATCGGCCGGGAAGGAGGGAAGAATCCCCCGCCACAGCGCGAAAATTGTGACCGCCATCGCGGCCGACCAGACGGCTTCCGGCCTCCAGCATCCGGACTTTCAAAACATGACGCCAACGCTAGCCTTGGCATCCCTTTTCCGGATTCACAAGGAGACGACCGTGCACAACAGTTTCGATGCCAAAAGCACCCTGAAGGTCGGTGACAAGACCTACACCTATTACCGGCTCGCCGCCGCGGGCGCCAATGCCGACAAGATCGCCCGCCTGCCGTTCTCGATGAAGATCCTGCTCGAGAACCTGCTGCGCCGCGAGGATGGTGAAGTGGTGACGAAGGGCGACATCGAAGCGATCGTCGACTGGGATGCCAAGGCCGAACCGTCGCGTGAGATCGCCTACATGCCGGCGCGCGTGCTGATGCAGGACTTCACCGGTGTGCCGGCCGTCGTCGATCTGGCCGCCATGCGTGATGCGATGGCGGCCCTGGGCGGTGATCCGGAGAAGATCAATCCGCTGGTGCCGGCCGAGCTCGTGATCGACCACTCCGTGCAGGTCGATGCCTTCGGCTCCGACGATGCCATGGCCAAGAACGCCGAGCTGGAATTCGAACGCAACCGCGAGCGCTACAACTTCCTGAAATGGGGCCAGAAGGCCTTCGACAACTTCAAGGTGGTGCCGCCCGACACCGGCATCGTGCACCAGGTGAACCTCGAATACCTGGCGCGCACCGTGTTCGTCAACGACGAGGGGGTCGCCTACCCCGACACGCTGGTCGGCACCGACTCGCACACCACGATGATCAACGGCCTCGGCGTGCTGGGCTGGGGTGTGGGCGGTATCGAGGCGGAAGCGGCGATGCTCGGGCAGCCGATCTCGATGCTGGTACCAAAGGTGGTCGGCTTCGAACTGACCGGCAAGCTGCCGGAGGGTGCGACCGCCACCGACCTCGTGCTGACCGTTACCGAGATGCTCAGAAAGCACGGCGTCGTCGGCAAGTTCGTCGAATTCTACGGCGCGGGGCTGGACAACCTGCCGCTGGCCGACCGTGCCACGATCGCCAACATGGCGCCGGAGTATGGTGCCACTTGCGGCATCTTCCCGATCGACGGCGAAACGCTGAACTACCTGCGCCTCTCCGGCCGCTCCGACGAACAGGTCGCACTGATCGAGGCCTATGCGAAGGCACAGGGCATGTACCGCGACGGCAGTGTCGCCGACTATAGCGAGACGCTCAGCCTCGACATGAGCATCGTGGTGCCGTCGCTGGCCGGCCCGAAGCGGCCGCAGGACAGGATCGCGATGAGCGATGTGAAGGGTTCGGTGAAGGCCGCCGTGGACACGGTGCGGGCGCTGAACAGCGGCAGCATCGACCGTTTCAAGGACGAGGGCGGCCACAACGCCGTGGGAGTCGAAAATCAGAGCGAGGAGCAGCCGGCCGCCCGCGAGCATCGGATCTGCGTGCCGCTGACCATTAACGGCGAGAACTACGAGCTGTACGACGGCGACCTGGTGATCGCCGCCATCACCTCCTGCACCAACACCTCAAACCCCTCCGTGATGCTGGGCGCCGGACTCGTGGCCAAGAAGGCCGCTGCGCTCGGCCTGAAATCGGCACCGTGGGTGAAGACCTCGCTCGGCCCCGGCTCGCTGGTGGTGACCGAGTATCTGGAGAATGCCGGACTCATGGAGCCGCTGAAGAAGCTCGGCTTCCACGTCGTCGGCTACGGCTGCACTACCTGCATCGGCAATTCGGGCCCATTGCCCGGGGAAGTTTCCGAGGCGATCGCCAAGGGTGACCTCGCCGTCTGCTCGGTGCTTTCCGGCAACCGCAACTTCGAGGGCCGCGTGCACTCCGAGGTGAAGCTGAACTATCTTGCGAGCCCGCCGCTGGTCGTCGCCTACGCCATCGCCGGCACCATGAACATCGACCTTTCCAGCGAACCGCTCGGCAAGGACAAGGACGGCAACGACGTTTACCTTGCGGACATCTGGCCGACCCGCGAGGAGATCAGCGCCGCGGTGGCCTCGGTGCGCCGCGACCAGTTCACCAAATCCTATGCCGAGGTCTTCAGGGGCGATGCCAACTGGCAGGCACTGGCTGCTCCCGCAGGCGAGCGCTTCGCCTGGGATGCCGCCTCGACCTACATCCAGCACCCGCCCTATTTCACCGGCATGAAGAAGGAGCCGGGAGAGATCGGCGACATCGAGGGCGCCCGCGTGCTGGCCGTGCTCGGCGACTCGGTGACCACCGACCATATCTCGCCGGCAGGCTCGATCAAGGCGAAGTCACCGGCCGGCGCCTATCTCCGCGAACACGGTGTCGAGGTGAAGGATTTCAACTCCTACGGCTCCCGCCGCGGCAACCACGAAGTGATGATGCGCGGCACCTTCGCCAACATCCGGCTGCGCAACCGCCTCGCTCCCGGTACCGAGGGCGGCGTGACGCTGCACCTGCCGGACGGCGAACAGATGAGCATCTACGACGCCGCGATGAAGTACATCGCCGACGGCGTGCCGTCGATCATCCTGGCCGGCAAGGAGTACGGCTCCGGATCAAGCCGCGACTGGGCCGGCAAGGGCCCGGCGCTGCAGGGCGTGAAGGCGGTCATTGCGGAATCCTATGAGCGCATCCACCGCTCCAACCTGGTCGGCATGGGCGTGTTGCCGTTGCAGTTCAAGGCAGGAGAATCCGCCGAGTCGCTGGAACTGACCGGCCACGAGGTGTTCAGCATCGAAGGCGTGAAGGCCGGCAGCCGCGAGGTGAAGGTGAAGACCGACAGCGGCAAGTCGTTCAAGGCTGTCGTACGCATCGACACGCCGAAGGAGTGGGAGTACTACCGCCACGGTGGCATCCTGCACTACGTGTTGCGCCAACTGGCCGCATAATAGTTCCGTAACCACGAAGTGGCCCCGCTGGCGGGGCCACTGCTCTCGCCAACCGTCTCTTTCCATGCCATTGCGGCTATTCCTGGCTTCTGCTAAAGAAATAAAAATTAGCGTGTGGGGGAGGAATCCAGATTATGAAAATCAGGTCACCGTTTTTACCAGCTGTTCTTTTGTTGCTGCTGGGCGGTTGCGCGTCGGTTCCGATGGCATCACTGAATATGGACAACGAAGCCAAAACATTTCAGGCGCCAGCGAATGCGGCAAGAATCTACGTTTACAGGAACGAGTCGATGGGTGGTGCGATTCCGCTGACCATCAGCCTCGACGGCAAAACCCTCGGGCAGACAGGCCCCAAGACATACTTCATGGTCGATGTATCACCGGGCCAACATCAAATCGACTCATATGCCGAGAACGTTTCCTCGCTGAACCTGGATACCCAGGCTGGCAAAATCTATTACGTGTGGCAGGAGATCAAGATGGGCATGTGGTCTGCCCGCTCGGTACTACATGAAGTCCCCGAAGTGCAAGGCCAGAAGGGAGTCATGGAGTGCAAAATGGCCCAGCCCAACGGCGTATCCAGCCGCTAAAAATAACCACAAGCACATTACACATCGAAGCCCCCGGAAACGGGGGCTTCTTATTTCAATCCCGTCGATTGATGAACAGCCTTATAGCCTGACGTAATCCTTACGGTAGTTGACCACCTTCTGAACGTAACTGCGTGTCTCCGCGTACGGCAAGTTGCGCACCAGGGTGTCGTAGACCTGCGGCGGCTGCATCTTGTTGATGCGATCCAGCGCCTCGTAGCGATCCTTCGAGAAGGCCTTCAGTACGTTGCCCGGACCGGTGTTGTAGGCGGCGATCACGCAATACTCGCGCGAGGTGTCGTTGTAGACGGCATTCAGCTGTTCGCCGGAGAGGATGCCCAGATAGGCGGTGCCCAACTCGATGTTGTTCTCGGCGTCGAACAGAAAGTCTCGCGACGGATCGGCATCGTGGCCGCGCGCCTTTTTATAACCCTCGTGGCCGCCGCTCGACGGCACCAGCTGCATCAGGCCGTAGGCCGGCGCCGAACTGACTGCGAACGGATTGAAGTTGCTCTCGGTGCGGATGATACCGAATACCAGGCTTTCGCTGACGCCGAACTTCTGCGCGAAACGCTGCACGACCGGCCGGTACTTCTCGGCCTGCTTGTCCTCGAAATTGCTGACCATGGCGATCTCGACGAAATGCACAACCTTGTCACCGCTCTCGGTGCTGATCGGCTTGGTCTGCTGCGCATTGGCGACCAGCCAGTCGGCGAACGCCTCGGCACTCTTCGGATCGGCGACCGGTTTCTTCCCCTGATCGAGAATGAGGCCGTAGAGATACGGGTCCGACTTGCTGGTCAGCTTGATCTCGGCATCCGAGAAGAGATCGACGGCACGCGGATCGTCGGGGGTCAGCAGCGTGGTGACGATGGCGCTTTTCAGGCTGTCATTGGCATTCGCCTCCTCCAGCGTCTCGACCGTCACACGCCCCTGGTCGAAATCGACCACGGCGCGGCTCTTGTAGTTATGCGTGTATTTCACGTAGTGCTGGCGATCGGGGATACGGGCATTGCGGCTGCCCCACTGTTTGCCGGCCAGACCCATCAGGCCGGACATCACCTGATTGAACTGGTAACGGGCAGTCTGGATATCCTGCAGGGCATTGCGGGGATCCTTCTTGTACGAGGCCCCGAGCTCCTTCGCCTCCTTGGAAAGTTCCTTACCCGGACTCTTGCTTTTGGCGATCTTGGCGATATCGCGGCCGGTCGGACTCATGGCGACGTTCAGCAGCTTGCTGGAACTGTTCAGCGTCGAATCGAGCGACTTGCAACCTGCCAGCATGCCTGTTGCAAGGCCTGCCAGCAGCAACAGTCGAGCCGATCGCCGCCAATGCATCATGTTCATACCCATCTTCATAGCCCCCAATACAACCATGTGTTTCCCTGCGTGACCTGCCCACCGGAGATCAGCGCTGGCAGGAGTCGTCATAATAGCGGAAAGCCCGGCGCCCGGAATGCTTGGCGGCATACATGGCTAGATCGGCCTTGTGCATCATATCCTCCACCGAAGTGGCGTGCTGCGGATAGAGCGCAATGCCGATACTGACCGACATCGACAACTCCTGCTCCATGACCGACCAGGGTCGGGAACATGCCTCGACGATTTGCTCGGCCACGCGCTCTGCATCCTCCAGATCATGCAGATTCGGCAGCACGATGGTGAACTCGTCGCCGCCGAGACGGGCGACCGTATCCGACTCCCGCACGCAATCCCTGAGCCGGACCGCCATCTCCTGCAGCAGGTTGTCGCCAGCCTTGTGCCCGAAGCTGTCGTTAATCTCCTTGAAGTCGTCCAGGTCGATGAACATCAGTGCCAGCATGCATTTCTGGCGTCTGGCCTGCAGCAGCGCCTGCGACAGCCGGTCCTGGAACAGCGCCCGGTTCGGCAGCTCGGTCAGGATATCGTAGTGCGCCTGGTGCCAGATCACCTGTTCGCGTTCCTTGCGGTCGGTGATGTCGCTGAACACGCCGACATACTGCTCCACCTCGTCCTTCGGATTGCGGATGGCGCCGATCGACAGCCATTCCGGATAGACCTGGCCATCCTTGCGCCGGTTCCAGATCTCGCCGCGCCAGCGATCACTCTCAACGAGTTCCTGCCACAGACGGCGATAGAATTCGGCATCGTGATGCCCGGAACTGAGCAGGTTCGGACTTTTGCCGATTGCCTCCTCGGCCGTATAGCCGGTGATCTGCGTGAAGGCCGGATTCACCGCCTGAATCTTTCCCTTCCTGTCGGTCACCATGATGCCCTCGGTCGAGGCCTGGAAGACGGCGGCGGCCAGCCGCTGCGCCTGCTCGGCGGTATGCCGTTCGCTGACGTCCATGACAAAACTCACCCCCCGGCTGGCCGGCCCATCGAGACGGGCGGCGCCGAGATATACCACCACCCGGTGGCCATTCTTATGGACGAACTCCTTCTCGAACGGCGTGCAGAAACCCTTACGGTCGATCTCCGCCAGTGCCGCCACATCCTTCCCGGCAAACTCCGGAGGTGTCAGCGCCCGCCAGTCGATCCATCCCGCCTCCAGTTCCTCCTGCGTGTAGCCGATGATCCGCAGGAAGGCTTCGTTGGCATCGGTCACGCGCCCATCGGCATCCCAGAACATGATGCCGATGATGTTGGAGTCGACGACGCGCCTGAACCGCGCTTCGCTGTCGACCAGTGCCTGCTCGGTCTGGTGAATCCGACGCACAATACGCCAGGAAAGCAGCAGACCGACGGCAAACAGCAGTGCCACCGATATGTAGACGACCGTGCGGGCCAGACCCCGGCTCCAGCGGGCCGCTTCTCCCAGCGTTGCCGAAAAATGTTTCTCGAGCCCCGTCAGTTGCCGGTTCAGGGTATCGATCTGGCCAAGCATCCTGCCGATATCGACCGGGTTCGGCTCGCCCCCCTGGATCTCGGCGTGCAATGCCTCGCCCAGCCGACGCAAATCGGCAATGCGGGCATCGCCCTCGGTCCAGATACCGATGGCCTCCGACATGTAGCTGATCCCGTGAAAGCGCAGGAAAAAACTGATCATGTTATCGACATCGGCAGGATGGTTCCCGCCCTGCAGGAACCCCTCCCGCGCGAGCTTCAGGTCCGGTTCGGGCTGCTGCAGTGCCAGGCGCGCCTTCCGATCGCCGAGCGTAACGGCAATACCGTCGAGAAACGCCTGATAATCCGTCTCGTCGTGCGAAACGGCATAGCCGGTCAGCCAATAGATCGCCTCTTTCTGGCCCTTGGACCACAGCCCCTCGCCAGCCACATAGGCACGGACCGAATCAAGCACATAGGCCTGCAGCTGGCTGACCGCCAGCAGGCAGATGCCGATGCCGACGAACAGCGCGACAATCAGGTAGAATCCCCGGACAACCCGGTGACCATGCTGCTCGAAGTGCTGGTCGGAACCCACCACCTGCATACCCCTCCGCTCTCGAGGCAAATCGCCAACAAGTTAGGAATATAGCTTAGCGCAAAAAAATGCCTCAAGCGTTTCTTGCCTCACAAGCGGGCGGCCTTACCCTGCAGCCATGACAATCCGGAATATTTTCGAGGCGATCCCTGCCGACCTGCCGGAGGAGCTGGTCCAGATTCTGCTGGAGAATCGGGGTGTACGCATCGAACGTATCGTCTCACGCGGCCACGCCTCGCCGGCAGGCTTCTGGTACGATCAGCCCGACGACGAGTGGGTACTCCTGCTGACAGGCTCGGCGGGCATCCAGTTCGAGGGGGAGGCAGTGGTCCGCGAGCTCGGACCCGGCGACCACCTGCTCATTCCGGCCCATCGCCGGCACCGCGTTGTCTGGACGGATGCCGACGGCGATACCGTCTGGCTGGCCGTCTTTTTCCACTGACCGCCCGCCAACTTGAGATCGGGGGCCTGGCCGTTAGAGTCCGCCGCCCCTTTTCAGGTTCCAGGTTCAGGAGTTCCCCATGTTCCAGCTCTACTATGCGCATGCCGCCAAGGCCAAGGACGACATTCTTTCCGGACTGACCGTCGCGCTGGCACTGGTGCCGGAAGCAGTCGCCTTCGCTTTCGTCGCCGGCGTGAATCCTTTGACCGGCCTCTATGCCGCTTTCCTGATGGGTTTGCTGACCTCGCTGATCGGCGGCCGACCCGGCATGATCTCCGGTGCCACCGGCTCGATGGCCGTGGTGATGACGGCGCTGGTGTCACAGCACGGTGTGGAATACCTCTTTGCCGCTATCGTGCTGACCGGCCTGCTGCAGATTGCCTTCGGCGCACTCAAGTTCGGCAAGTTCATCCGCATGGTCCCCTATCCGGTGATGCTCGGCTTCGTCAACGGCCTGGCCATCGTCATTTTCCTGGCTCAGCTGCCGCAGTTCCAGAACACCTTGCCGGATGGCAGCCGGGAATGGCTGCAGGGAACCGACATGTTGCTGATGCTGGGGTTGGTGGCACTTACCATGGCCATCATGTTCCTGCTGCCGAAACTCACCCGCGCCGTCCCGGCGGGACTCGCCGCCATCGCCACCGTGTCGCTGATCGTCATCTTCGGCCATCTCGACACGCGCACGGTCGGTGACATCGCCCATATCGGCGGTGGCTTCCCGCCCTTCCATATCCCCGATGTTCCTCTAAACCTGGAAACGCTGATGGTCATCTTCCCCTATGCCGTCATCCTCGCCGGCATCGGCCTGATGGAGTCGCTGTTGACCATGAGCGTCGTGGACGAGATGACGGAAACGCGCGGTCAGGGCAACCGCGTCGCCATCGGCCAGGGTGTCGCCAATACCGTCAGCGGCCTGTTCAGCAGCATGGGTGGTTGCGCCATGATCGGCCAGACGATGATCAACATTTCATCGGGCGGCC